>CBDUBU010000099.1:0-13277 GCA_965365465.1 uncultured Rhodothermaceae bacterium
CGCTGAGCATTCCCCCCGCCGCGCCAGCCAGCGCCCGGACGACAAGCAGCGAGAAATAGCTGTCCGCGACGCCATGCAGAAACAGCGCCGCCGACATCGAGGCGGAGCCGAGCAGCAACACGCGCCGTCGCCCAAACTTGTCCGAGATTGGCCCGATGATGAGCGCGAACAGGCTGAGCATGACGGCATAGGCCGTGATAAGCGTCCCCTGCACTGCTTCCGGGATGGCAAGCGCCCGGCCGATCACCGGCAGGATCGGCGCAACGATGATGATCTGGCTGCTCGACGAGAACATCATCAGCCAGAGAGCAAACAGAATGAAGAAAGTTCGGGGAGCCTGTTTCGGCACGGCAGGAAACGGAGGTGACGCAAAGACCTCCCCTTTCACGGAAGAACCGACCTGTAGTTTCAGGCCGGAACGCAACAAGCTTGTGCGTGTCTGAGAGACTGTCAGGCCAGACGCTATGACGCACCCTTCTGGTGAACAACCCCTGTGGATCTTACCGGCATACAGTAGTCTGTACTCCTCACAATGCCTCCAGGCGTATCGGCCCACCGCAAACCGGGAAAGGGATCAGAATAACCTGTTCAGCCTGAGAACCGGTTCCTACCTTCGGAAATGGTCTGGCAAGTTGAAGGCAAGGCAGGAACGAACCAGCCCTGAGCGCCTGCCGGGTTTCTTGCATAGATGGGCAGTATAGAGAAAACCTGATCCGAGGCGTCATCTTTTCGCCACGAAACAAAGAACCGCAGGAAACGGAGAGACGGCGTTCAGGCGACAGCGAGGCGGAGCAGGATCTCATCCAGGGTATTCAGAATCATGTCGGGCCTGCAATTCCGACGATTCTCTTCGTCGAATGCCTCATGGCGCTGCACGAGAATACTGCAGAGACCTGCCGATTGCGCCCCGCATACGTCGCGATAGGCGTTGTCGCCTATGTAGACGCTTTCTTCGGCAGCAACGCCTAGCGCTTCGAGCGCCATGTTGAAGAGGCGCGGGTCCGGCTTCCGGAAGCCATAGTCGGACGAGATGATCTGCGCGTCAAAAAAGCCTGCCAGACCTGCCTTTTCCATTTCCGGTTCTATGAAGATCCGCTGGGCGTCCGAGATCAAGCCCAGCTTGAACCGTTCACGCAGCGACTGGAGCGCTGGCAAGGTATCCGAGAAAGGTTCAAAGTGACGCATACTGAGCGCACGGAAAAGCTGCGCCACCTGGATGCAGAACTGGTCAGGTCCTCTGTAGCCCAGGTCCCCAAGCACCGACTGGAAGATTCGCATCATATTTATTTCGGGCCAGGTTTCGCCGCTTTCCTGCTGCATCGCTCGCATCCGGGCAAAAAACGCATCATGCAGCGCCCCTGCATCCGTCCGAAGCCCTTGATAGCTGAAAAAGCGGGCCAGGTTGAGCCAGACATCCGGGGCGTGCTCGTCCGTCCTGATGTTGAGCAACGTGTTGTAAAAATCGAAAAGGATGGCTTTAGTCTTCATGATCCAGGGTTTCTTCCGCTTTCATGAGGAGGCGTTGCCGGTAATCGAGATCGAGCCAATCATTGCGGCAGATGCGGAGTTCCGTCACGCCGGTCCAGAAGCGCACGCGAGCGTCCATCGTTTCAAGATCTTTCCGGCTGCTGCTTCGGCGCTCTGCGTAAGCATCCAGAAAGTGCCGGACGAACGGTCTGCCGGCATCGGGGTCTCCGGTGGTCCGGTAAAAAGCATGATGCACCTCGGCGGCTACGCAGCCCACGTCCTTCATGGCATCGCCCGGCCCTACCCGTTCGAGATCAATAGCCACCACTTCGCCATGATCGCAGAAAACGAAATTGATAGGCGTGGCATCACCGTGGAGGGTTACTTCCGCTGCCGCGCCGAGCACGCCTTTCCTGTCCCAACGGTCCCTGAGTCGTTCCAGTCGTTTGCGTTCCTGGGATGAAATGACCTCTTTCTCTGCAAGTTGGCCGATGACCTTGCTGAAATAGTCGATCCCGTCCTGCGCGGCAACCTGCCTGCCGGTCTCCGAGCGCGTATGAAGCCGGGCCAGGAAGCCGGCCAGATCCGTTAGCCGGTCGTACAAGGGGGCATGACGTTGCTGCTCTGCCGCTGCTTTCAGGAAGGCATCAAGCATCGGGCCGGAGATGTATTCTTCGGCAATGACGTAATGAATGTCCTCGCAAACCGCCAGGGGACGAACGATTCGGTAAGGGGGCGCGTCGAAGCCTAGCTCCCAGACCTTGCGCATCTTGTTGAACTCATCCCACATACGCGCCCTGAAATACTCGGGGCCGGGATCATCGTCTCCGGCAGGAAGCTTGTTGCCGTAAAACTTGCAGACGATTTCCACGCCGGAATGGCGCTCCGTATAGCGCATGGCAAGCGCATCTGGATGCAACGCATGAACCTCAAATACAGGGTCAGGTTCAGGGAGGCCCAGCACCTCCTTCAGGACATCATCCTTCAGGAAAGCATACAGTGGGTCAGTCTTCGGCAGCGTCCCAACATATTCTCCTGCTTCCATAGTTGCTTGTTTCGTCTCAAACAGCCTGTGCTATCTGTGTGCTAAAGGATACGAACTCACCTGCTGACCCGAAGGGTGGTTCCGGAGTCGGCATCGTTTGCCAGACGATTACAAAGAAGCTTTCGAGCAGGATGAGGACCGAGAGGCGCTCGCTGAATTCTCACATCCACCCTTTGCAAAGGCTATTCGCGGATGTGACCGTCGCCGAGGCCGATCCATTTGTAGGTGGTCAGTTCTTCCAGGCCCATCGGGCCGCGTGCGTGCAGCTTCTGCGTGCTGACGGCGACCTCCGCGCCGAGGCCGAACTGTCCGCCGTCGGTGAAGCGCGTGCTCGCGTTGACGTACACCGCCGCCGAATTGACCTCGTCGACGAAGCGGTTGGCGTTTTTCCAGTTTTCGGTCAGGATGCTGTCGGAGTGTTCGGTGCTGTGCGCGTGGATATGCTCGATAGCCTCGGAAAGCCCGTCCACGACCTTGATGCCCAGGATCAGCGACAGCCATTCCTGATCGAAGTCATCAGGGCCTGCCGGGACGACCTTTGCCTCGTTTCCATCGAGCATCGCAAAGGCTTCGCTATCTGCGTGCAGTTCTACGCCGCTTCCGGCCAGCCGCCGCGCCGCGGAAGGCAGGAAGGCGGGCGCGATTGCCCGATGCACCAGGAGCGTATCCAGGGCGTTGCAGACGCTCGGACGCTGCACCTTGGCATTTTCCACGATGTCGACGGCCCGTTCGAGGTTGGCGCTCTCGTCCACGAAGATGTGGCAGATGCCCATGCCGCCCGTTATGACGGGGATCGTGCTCTGCTCCCGGCAGAGCCGGTGCAACCCCTCCCCGCCGCGCGGAACGATCATGTCCACGTATTTGTCGAGCCTCAGCAAACGGCCCACGAGTTCGCGTTCCGGGCTGTCGATGTACTGCACGGCGGTCTGCGGCAGCCCGACCCGCTCCAGGGCTTGCTGCACGACACCCGCCAGCGCCCGGTTGCTGCGCAGGGTTTCGCTGCCGCCCCGAAGGATGACGGCGTTTCCCGTTTTGAGGCACAGCGAAGCGATATCGACCGTCACGTTGGGTCGCGCTTCGTAAATCACACCGAGCACGCCGATGGGAATGCGGCGCTTGCTCAGACGCATCCCGTTGGGCAGGACGCGGCTTTCCATTTCAGCGCCGACCGGGTCAGGCAGTTCCGCGACCTGCCGCACGTCGGCGGCCAGCCCGGCCATGCGCTTTTCCGTCAGCAAGAGCCGGTCCAGCACTGCCTCGGTCAGGCCCTTGCGGCGGCCGTCTTCGATGTCCAGGGCGTTCTGCTCCAGCACGGCGTCGGCCAGCGCCTCCAGCGCCTCGGCCAGGGACAGCAACGCCTCGTTTTTCTGCCTCGTGCTCAAAACCGCCAGCCGGCGGCTTGCCGTCCGTGCTGCACGGCCCATCTGCTCCAGGTCGGTCATGGTTTTTCAGTCAGATCAAGAAAGTGCAAGAAAGGGTCTGCCGGGGGCCCCAGGCGCCATTCAAACCATAATAAGGTCGTTGCGGTGGACGGCGACGGGACCGTAGACATAGCCCAGGCAGTCGGCGATCTGGTCGGAACGGCGGCCTTTGATGCGCTCCAGGTCCTCGCTGTCGTAGCGGGCAATGCCACGCGCCAGTTCGTTCCGGCTCTCGTCCAAAATAAGCACCGTGTCGCCGCGCTCAAAACGCCCTTCCACGGCGGTGATCCCGGCCGGCAGGAGACTGCCGCCCCGATCGCAAAGCGCCAGCGCCGCGCCGCGGTCCACCACCAGCCTTCCACCCGGAACCTGTCCGGCAAAGATCCAGCGCTTGCGGTTTTCCAGCGGTGTCGCCAGCGCCGGAAAGCGCGTCCCCACCCGCTCCCCGGCAGCGACGCGGCGAATAACATCCACTTCCCGACCGGCTGCGATCACCACATCCACCCCGGCGCGGCGGGCGACATCGGCGGCCTGCAACTTGGTGGTCATACCGCCCACGCCCAACCCGCTCACGCTGCCCCCGGCCAGCTTCCACAACGATTCGTCGATGGCTGCCACTTCCTCGATCAGCGTAGCGTCCGGATCGGTGCGCGGGTCTGCCGTGAACAGTCCTTCCTGATCGGTGAGCAGGAGCAGCAGGTCGGCCTCGGTCAGCACTGCGACGAGCGCCGAGAGGTTGTCGTTGTCGCCGACCTTGATTTCCGCCGTCGCTACGGCATCGTTTTCGTTGATTACCGGAACGATCCGGTGTTCCAGCAGCGCTTGCAGTGTATCGCGGGCGTTCAGAAACCGGTTGCGATCCTTTACGTCGGCGCGGGTGAGCAGCACCTGCCCCACGTGAATGCCATACAACTCGAAAAGGCTCTCCCAGACGAGCATCAGCCGGCTCTGCCCCACGGCAGCCAGCATCTGCTTGGCCGTAACGGTGGCAGGGGCAGACGGCAGCCCCAGGCGTTCGCGGCCCGCCGCAATGGCTCCGGAGGTACAGATCAGCAGATCCCGGCCCTGCCGGTTCAGCGCGGCGCATTGCCGCACGAGTTCCACCATGTGCGCACGGTCCAGCCGGGATGACCCTCCGGTAAGCACGCTTGTGCCCAGTTTTACGACGATCCGCTGGTACATTTCGCCTTCAGATAAGAAAGTTGCCGCGCAAATATACGGCAGGAGATCCGGAACCGCTCTGTTTCTTCCGGGCGGCAGAGAGGAACTCTACTCTCCGGCTTTCTGCTTTCCCTGCCCTGCCTTTAACTTCCAAACCGTTTCAGAGACATTACTAATCCATTACAGCAGAAAAATGCGCCGGAGAGTACCATGAATCCAATGGGTCTTTTTCATCCCTGCATCGGCGCCTGCAGCCGATGCGGCGCGGCTGATGACACTACACTCCACCCTATCTGAGACAAAGCTTATGATGCTCACCAAACGCGTTGCCAGTCTGGTCGAACAGATACCTGGCCTGAGCGACACCGGCCTGAAGCTGTCGCGGTCCATCCACGAAGCGGTCATGAAGGGCGGGAAGCCGGCTCGCAAGCTTGCTGACCTGCTGCATGGCACCTGGCTCGGCCACCCGCTGCACCCGGTGCTGACCGACGTTGCTATCGGGGCCTGGGCTTTCGCCGGAGTTTTCGACGTGATCGCCTCGGTCAAGGGAGACCGCTATGCAGAACGAGCGGCTGATTTCCTGACCACCGCCGGTACGGTGGCCGCCGTGCCGACTGCTCTTGCGGGGCTGGCTGATTACTCTGTTATCCGGAAGCCCGCCGTCACGACGGCGACCCTGCACGCGCTGCTCAACGATGTGAACGTAGTCCTGTACCTGCTCTCGATCCAGGACCGGAAGCGAGGCAACCGCGAACGCGCGCTTTTCTTCTCCTCGGTTGCACTCGGACTGATGGCGGCCTCCGCGTGGCTGGGTGGGCACCTGGTGTATCAGCAGCGCGTGGGCGTCGATCACAGCGATGACTTTGAGGGCCCCGAGGGCTGGACGCCGGTGCTGGAAGATAAAAACCTGCCTGAAGCGGAAGCAAAGCGCGTGGACGTGGACGGCAAGGGCATCCTGCTCTACCGCTGCGACGGTCGCATCCTCGCCATTGGTTCAGTGTGCAGCCACGCGGGCGGCCCGCTTGAAGAAGGCGACATCCAGGACTGCCGCGTGACGTGTCCCTGGCATGACTCTGTTTTCGATCTGCGCGACGGCAGCATCGTTCACGGACCGGCCACCCGCCCGCAGGCCCGCTTTGACACCCGTGTCCGCGACGGTCGCATCGAAATCAGGTATGTTTCGTTTTGATCCGGCTCCGGCAATCACGCATAGGTGTTCAGCATGACCGGCATGATGAGCATGAGCATGTCCTCGCCTTTTTCCTGATCGTGCGGCGTCACGACGCCAGCACGGTTGGGCGAACTGAACTCGAACACGGCCTCTTCCGAATCGATGTTGTTCAACACTTCCGTCAGGTAGACCGCGTTGAACCCGATAACCATCGGCTCGCTGTCGTACTCGCAGAGGACTACCTCGCGCGCCTCGCTGGCGCGTTCGATGTCCTCTGCGGAAACCTCCACCGTTTTCGCATCGAGCGCCAGGCGGATCTGGTTGGTCATGCTCGAAGAGTACAGCCCGACGCGCTTGACGGCGGCCAGCATGGCATCGCGGTTGACCACCAGGCGGCGGTCATTCTCGACCGGGATCACGGCTTCGTAATTCGGATAGGCTTCGTCGATCAGGCGGGCCATCACGCGCGAGGCGCCGTAGTTGAAGCCCACGTACCCGCTCTGCACCGAGATGACGCATTCATCGGTCGTGGCGATGCGTCCAGCCAGGGTGAGCGCTTTCTCTGGAACGATAAAACCGGCAGGCTCCTCGCTCTTCAACTCCTCCAGCAGCAGCTTCACCAGCCGGTGCCCGTCCGTGGCTACCACGCGGCCTCCCTCCTGTGAGATCTGGAAATATACCCCCATCATCGCAGGACGCAGCGCATCCTTGCTGACGGCGAAGCTCGTTTTTTGAATGGCATGGCGGAGCAGCTTGCCGTCCGCCTCGATGCGCAGGCCGCCTTCCGGCTCAGGCAGCGCCGGATAGTCTGCGCCGTCGTGGCCTACCATTTTGTAATGCCCCTGGTCGGTCTTCAGCGCAATGTTAAAGCTTTCATCCGCCGAGAACTGGATGGGCAGATCCGGCAGGGCGCGCAGCGTATCGATCAGGCGCTTGGCCGGCACGGCCACCCGTGAGCCGCCGGACTTGCCGTTGCTCTCGAAATGAACCGGGAACTGCTGCACGATGGAGATTTCCAGGTCGGTGGCGCTCAGGCGCAGCGTGTCCGACTCCCGGTCATGTTCAAACAGGATGCATTCGAGAATCGGCAGCGTGCTCTTCGACGGCACCGCGCCGCCAACCGTGGTAAGCGCCTTTAGAAGGTCGGCGCTGGATGCAGTGAAGCGCATGGTTTTACAGGGCAAAAGTTTGAAAAAGGGCGGACTTCAATAACGTTGAAAGCCGTTCAGGGATCCACTGTTTGTCAGGAAGGCGTGGGTTTCAGCAGAAAAAACCGCACAGCCGCCGGCTCCTGCTACCGGCTGCGAAGTTCGATCCGGTGGCGGACCTCCTCGATCATGTCGTAGAATTTGGGGTCGGTCTCCATCTGGTCTTCCACGCTCTGGTGGGCATGGATCACCGTAGAGTGGTCTCGTCCGCCGAAATGCAGTCCGATGGCTTTCAGGGTATGCTGGGTCAGCATTTTGCTGAAGTACATGGCAATCTGACGCGCCTGAACTACTTCGCGTTTGCGCGTTTTGGCCCGGACCAAGTCCTCCGGGATCTGAAAGTACTCGCAGGTGATGCGCTGGATTTCCTCGATAGTCAGGTTGATCCGCGTATCCTTGATGAGGTCGCGCAGCACCTCTTTTGCAAGGTTGAGATCAAGCTCGCGTTTGTGCAGCGCGGACTGGGCCATCAACCGGATCAGCGCGCCCTCCAGTTCGCGGATATTGCTCTTGATGTTGTGCGCGATAAACTCCATGATTTCATGGGGCAGATGGACGCCCTCATCTTCGGCCTTGCGCTGGAGAATCGCGATGCGGGTTTCGAGTTCGGGCGGCTGCATATCCGCCGAAAGCCCCCACTGAAACCGGGAAAGCAGCCGCTCCTCGATGCCTTGAATGTCGCGGGGCGGGCGGTCTGAGGAGAGGACGATCTGTTTGCCGCTCTGGTGCAAGGCATTGAAGATGTGGAAGAACTCTTCCTGGGTTTTCTCCTTGCCGCCGAAGAACTGGATGTCGTCCACGATCAGGAGGTCGATCTGCCGGTAGAAGAGGGAAAACTCGCTGACGCGGTTGTGCTGGATGGATTGCACGAACTCGGTCGTGAAGCGCTCGCTGGAGACGTAGAGCACCGTCTGAGGGCTTCGGTGCTGCAAGGCATAATTGCCGATAGCCTGGATGAGGTGCGTCTTGCCGAGGCCGACGCCGCCATAGACGAGAAACGGGTTGAAGCTGGTTCCGCCGGGTCGCTGCGCGATGGCAAGGGATGCGCTGCGCGCCAACCGGTTGCAATCGCCCTCGATGAAGCCCTCGAACGTGTAGCTCTGGTTGAGCTGGCTGTCGAGCTTTGCTTTCTGGATGCCAGGGATGACGAAAGGATTGGCGACGGGAGGCGGCTGCGAGGGTCCGGCGTAGGAAGGCGCGGCGCCTCCGGGGGCGGGTTGTGAAGGCAGGGAAGCAGCCGCAGCGGCGTGCTCCGGGACGCGGCGCGGAGGCGGCGGCTGATGATCCCGTGGGAAGGCGCTGCCCTGAGAGGGCGCCGCCTGGGGCGCAGCATCGGAGGGCCGGGCAGGCAGTTGCATGGAGGCTCCCTCGTAGCCCGTCTCCAGATCGTCGCGCTCGATGACGATATCGTAAAAGAGCCGGCCTTGCGCCCCTAGCACCTTCGTGATGGTTTTGCGCAAGAGCGCATAGTAATGCTCCTCCAGCCACTCGTAGTAAAACCGGCTGGGGAGTTGCACCGTCAGCTTGATCTGTTCTCCTTCCTCCTCCAGGCCCACCGCCTTGAGCGGTTCAAACCATGTCTTGAAACTCTGCCGGGGGATGTTGTCCCGAATGATGTCGAGACACTGCTTCCATACAGCTTCAGGGGATTGGGCCATGCTGGAATCATTAAAGAGGCATTATCGCCTACAACCGGAAACCTGACGGTGGGCCTGGCAAAAAACTGTCTTGCGCCTCCAGGGAGCCGGTCGCGGCATCCACCTCGCATCGCTCAGCAATGAGAAGCTTCTCCAGACGACAGCGCCGCGTTCGGGCTACATATACACGAGTTATTAACAATCAGTGTCTTGACACATACCTACCGCTCGTGCAGCAAAAACAGATCTCCACACTCCATCCACAAGTTTTCAACAGGTCATAGAATCGTACTGGATGACAAAAAAAGGCGCTTATCGGCAGTTTGCCGGGCGTGCGCTGACCACTCTACAAAAATCCACGAACCCTCCTCCCGCCCGGATGGCAAAACCGCACACAGGCCGACAAGTTATCCACAGGTTGTTAACATATGCGGTCTTGCAGAAAGGCCCTCTGTGCCTTATGCGTTGTGGTGGGCTGAGGGGTGGGTTCAGAGCAACAGCGTATTTCTATCCAGCTTCCTGACGCCAGGGCGGAGGACAGAATGGAAGCCGAACAGGGTTGCGCCCCGGCTCCCGTATTACCGGAATGTAATCACATACGTTGTCATGGTAACCATTCCCTCCTATAACTTCAAGCAACCTTTGGACGATTTTGCAGAATTAAAATTATCCAGACCTGCAGCGCCAATGCGTTCAGGTTCAAGGGTTTTTAACGTTTCTGCCCGGCGTATTTTTTTGAAAAGAAACATCTATGCTCTATCTTGGTAAGTCTGAGCTTTCCAGATCGGAACAGAGCAAAGGCTACCCTCTCGGTAGCCTGCTTTTTATGTGCCGGATAGCCTATGCTTCGTCTCGATATTTCGCACCTGAGCGAGGGAACGCACACGTTTGTTCTGGATCCGCAGCCGGAGGCGCTGGATCTGGACCCGGACCTGTTTTCCAACATTCAGGTAGATGCGCAGTTGGATTTTTTCAACCAGCGCCTGCTGGTCACGCTCCAGGTAAAGGCAGATGCCGTGCTGGAGTGCGACCGGACGCTCGTGTTGTTTGAGCAGCCTGTAAGTGGGACGCACCGGTTGCTTTTTGCTCCTCCGGAACTCGTTACCGAAGAACAGGCAGAGCAGTATGATGACGTGCGCGTGCTGATGCCGAGCGATCAGCAGATCGACCTGACGGAGGTGGTGCATGACACCCTTGTTCTGGCGATTCCGACGCGGAAAATAGCGCCCGGCGCGGAGGGAATCGAGATTCCTACCCGTTTCGGGGCGCCTGCCGGAGACGAAGCCGTTGACCCTCGGTGGGAAGCCCTCCGCAAGCTTCGCTCCGAGGACAATCCTGGTTGAACACGGAATAGAGCGGACCAACGGTCCCGTTTGAAGTCAATAATTTGAGGTATCGAATATGGCCAATCCCCGAAGAAAACACTCCCGCGCCCGCACCGCGAAGCGCCGCGCCGTTTACTACAACAGCATAAAGAAGCCGGAAGTGATGGAGTGTCCGAACTGCGGCTCTGCCAAGATGATGCACCGCGCCTGCCCGTCCTGCGGCCACTACCGGGGTCGCAAGGTCATCGAGCGCAAGGAGCAGATCTAGGAGCGAGCGCCGGGGCGGCGCGCTCCGCAGGAGGGGCATTTGACGCTTTGCCGAATGGGCCGTCGCTTCTTGTTCAGAGTCGCCGTTCCGCGCCGGCCGGACTGCATCACATCACCGGAATTAGCGAAACGATCCCTGCAATGGCTATTCGAATTGCGGTAGATGCAATGGGCGGCGATGCGGCTCCATCGGTGGTGGTGGAGGGTGCTGTCCGGGCTGCAACCCAGGCGCCTGATGCGCTTCGCGTGCTCTTGTTCGGACCGGAATCTGCCGTTCGGGCCGTACTTTCCTCCCATGATCCGTCAGGGAGCTTGCCTATTGACGTGATAGACGCCCCTGAAGTGATCGGGATGGGCGAGTCCCCTTCCATTGCGGTCAAGACCAAGCAGCGCTCCTCGATCCATCTCGGGCTGGGCGCGCACAAACAGGGCCATGCCGATGCCTTCCTGAGCGCCGGCAACACCGGAGCCGTCATGGCGGCCTCGCTTTTTATCCTCGGACGCCAGCCGAACATTGCCCGTCCCTCTGTAATTGGCTATTACCCGACCTCCGAGAGTTTCTGCATCCTGATCGATGCAGGAGCCAACGTAGACTGCAAACCGGAACACCTAGCGCAGTTCGCGCAAATGGGAACCGTCTATGCCCGCAACGTGCTGAAGCGGGACAACCCGACCGTTGCCCTGATGAACATCGGCGAAGAGCCGGGAAAAGGGAATGAGCAGGTCAAGGCGGCTTTCCAGCTTTTGCAGACGACGCCCGGCGTCAACTTCTGCGGCAACATTGAAGGGCGCGACCTGATGCGCCATGCAGCCGATGTGGTCGTATGCGACGGCTTCGTGGGCAACGTGATGCTCAAACTCGGCGAGAGCGTGGCAACGACCTTTATGAAAATGGTGGAGGCCGAGATGGCGCGTCATGGCCTGTCGCCTGAGGAAAAGATGACGGTGGGCAAAGTGCTGAAGGGCATCCGGCGCCGGTTCGACTACGAGGAGTACGGCGGCGCGCCCCTGCTAGGCGTCAACGGCAACGTGCTGATAGGGCATGGTGGTTCGTCGGGCAGGGCCATCGAGTTAATGATCCTGAACGCCGCCCGAATGGTAGAGCACAATGTCTCCGGCTCTATCGCTGCCCTGATTAACAGTTGATCCCTTTGTTTCGCTTACCCGGAGTAACTTTATGACACGTGCAGCTATCACTTCGGGAGGCCGCTTCCTGCCCGAAGACCGCCTGACCAATGCCGATCTCGAACGCATGATCGACACGACCGACGAGTGGATCCAGACGCGGACGGGCATCAAGGAACGACGCATTCTCTCGGACCCGGAAAAGGCGACCTCCTACATGGCAGCGGAGGCCGCAAAGGAGGCGCTGCGGAAACGCGGCGTCGAGCCGGAGGAGGTAGAGGCCATCATCGTGGCTACCGTCACGCCGGATATGCTTTTCCCTTCGACGGCGTGCCTGGTACAGGCGGAACTCGGCGCGAAGAATGCCTGGGGATTCGATCTTTCCGCCGCCTGCAGCGGCTTTCTGTTCGGGCTTTCCACAGGCGCTGCCTTCATTGCGAGCGGCAAGCACAAAAAGGTGCTCGTCATCGGCGCCGACAAAATGAGCACCATCACCAACTACACGGATCGCAACACGTGCGTGCTGTTCGGAGACGGCGCTGCTGCCGTGCTCCTGGAGCCGGATACGGAAGGCTACGGCCTGATCGACTCGATCGAGCGGACGGACGGGCGCAACTGGCCCATGCTCTGTATGCGCGGCGGCGGCAGCCTGAACCCGCCCAGCCACGAAACGATTGACCAGAAGATGCATTATCTGCATCAGGAGGGCAAGTCGGTGTTCAAGATCGCCGTGGAAGGTATGTCCGGGGTGTCGGCGGAGATCATGGAGCGCAACGGACTCACCGGCGACGATGTGCGGTACCTGGTGCCCCATCAGGCCAACCTGCGCATCATCGACGCGACGGCCCGGCGCATGGGCATCGACATGGACAAGGTGATGCTCAACATCAGCCGGTACGGCAACACCACGGCGGCCACCATCCCACTCTGCCTCTACGACTGGGAAAAAGAGCTGCGCCGGGGCGACAACCTCGTGCTGGCTGCCTTCGGCGGCGGGTTCACCTGGGGCGCCGGCTATCTGAAATGGGCCTATGACGGCGCCGATGTCGCTGCGGTCGCCGAAACGGAGATGACCCTCACCGAAAGCCTCTGAGCCGCCCCCCCAACCGCTATGAAAACAGCATTCCTCTTTCCCGGCCAGGGTTCCCAGTATGTGGGAATGGGCAAAGACCTGGCTGAACAGTTTCCCGAAGCCCGCGCACGTTTCGAGGCGGCGGATCGGCTGCTGGACTTTCCACTTTCGGAGCGTATGTTCGGCGCTGGAGGTGATCCGGCTGCCGAAACGGAAGCGCTCAAACAAACCGAGGTCACGCAGCCTGCCCTTTACGTACACAGCATGGCGGCGATGGCGGTGCTGGAAGCGCAGGGCCTGCGGCCCGACATGACGGCGGGGCATAGCCTGGGCGAATTTTCCGCGCTGGCAGCGGCAGGCGCGCTGTCCTTCGAGGAC
>CBDUBU010000100.1:0-13257 GCA_965365465.1 uncultured Rhodothermaceae bacterium
GGGGGACCAGCATCGACGAGAACTTTCCCGGCGTGTATGGTCTGCAGCTCGTGGCCGGGCAGCCATTCAATGAAGGCATGACCGTACCGGCAAGCGGGGACGTTCCCGTTATGGTGAATGAGACGCTGGTACGGACATTCGGCTTCCCCTCGAACGAAGAAGCCGTGGGCGAGCGGCTAACGGCCATGGGTCAGGTCTTCGTCGTGAAGGGCGTGTACAAGGACTTTCAATGGTCCTCGGCGCACGAGGAACGCGCTGCCGTGGTGTTTCAGTTCGACCCGGGTGGCGGCAGCATCAGCATGAAGGTAAGCACCCGGGATCTGCCACGGACGATTGCCGCTGTCGAGGAGACTTACGAGTCTATCTTTCCGGGCAACCCGTTTTACTACCACTTCGCCGATGCCGCCTTCGACGAACAGTACAGGGCTGACCGCCGCTTTGCCACCCTCTTTGCAGCTTTCGCCGGTATTGCCATCTTCATCGCGTGCCTGGGATTATTCGGGCTCGCATCCTTCACAGCCGCGCAGCGGACAAAGGAAATCGGTGTCCGGAAGGTATTCGGCGCCTCCGTCAGCAGCATCGTGGCCCTGCTCTCGACAGATTTTCTGAAGCTGGTCGGCCTGGCCTTCCTTGTGGCTACACCGCTGGCTTACTTCGCCATGCAACGCTGGCTCGACGGCTTCGCTTACCGCATCAAGGTCGGCCCCGGCATCTTCCTCCTCACCGGCGCCCTCGTACTGGTGATTGCTTTGTTGACGGTGAGCTACCAGGCAATCCGAGCAGCGCTGACCGATCCTGTCAAGAGCCTGCGCTATGAGTGAGTACTGCTTCGACCTGGAAAAAGTCATCGCCGCCTGGCGTCGTCCCTTCGAGCACGACCTGACCTTCTCCAGCGAGGATTTGGAGGAACTGGAGGGCAGCCTCCACGACCGTGTCGAGGCCCTCGTCAAGGCAGGCATACCAGAGGAGGCGGTTGGGGTGGGTGCTGGGCTTGCCTGAGGGTCATAACGAAAACCTGCAAAAAATCCACAGAATCCTTTCTTTTAGCAAGAGCAATCCCGCTGCGTACGCTTCTGCGGGGGATCCCCTTACAGGAAGCGCCGGTAAATCACTACAGCGCACGCCGCATTTCTCCCGTCACGACAGGGACCTGGGTCATCCTATTTTAACCTGTTATTTACCCTGCCCCAGATGCTCGCGCTCGCTATGAAGAAAATCCTCCTGGTTGATGACCATGCCCTGACCCGCAAAGGACTTGCCCAGATCCTGAATGCAGCGTCGGACCTTACGGTTTGCGACGAGCAAGAGACGGCGGAAGGAGCGCTCCGCGTGCTTGAAGGCGTTGATCCTGATCTGGTCCTCGCTGAGATCGCGCTGCCGGGAATGAGCGGGCTGGAACTGATCGGGCGCATCCATGCCGTGAAGCCTGGGCTTCCGGTGATCGTCGTGTCGCGGCAGGAAGAGGCGCTCTGCGCCGAACGCGCCCTCCGGGCCGGCGCCCGCGCTTTCGTGACCAAACTGGACGCAGGCAATGTCATCGTAAAGGCCATTCACCGCGTCCTCGACGGAAGGTTTTACCTCAGCGAAACAGTAGCGGACGAGCTGCTCAGGGCGCTGGCAACGAGCCGCCACACCCTGATCCAGTCGCCCATTGAGGTGCTGAGTGAGCAGGAGATGGAGGTTTTTGAGCAGACAGGGCGCGGCATAGCCACCCGCGACATCGCGCAGAGCATGGGCCTCTCCGTGAAAACGGTTGAGTCTTACCGGAGCCGGATCAAGGAAAAACTGAACATTCAGACGGCGGCGGACCTGATGCAGCAGGCCGTGAAATGGGTTGACCGCAAAAGTCTCTGTGTTTGTTATTGCTGGGAAAAAGGCTGCGCCGAGGTGGATCTGCTCGATCAGGCGAGCGAGGCGACGCGCTGAGGCGTCTGTGGTTTGCGCAGAACGGATTGGTGCATTGCATTCATGGTAGAACGGCAAGGGCGCTTCTCCGGCCGGGGGCTGCTTTCCCGTCTTGCCGGCTGAGGGAAAAGACAGGTTTCGGCAGCCTTGAAGGTTGTTGCAGGGCGATGGCAATGGCTATCGCCTTTTTCTTTGGATTTTGAATCCCGGAAGCCGTGTTTTTCGTTCGGTACGGAGCATCGCCTGCTTCTTGCCATCAGCGAACGGTTGAACCATGCAACCCGGAAAAATCACGAAGATGACCGTTCAGGATAACAATCCGGATCGCGTATCCGTTTTTCTGGATGAAGCGTTCGCCTTTGGCGTGTATCAGGATCTGGTGCTCGAATACGGATTGTACACGGGGCGGGTGCTGGGCGTAGAAGAACAGCAACAGATCATACGGGCTGACCGGGAACTGGGTGCGAAAAGAACGGCGCTCCGGTATGTAGCTTCCAGACCCCGGACGGTGGCGGAAGTCCGAAGGAAACTGCAGCGCAGCGACGTTGAAGAGGATGTCATCGACCGCGTGGTGGAACGCCTGCGGGCGCTGCATTATCTTGACGACGCCGCGTATGTTCAGGATTATGTCCGCGCCCGTTTCAGCAACCGGGGCTACGGCCCCGGCCGTATACGAAACGAACTGTTGCGGCGTGGGATCGACAGGCTTCTGGTTGACGAGGCGCTCGATGCGATGCACGACCGCAAGGACGATGTGCTGGAAGCGGCCCGCGCACACGCCCGGAAGCGATGGGTGCGCCTCGAAAATGAGCCGGATCCCTACAAGCGCAGGAAAAAACTGGGCGAGCATTTACTGAGAAAAGGGTTTACGTATGATACGATCCGGCGTGTCGCTGATGAACTGGAACGCAGCGAGTAAACGCAGGGATCTGTTGAAGCGCGTGTCTTTAATCACAGACGATCATGCAACTTGAGGCAGGTTCGAAAGGGGGGCGTTCCCTGGAGGCGGCAAGGCCGATTGACCCGCCGGGAAAATATACGCCGCTCCCCGAACGGCCTCGGCCCCAGGGAGTCACCCTGGAGCGCGTCCTCCGTTTTTTGCTGGGCGCCGGCATTGCGGTGGTCGTGATCGGGCTGATCTGGTATTTTTCACGCCTGCTTTTTTACCTCCTTATCGGTGTGGTGCTGGCGTACCTGCTCAAGCCTGTGGTTGACCGGGCGCAGGGATGGGGGCTGGGGCGGATTCCGGCAGTGCTCATCACGCTGGTTACCGTTTTTGGGACGCTCGCCGTCCTGCTGACCTTCCTGCTTCCGTTTGCCACCCGGCAACTGACAGACCTTTCGCAGCAGATCCCGTTGCAGCAGGCTGCCGAGATCACGGCGGTGGCGCCGGGAAGCGCAGCCGATACCGTGAACATAGAACAGGGCGAATACATTACCTCGATTGATGGCGAGCCGTGGCGCGGATTCAACCAGTTGCAGACCTTGCTTCGCACCAAGCAGCCCGGCGACAAAGTGACCCTTATCATCCAGGATGAGGAAGGCGCCCAGCGCGCCGTCTTCATCTCTCTCGGAAAACGGACGAGAGGGGCGGAAGATGTCCAACGCGCCAGCGCGACGGAAGATGCCGAAGAACGAAGCATCGAACCGCTGGGACTTACGGTTCGTGAGGTGACCATCTCCGAGATCGCCACATTCCTGGAAAACCGGCTCCGGAAAGTGATACCGTTCATGGAGCATGGGACGCTGATCGGCGCTGCAACGCGCGGCTTCGAGGCGCTTTTCCGCGAGGAGCGGGTTGCCAACGTGGCGGGTTCGCTGGTCGGACTCTTCACGAATCTGTTTTATGCCGTTATCGTGATTCCTTTCGTGATGTTCTTCTTTCTGAAAGATGGGACGCGCATCAGGCATAGTCTGCTGCACCTCGTGCCGAATCGCTATTTCGAGATCACGCTTACCATTGTCGAGAAGATCGAGAGGAATATCGGGCGCTACTTTCGAGCGCTCCTCCTCCAATCGGCCTCTGTCGCTGCCGTGGCAACGGTTACGCTATACGTTGCGGGGCTGCAATATGCGGTGGCCGTCGGGATTTTTACCGGGCTGGCTAACAGCATCCCTTATTTCGGCCCACTGATGGGATTTCTGGCCGGAACGCTGGTAGGGGTCGCACAGACGGGAGATTTTTCGATGACGCCGGGCGTTCTGGTTTGCATGGCATTGACGCAGCTTGCAGACAACCTGTTTTTCCAGCCGCTCATTTTCGCGCGGGCTGCCCAGGCGCACCCCCTCGTTATCCTGATCGTAGTGCTTATTTCGGCGCAACTGGGGGGCATCGTCGGGATGCTTCTGGCTATTCCGGTGATGACCGTCATCCGGGTTACCGGCGAGCAGATCCTCTGGAGCGTTCGCAACTACCGCATTTTCCGAGCAAGCTGATGGCAGGGTCCGGCAACTCCTTTACCCGTGTTGACATTGCGCTGGCAGTGCTGGCAGTGCTCGGCTATTTCATCTTTTTTCGGGTGTATCCGACGCAGCATCCGGACGCTGCCGCCCGTCCGGGACTTGGAGAAGACCAAGCAGCAGAGACCGCGCAAGCCTTTCTCACCGCACACGGGTACAAAACCGACGATCTTTCCCGCAGCGTCTCTTTTCGCCGGGAGGCGAACCTGCTCGATTCGCTCCAGCACGATCTCGGACGCCCGCAGACCGTCTCCACCCTGAAACAGGAAGCAGGGATGCCGCTGCCTGCTTATTACTGGAGCGTGACATGGAGTAGGGAGGGGAGTTCTGAGAACGACTTTAGATCCCAGGTATTCAGCGTTTCTCTGACAACAGAGGGCGAGGTGTGGAATTTTGACGCTCGAAACGAGGGGCATCCAGGCGCTGACCGGGGCGCCCTGGCTGTGCTGCTCGAAACCCGTTCGGCGCAGGAGCAGGCATTGAGCCTCCCGAATGTGTTGACGGATTCTTTGCTGGCAGCTGCGCTCCAGTTCACCAGAACCGATTCGCTCTGGCGGGGCAGGCCAGGGCCGCAGGCGCAGGCATCGTATGAGAGCCCCCTGTCGTCGCTGCTCCAGGAAAGGCCGCAGCGACGACAGGATGAAGCAGTTTACCTGACTCCCAGGGATGCCATCAGGCTGGCCCGCTACCACCTGAGCCGCAGCGGCCTTGCGGGGCTTGACCTGCAAGCTGATTCCACCTGGTTGATTACCCGACCCGGAGATCAGGTCACGGCGCAGGTTCGATTCCGGTCCTCACAACCTGTTCTGGGACAGTCTGTGCAGACGGAAGTGGAGGTAGACGCTGCCGGGGCCTTGCATTCGCTGCATACCGAGTTCAACGGCTCAATTCCTGAAATCAGAAGGGGGCCTCCTCCAAACAGACAGTTTAACCTGGAAACGGCGGCGGATCTCCTGGCAGCCTTCGTTTTTGCCGTGCTGGTACTCTGGTTTCTGGTGCTTTTTCTCCGCCGTCTGAATGCCCGGCTCGTTGATGTCGGCGCGGCGCTGCGAGACGCTTTGCTGGGGGGCCTGGCCGTATCGGCGCTGGTGCTTTTCCTGGCAGGGCCGGAACTGGTTGCCTCCTCGCCGAATCCTTGGCTCGGCTTTATGGTTGCCGGGGTAGGGGTGGTGATAACGGGGGCGGGAGGAGCTTTTCTGATCTTCCTGGTAGCCGCCGCTATGGATTCCATTATGCGTGAAACCTGGCCGCAGAAGCTGCACACCCTGAGCCACGTGCGCCGACTGGCGTTCCGCAATATCCCGGTCGGGCTGGCGCTGGTCAGAGGGGTTGCGCTGGCAGGGGCGGCGCTGGGGGTGCTGACAGTCTTCCTCTGGCTGGCGCCCGGCGCCGTTATCCATATGGACGCAGATAGGCCACAGTTTCTGTACTATACAACGCTGTCGCCGGTGGGCTATCTGCTCGGCCAGACGGTCTGGTACAGCCTGTTCATCAGCTTTCTCGTCCTGGCAGGGCTGGGCGCTCTGCTGTACCGGTGGAAACGGAGCGTTTTGCTTGTGCTGACGGCCCTGGTTCTGGCAAGCTTGCTGGTCCGGGTAAATCCGGTGGAACTCCAGCAAGCTTCTCTCGAATGGGCTGTTTCCGGCCTTATTGGTCTGGCGCTGGCATTGGCCTTCTGGCGCTATGATGTCGTTACGTGCTTTGTCGCTATTTTATTCATCCATCTTCTGCCGGCAACGGCCTGGGGCTGGATGGCATCCGGCTCGCCGGAGCAGCTCGACGCTGCGGTTGCGCTGGGTCTGGGAGCCGGTTTCGTACTGCTTGGCTTCACAGGAGTTTTCAGCCGGCGCTCCGGCGCGGAACTGCCTGACTATGTGCCCTCCTATGTGGAGGAAATGGCCGTGCAGGAGCGCATGAAGCGCGAACTGGAACTGGCGCATCAGGTGCAGGCGAGCTTGCTGCCCCGCAGTATGCCGCAGGTGGAAGGGCTGGAAATTGCCGCTATGTGCCTTGCGGCGCAGGAAGTGGGCGGCGATTACTACGACTTCGTGGAGATCGCGCCGGGCCGCCTCGCCGTCGTCGTGGGCGATGTGAGCGGGAAAGGAATCCAGGCTGCCTTTTACATGACGCTTGCCAAAGGTTTTCTGCAGACCCTTATCAGAACTGAGGACTCGCCAGCAATAGTGCTAAGGCGTGTGAACGCTCTTTTCTACGAAAACGCGCCGCGCGGCACGTTTGTGTCGTTGATCTATGGCATCGTAGACGTATCGGCGCGAACCTTCACCTTTGCGCGGGCAGGTCACAATCCGCTCATTCTGAAACGATCCCCCAACCAGGAAGCAGATCTGGTTCAGCCGCCCGGCATGGCGGTCGGGCTTACGTCCGGCAGCCGGTTCGACGAAACCATAGAGGAACGGACGCTTTCCCTGCGCTCCGGGGACGTGCTGGTATTATATACGGATGGCTTTTCCGAAGCCATGAACGCAAGCAGAGAGCAGTACGGGGACCTTCGGCTCGCTCGCAAGGTAGGCAACCTTGGCCATCGCACTGCTGAAGAGATCCTGCATGGGGTCTCGGAAGAAGTGCATCATTTCGTAGAAGCCGTAGGCCGCCACGATGACATGACGATGGTGGTGGTCAAGTTGCGCGCCCCTGCGGCGAAACCACACGCCGGGCAGATGCTCCGGCGTGCAGCAGTTCCGAAAGCGGAATCCGGCGCGTGAACCTCGCCTCTGGGCGTGCGTTATTCAGAAGATTTCTCCTATCTCTTTGTCCGCTGAAACCGTCCGATGAAGCAAGCCTCCGCCGAAGTCGGCCTGTCTCCTCTCACTGCTCATGGCAGCGCGGTCTTGCCGGATCGCCTGACCCTGTCCACGCTGGAGGTGCTGGCGTTTGCGGTTGCGGCAGGTCTGCTTGCAACGTTTCGGGTGGAATATGTCTTCGGGCTGATAAATCAGATCGAACACCTGCCGACGATCTGGCACATCGCCAATCCCTCTCTGTTTACGGAGGACTGGCACGTGCAGCAAAGCCTGCCCTTCGGGCCGCGCTACTATTACTATCACGCGATAGCATTCCTGAGCAAGCTGGTATCGTTGCCTGTGCTCATGCTGGCAGGCACAATGCTGAGCAATATTTTGACGCTGCTCGTCAGTTTCTACGTTGCACGTGATCTATTCGAGGACGATCTGGCTGCCATGCTCGGTTGCGCCCTTATTGCTGCCGTTCATAGCATCGACCTGGGCGGCGCGACGTTCCTGATCTGGCAGTATCTCATTCAGGCATCCCTTGCGCAGCCACTGGCCCTGTTGGCCCTGTGGGCAGCCCTCCGGCTCAAAGCTTTGTCAGCCGCTGCGTTGAGCATTGTTGCGTCCCTCATTCATCCGGTGGTAGGGCTGGAAACAGGCGGCATTGCCCTGTCTGTCGCCGGATTTTATGCCCTGAAACGGCTGGCGCGATCCACCTCCCCGGAACAGCGCCGGCTTGCCCTTCGGCTGGGGGTGCAGGCGGCAGCCGGCCTCGTGGCGCTGATTTTCGTCGCGTACATGGTGTATCTGGGGCGTATGGAGGAATCGCTCTCAGATGAGGAATTCTTTCGCATTCTCGTCTATTTCCGCAACCCGCACCATTACGTGCCTGGCATGATGGGCGCCGGAGAGTGGGGACGCTTTTTTATGTTTCTCGGTGCGGCCTGCCTCGCATGGGCCATGTGGCGATCGCATCCCGCTGCCGACCGTTCGCTGGCTGACCGCGTCGGGGCTGTTGTCGGCATCGTGCTGGTTCTGATGGCAGTAGGGTACGTGTTTGTCGAACTGATTCCAGTCCGGCTCGCGGCGACTACCCAGAGCTATCGCAACATCTATCTCATCAAATGGATCGGGTTGTTGCTGGCCGGTCGCAGCCTGGCCGTGTGGTTTTTCGGAGACCGGTTCTCTCGCTGGACGGCGCTGATTGCGCTGGCCGGCACAGGGATTGCGCAGCCGGTGACGCTGCTGGCCGCGCACGCGGCGGATGCTGTTCGTCGGAAGGCCGGAGAGCAGGCAACAGAGCGGCTTTTATGGGCCGGGTTCGGCGTGCTCACGGTGACTGTGGGGGTGCTTGTGGCTTTCCACCACCTTCTGCGGGAATACCTTTTCCTTGTTTTCTTTCTGGCGCTGGCGTTCTGGTTTGCCACGCGCCCGCCGGGTCTGCTGCGCTGGGCCGCGCCCTTGCTGCTGGTCGGAACGTTGCTCCCTGCCTCCATTGCGCTACGGCACGATGTTCCCTTTCTGCGGGATCTCGGCGTATTCACTCTCAGGGATGCGCAGGAACCGGCAGACAGCGCGGCCTATTTCGCACGCCTTCATCTGCCGCGGGATGCGACGGTGCTCACGCCGCCCTGGGAAGGACGCTTCCGGCTGGTGTCCCAGCGGGCTATCGTGGTGGATTTCAAGTCTTTCGTCTTTCAGGATTCTTCCATCGCGCAGTGGATGGACCGGATGACAAATGTATATGGCGCCACAGACCGCAAAGGCTTTGCCGCTGCCGGGGAGCTTACAGAGCGCTACCGGAGCATCTCGGATGCCCACCTCGCGCGGGTGTCCCGTAGCTATGGCGCCGGGTACGCGCTCCTGTTTCTGGAAACGCCCACGGACTTTCCGGTCATTTACGAGGACGAGAATTACAGGCTGGTGCGGCTCGATCCCGACATGGCAGCGGAGCTTCTCGAAGAACGCCGGTTTCTGGGTCTCGATCCACGAAAGTCCTCCTCTGGAATGAAGTGGAAGCTGATGGGTTATGGCTATTGAAAAAGGAGTCGCTGCCGGCCATACCGGGGAAGAACTGGGCGTGAGCGAAGCCGTCAGGTTTGTGCGCTCTGCCGGAGGGGAGGCTCCTGAGATCGCGCTCATTCTCGGTTCCGGCCTGGGAGCGCTCGCCGACGCGGTAGGGGATGCGTCCGTGCTCGATACTGCCGGCATTCCGGGCTATCCGCGCGGCGCCGTGGAGGGGCACCTCGGCAGGCTCGTATTCGGGATCCTGGAAGGGAAAAAAGTGATGGTTGTGCAGGGCCGCGTCCATGTCTACGAAGGCCATTCCGCCTATGCCGTCGCTTTCCCCATTCGCCTCGCGTATGCGCTGGGGGCGCGGCGCTTGCTGGTGACCAATGCGGCGGGCGGCATCAACCGCTCCTTTGCGCCCGGCACGCTCATGTTTATCACGGACCACATCAACTGGACTTTTGAAAACCCCCGGATCGGACAGAATCTGCGTCCTCCGGCGCACGTCCATCCAGTTTTTTACGATCCGGAATGGATCGAACGGGCGGAGCAGGTCGCCGCCGCTGCAGGCATCCGAACCCGTCGGGGGGTATACCTCTGGACGAAAGGACCCGGCTACGAAACGAAAGCGGAGATCCGCGCCTTCACCAGAATGGGCGCAGACGCAGTGGGCATGAGCACCGTGCCCGAAGTGATCCAAGCGAGCGTTCTGGGGATGAAGGTGCTCGGCATCTCGACCATCACCAACCCCGCCGCCGGGTTGGGCGCCGAGCCGCTCGTTCACGAAGACGTGCTCGCCGTAGGCAAGCGTATGCGCGGCGATCTGGAACGCCTCATCCGGGGCATCGTAGCGCAGTTCTGAGGCGGAGTGCAGCGCAGAGCAGAGGGGGCCGTTCTTTGCCTGCTGGGGGTGGGTATCAGGAGAAATTGGATATGCTTTCAGTCAGCGATAGAAGAGCCAATCAGGTTTGTGAGCCTGGGGTCTGGCGTTGCCAACAGACGGAGGAGCGTTGAGGAAGATTGAAGCGCCCTGGTTTTCACGCTTGGATATGTCGTTTAGGATCTTTGGCTCCGCACCCCATCCACCCTCTCCCATACCTCCCTGCGTTTAGGGACTCTATTTTACCCGTCAGCCATCAAAGCCCCTGCAAGATCCCGAATCGTGCGGTGCTGAAACAGCTGGTGCAACGTCGGCGCCTGTTCGGTGAGGCGCCTGGTCTCGGCGATAAGGCGCATGGCAAACAGCGAGTCTCCTCCGAGGTCGAGAAAGTCGTCCTGGCAGCCGATGTCTTCGCGCTGGAACAAGCGCATCCATATTTCCAGAAGTTGCTCTTCAAGCTGTGTTACAGGCTTGTCCTGCTCCAGAGATCCCGGCTGGTTCCGGGAAGGCGCGGGCAGCGCTTTCCTGTCGATTTTTCCGTTGGATGTCAGGGGAAGCTGATCGAGGGCTACCCAGTATTTCGGCATCATGTAGTCCGGCAGCGCCTCGTGCGCCAGGGCGCGGGCTTGTTTCAGCGCTTCCGGCTCGTCTTCATGGAGGACCAGATAGGCAATCAGGTCTCGGTTGAATGTGCTGTTTTCGGGCGCCGTCACCACGCATTGCTTCACGAAGGGCACCTTCAAAAGGACCGACTCGATCTCCCCGAGTTCGACCCGGAATCCGCGCACCTTCACCTGTTGATCCCGGCGACCCCGAAACTCCAGGTTGCCGTCGGGCAGAAAGCGGGCCATGTCGCCGGAACGGTAAAGCTTTGCTGCAGGCTCAACAGAGAAAGGGTGCGGGACGAACCGCTCCTCGTTCAGATCAGGACGGTTCCAGTAGCCGAGCGCGCATCCATCGCCGCCCAGAAACAGTTCGCCGACGACCCCCACCGGAACGGGCCGGCCCTGGCTGTCGAGCACGTAGGCTTCTGAGTTTGCAATGGGCTTCCCGACAGGAACGGCGGCATCAAAATCGGCTTCCCCCGTAAGGGTGTAACAGCAACTGAAGGTCGTATTTTCCGTCGGCCCGTAGGCATTGATAAGGCGTAACTCCGGACATACTTCCATGCACCTGCGTGCGTGGCCGGGCGAAAGCACGTCGCCGCCTGTCAGCAACTGCCGCAGCGGACGGAAGGCCTCCGGGTCTTCGTCTGCCATCAGGTGGAAAAGCCCTGTTGTGACAAAAAGGATAGTGACCCCGTGGCGCCGGATGGCGGCGCGTAGGTCGCCCAGGGAAGGGGCCTGCGGCGGCAGGAGCGCAAGACGAGCGCCGTTGAGCAACGCGCCCCACATCTCAAAGGTGGCGGCATCGAACGAAGTCGATGACAGTTGCAGAAACGTCTCGTTTTCGCTCAGGTCTGCATAATCCGCTTCTTTTACAAGCCGCACAACGCCGCGATGGGGGATAAGGACCCCCTTGGGCCGGCCCGTTGATCCTGAGGTATACATCAGATAGGCTGGATCGTCGGGGGCAACCTCCACCGGGGCAAGGCGTTCTGCCGGTTCACGCTGTAGTTCCTCGATGAGCAGTACGTCTGTTCCGGGATCGAAGAGGACGCGCCCGGCTGCGCTGGTCAGCACCGCGCACACGGTTGCATCTTCTACCATGAACTTCAGGCGCGAGCGTGGATACGCAGCGTCCAGCGGCAGGGAGGCCGCGCCCGTCTTCAGGACCGCCAGCAGGCCGGTTATCAGATCGAAAGAGCGTTCAAGGCAGAGGCCGACCCGCCGACCCGGCCCGGCTCCGCGCTGCTGAAGGGCTGCTGCGATCGCCGACGAGCGGCGATCCAGTTCAGCGTACGTCATCTGCCGGTCTTCCTGCATGAGCGCCGTCGCATCAGGCCGGCGCTGCGCCTGTTCAGCAAAAAGCGCATGGACGGTTGCGGTATGTGGGTAGGGTTTGCGATTGCGAGACCATGTTTCAACCACAAGATGCCTCTCCTCGGCTTCCATCAGCCGGAGCCGGCCAAGCGGCTGATCCGGATCGCGGTATGCGTCGTCCAGAAGCTTCCGGTACTGGCGCAGCATTCGTTCTGCGGTGTCCTTCCGGAAAAGGTGGGCGTGGTAGGTAAGCGACAGGCGAGGATCTCCGTGCGTTGGATAAACCTCCAGCATCAACGGAAACTGAGACAGCCGGCGGGGTTGTGAGAGGATTTCGGCTGTGCAACCGCCCAGCGGCGCCGGTTGCTGGATCACATTCCGGTACTGGAAGGTTGTGTTGTAAAAACCGGGAGATCCCTGAAATGCGCTCCCCGTTTCTTCGACGAGCCTCAGATAGGGCACATCGGCGTGTTTTATGGCGTCGAGTACGATTTGTCGGGTTTGCCTGACCAGTTCCCGAAAGGTCATATCCGGCTCCGGACGCTGCCGGATGCTGAGCATGTTGATGCAGCAGCCCATAACCTCCGCGTCCTCCCGGCGCATACGCCCGTTGATGGGAACCCCGACCGTCAGGTCGGTCGCGCCGGTAATACGATGCAGCCATGCAAAGTAGGCGGTCAGGTAAACAACGTTGCGGGTGGTGGACTCGGCCCGTGCAACGGCGCCTGCCCATTCCTCCAGATCCCCGACCGGCAGAAACACCTCGCTGTCCTCTGTTTCTGGGCCATGGCCCCCCGGATAATCATACGTAAAGTCAATCCCGACCGGCGCGTTGCGGAGTTGGTCTACCCAGTAACGAAGAGACTCCTTGAAGACAGGCGACTCCGTTCGGGCAACCTGACGGAAGGCAAACCGGCCGTATTGCGTCTCCGGCTTCGGAACAGGCGGCGCTTCGCCTGCTGCGATAGCCTCATAGGCGTTCCTTAACGCAGCCCAGAAAAGATTATAGGAGTCGCCGTCGTTGGCGATGTGATGGAAAACCAGCGCCAGAACATGGCGTTCGTCGTTCAGGCGATAGAGGCAGGCGCGGAACATAGACTCCCTTTCCAGCGCAAAGGGGCGGAGCGCCTCGTTGCGAAGCTCGCCGGTTACGTAGTCCTCAAAAGCCTCTTCGGCGCCTTCCCACTGCCGAAAAACATACTCCGGTTCCAGCTTCTCTCGCAACACGCCCTGCACTGCCCCCTCGTCTTCCACATAAACCGTCCTGAAAATCTGGTACTTGTGTGCAAGGGCAGAGAGCGCCTGTTGCAAGCAATCCCGACGGAGACGGCCG
>CBDUBU010000101.1:0-13147 GCA_965365465.1 uncultured Rhodothermaceae bacterium
CGGTGACGAACCCACGCGCCGTGATGTCGGGGCCTGCGCCGCCGTCGATGGTATAGGTAAACGTGTCGGTCCCGTTGAACCCGGCATCCGGCGTGTAGAGGATCTGGCCTTCGCTGATCTCTGCCGTGCCGTTGGGCGGTTCGCTGACGGCAATGATGGTGAGGCCGTTGCCGTCAGGATCGTTGTCGTTCGCCAGCACATCAATCAGCACCGGGGTATCTTCGGCTGTGGTCGCACGGTCTGCCCGTGCTACCGGCGCATCATCTACCTCGCTGACGAAGACGACGATCGTGCCTTCGCTTTCCGCACCGCGCGCATCGGTGACGGTGTAGGTAAACGTCTCGACCCCGGTGAAGTCGATGGCCGGGATGTAGAGCACCGTATTGTCGGAGTCGATCAGCGCCGAGCCGTTGGGCGGGGCGGAAACGGCTGTCAGCGTGAAGTCGTCGCCTTCCAGGTCGCTGTCGTTGGCCGTCACGTTGATCGTTACGGGCATCTCCTCCATCGTGTTCGCCGTGTCGCGGACGGCCGTAGGCCCGTCATTGACCGGGTTGACCGTCAGGGTCACCGTCGCTGTGTTGCCGGTGGAAAGGGTGTCGGATACCGCGTAGGTGAAGCTGTCCGGGCCGTTGTAGTTCAACGCCGAGGTATAGGTAAAGGAACCGTCGGCGTTCAGCGTGACCGTGCCGTTGGCCGGGCCGCTCACAAGCATTGCCATGAGCGAGTCGCCCTCTGCATCGGTGTCGTTGGCAAGGACACCCGGCGCCGCAACCGTGAACGGCACGTCCTCGTCCACCGTGTAGGCATCGTCAACGGCCACCGGCGACTGATTGGCAACCGTGATGGTGACGGTGGCATCGTTGCTGTTGGCAGTCCCGTCGTTGGCCCGGTAGGTGAACGTGTCGTCGCCGGTGAAGCCGGGATTCGGCGTGTAGGTGAATGAACCGTCCGCGTTCAGCGTCAGCGTGCCGCTCGACGCGCCCGTTATCAGGGCCGCCGTCAGCGGATCGCCATCGGCGTCGGTATCATTGTCCAGCACGCCCGGCGCTGCCAGCGTGAGCGGCGCGTCGATGGCCGTAGTATAGCTGTCATCCACGGCTACCGGCGCCTGATTGCCTCCAGCCGCCCCTACCGTGATGGTGACGGTGGCCGTGTTGCTGTCATCGGTTCCGTCGTTGGCAGTGTATGTAAAGCTGTCGTCACCGTTGAAGCCGGCATCCGGCGTGTAAGTGAACGAACCATCGGCGTTCAGCGTGAGCGCGCCGTTTGCCGGGCCACTCACCAGCGCTGCCGTCAGCGGGTCGGCGTCGGCATCGGTATCATTTGCAAGCACGCCCGGCGCGGCAACGTTGAGCGCTGTTTCAAAAGGTGTGGTATAGGCATCGTCCACGGCCGCCGGCGCCTGATTTGCGCCAGGGGCGCCCACCGTGATGGTCACTGTGGCCGTGTTGCTCTCGTCAGTCCCATCTATGACTGAGTAGGTGAATGTGTCATCGCCGGTGAAGCCGGGATTCGGCGTGTAGGTGAACTCGCCGTCGGGATAGGTAAGAAGGGTCCCATTCGCCGGGTTGGTGAACCTCGCAATGGTCAGCGGGTCTCCATCGGCATCCGTGTCGTTGTTTATCACACCCAGCGCTGGGTCTTCAATGCGGAGCTCGGTCTCAAAAGGTGTGGTATAGGCATCATCCACAGCCACCGGCGCCTGGTTGCCTCCGCCGCCGGCCAGCGTCAGAACCAGCGTAGGCCCGTTGCCGCCTTCCTTGCTTGAATAGTAAGTAGCATAACTTCCCGTGCCGGTGACCTGATCGATCACAAACCCGATCACATCGTCACTATCCAGCGCGGCCTTGACGGCTGCGGTGGCATCAAAGGAAGAAGCCTGTCCTTGCAGCGGCGTCCAGGGAGACCCTACCGGAGTCGCGCCAGAGAGCGATGCATTGTTCCAGGTAATGGTGTTTTCGTTGAAATCCTCGTTGGCTTCGGAGAGAACAGAGGCCTTGTTCTGTTCGGTGTTGTTCGGGGGGGTGTTCGTCTCCGTCGCGTTGAGCACGACCGAAGCGCCTGTGATGTCGGCGCCCGTGAGTCCTGCCGGGAGGTTGAACCGGATCAGCGTGGTCCGGGTGTCATTGGTTACGTTCGTTTTGACAATCAGCTCGGGAGCGCTGCCAAAATTGGTATTTCTTGACGCCGTAGCCCCGTAAATATAGGTGTCGGCATCGGCGTTGATGGTCTGGGTTTGCGCCAGCGCCGTGCCCAGAGGCAGCGCCAGGAGCAGGATTAGTAACCGTAGCGTCTTTTTCATAGTGAGTACTTATGATGGTTGGGATGGGCCGCTGCTCAATACGGCCATGCGGTCATGTTTATTCCTGCACGTAGTCTAGTACAGAAAACCATTTGTAACCGCAACAGGGCTGCAACGATTGTGAAACAAACCTGCATGATTTACCCTGTGTTTTAGGCGATGAAAAGCAGCGTTGTATCATCCGAGGCGCAATCATGGGAGGTGTTTCCGGCGCATATCGACAGGAGCTTCCGGAGATGCGCCGAAACGGCTTTACCGGCAGGTTCAAAAATGGCGCACCCGGATCAAGCTCGCGTGATGCTTCGCCTGGTCCAGGTGAATTGCCTGCGGATGCTTCGACCCTGCCGCCGCCGCTGGAAGAAAAGGCTTCCCTGGAGCAAGGTTGGCAGGCCGGCAGCGCTAAAGCCGCGAGCGCCTGCCAGCCTCGCGTTGACGGACAGAATCTCAGCCCTGCCTGAACGCATGGATGGAAGGCGCGATGAAAACCGGCGCCCCGTCTCCGGAAACCTTCGCACAGGAGGAGTGCGCGGACGTTGCGGCATCGCCTTCCAGCTTGAACCGGCTCACCAGCTGGCGCAGGTCCAGCGCCAGGCGGTTCAGCCCGTCCGTCGTCTGCGCAATCTGCGCAACGCCTTCCGCCGACTCGGATGATACCGTCGAGATGCCCTGCACGCTCTGCGAAATCTGCTCGCTGGTGGTGGACTGCTGCTCGCCGGCTGCCGCAATCTGCGTAATCATCTGCTCGATCTCCTGAACGGAATGGACGATCTGCATCAGCGCCGCACCTGTCTGGTCAGCCAGCTTGATGCCCGCGTCTACTTCCTCGCTCCCCTGCTTCATCTCGGTGATGGCCTCCTGCGTCTGGCCCTGCACCGCCTTGATCATCTCGTCGATCTCCTTCGTCGCCGTGGTCGTGCGCTCGGCCAGCTTGCGGACCTCGTCGGCCACGACCGCAAAGCCGCGCCCCTGATCTCCGGCGCGGGCCGCTTCGATGGCCGCATTCAACGCCAGCAGGTTCGTCTGGTCCGCAATGTCGCTGATCGTCTGGACGATGTCTCCAATCCGGCGGCTGGAAGCGCCGAGTTGATTGATGGACTGGGCAGAGACGTTCACCACGCCGGCGATGCGGCGGATCTTGCCGAGGGGTTCCTCGACGACACGGCTGCCCTCGCCGGCGACCTTTCCTCCCCGGCGTGCGGCTTCGGAAGCCTGGGCGGCGTTGTGCGCATTCTCGATGACCGTACGGCTCATCTCCTCGACGGCCACCGCGACCTCATTGGCCTGGGCCGACTGTTCCTGCGATCCGGCGGCAAGCTGCTCGGCAGCCGAACTGATCTGCTCGACGGCGCTTGCCGTGGCGTTGACGGCCTCATCGACCTGGCAGAGCATCCCGCGCAGGTTTTCCACGGCGCGGTTGAACCCGGCGTAAAGCTGCGCCACCTCATCACCGTCGCGCTCCGGAACCGCCCTTACCGTCAGATCCCCTGCTGAAAAATGGTTCATCTGCTCCAGCAGCCGTTCGGTGCTGCGGCCCAGATAGCGCTGCGTTTCTTTGGTCTGTGTAACATCCGCAACATATTCGAGGGCGCCCACCACTTCGCCTTTCTTATTGAAAACCGGCGAGCCGGTATACAGGATGTCTACGTCTGCGCCCCGGGGGCGCGCAATCGTTTCGGCGCGGGTCGTTTGTTTGTTTTTCATAGCCAGCATACACGCGCAATGTTCGGTGCGGCAGTGATCTGTTTTGAACAGGTCGTAGCACTTCCTGCCTGCGATGTCCTCCGGATTGCGCCCAACGGCGTCTGCGCCGGCCCGGTTCATGTACTGGACGGTCAGTTCCGGATCAACCAGCATAACCGGAGCAGGCAGCCCGTCCAGATAGCCAATCTGCTGTGAAATGCGCTCAGACATACTGTTGAAGGCGTGGGCCAGTGCGCCAAGTTCATCTGCTGAATCAATCTCTACGGCAACATCCATTTCTCCACGTCGCATCCGCTCTGCCGCATCCCGCAGTTGCCCCACAGGGCGGCTGATGCGCCGGGATACCAGCAGCGACAGCGCAATCGACCCCGAAGCGCCTGTGATCAGAAGCAACAAGATCGTCCAGATATGCTGGCGCGCATCGGCTTCAGCAGCTGCATAGGCAGCGTCTGCGGTTTCTCTGTTAATGGCAACCAGGCGGTCCATGGGCTTCTGCATGGCAAGAAAGAGCGGGCGCGCTTCCAGCGAGGCTGCAAAGGCTGAATCGTCTACCTGCGTCATTCGCTCGTCCTCCGGATCGACCCCCTCAGCCATGAGCCGATCCTTCTGTTGGGCATACTTACGGACAATCTCATGAGCTGATTTCCATTTTTCCCAGGCCGGCGCAAATTCAGCCCACAGAAGGGCTTCTTCCGGCGTCTGCGGGAGGGGTTCATAGGCTTTCCATGCTTCCCCGGCGCTTTTCCATGCGGCATCTATGTAATCGTGCTGGGCTTTGCGCAGTTCTGGCGTCGCCATGCGGCGCATGAGCAGCCCGCGCTCCGCCAGCATGATGTCTGTTTGCGCTTCCGCTATGTCTTGCAGGTATTGCACGCTGGGAAGCCGAACGGCTCCGATTTCCTCAAGAGATTCCTGCATATCGCTGATGGCCCAGTACCCGCCCCCTCCCACGACAAGCGCAACAGCGACGACTGCGGAGAGAGCAATGATCTGCTTGGTTGCGATGCTGAAATCGTTGAAACGTTTCATAATGGCGACACCATTTGCCGGATGTATGAATAATATCCCCCTTCTGCTCAATCATGGCGTCTCACGTGAAAGAAAGCGCCTGACGCCGGGCGCGGTTTTTTTCATGCGTTCTGCTACTCATTTGTAATGAAGGAATATCGGTTTATCAGAAAAGAGCTTAAATCGGAAGGAGATAAATGGTAAGAAGTGCTTAGATCAGTCTATACGGAGCATATGGATGCTTCCCAACGCTCAACCTGACACAGGGTGGGGGTCAGGCAAACGAAAGGCGCGTTCCCAACCGGCGCAACGAAGGCGGTGCAAGAAGCACGGGTTCCTGCAGGACGAGAAGATCCACGGGGGTCCTTCCTGGAACAAGAGATCACGCCGATGCCGCCGGCAAACCAAGAAAGGCGCCGTACTGGTCTGCGGCGGCGGCAAAGGCTTGTGATTCGTCCGCGCTCAGGGCGGTGAAGGGCTGCGCTTCGACAAGCACCCTGTCTTTTCTGAGCGTGCGTTTCCAGAGACCGGCTACGACCCCGTTGACGAGGAAAAAAGACTTGAACATTCCGTTTCCTCCGGGCACGAGCCGCCCGGCATACTGCGGATCGAGCACGGCGCGACGATCTCTGTAGGCCAGCAGGTACTCATCAAAGCCCGACATCAGGTGAACGGTCGGCGCCTCCACGGCCCGGGTTGGGGTTATGGGCGGGATCCAGCAGGAAACGCCGTCGATGGCTTCCTGGATGAACTGAGGTTTCACGGCTTCCATGCCCGCTCGCGCTTCCGAGACCCGCAACCCGGACCACCACACAAAATCGTGCAGGGCAGCCGGCCCGCGACTTCGGAAGTAGCGCCCGGCCAGTTCTGCCAGGGCGGCATCCCGTTCGAGCGTCTTGACTTGAGGCGCCCATTCGTCCAGCAACACGAAGGTCTGCTGCTTGCCGCGAGGGCTGCCGAAACAGATCAACCGGTCCAGCGCGGCGCGTTGCAGCAGGTGGTAAGAGCGCTGCCCGCGAGGGTCAATACCGGCCTTTTCGAGCACGGTATTGACTTCTGCACGGGTCAGCGAAGCCCCGCCTTGCAGCGCTTTTTCGAGGGCGCTGTGGCTGCGCATGACCGTAGCATCGTCGAGTTCGAGGTTCCGGCGCCGGGCCGCGCTCCCGGAGACGATGCGCGGCGCCAGCAGGGAGAGCATCCAGTGGACATCTTCTGCCGCTACAAAATGCAACGTGCCACGCATAGGCCAGGTGCGGACGATCTTTTTTTCCGCGATGGCGCGTTCGACAGCAGGCTCGGCGCCCTCCTTCAGGCGCAACCCGACCGACCACAGGGCGCCCGTGTAGTCCTGCGCCTGGATGGCGGTGAGCCACGCTGCTACGTCGGCGGGCTGCGCCAGCTTCCCGGCGGCGATGCGCTGGTTTGCCAGACGAAGGCGCGGGATCTCGGAAAAGGCTGTTTTCATGTTCCGGAAAGCAGCTTCGTTGCTGAGGGGGTCCCTGCCGCGCCGGCAGCGGCAAGCCCTTGAAGGATCTTCTTCGTGGCGACGACCTGGCCGGTATGACGCGCCGTATGCTCGGCCACATGAAAAACAAGGCCAAGCACGGTAGAAGGCAGGCCCTTGCGCCCGACGCCGCGCGGTTCGAGCAGGCTGTCGGGCGAGAGCGTCCGGATATAGCGCAGGGCGCCCGCTATCGCCGCGCTCGCGGCGCGGACCAGCGGCCCGGCGCCTTCGCTTCCAGGCTCCTGCTCGGCAGCCAGCGCCTGCCGCTGCCTCTCGTCCAGCATCTCCCCGCGAGCGTAGGTCAGGAGCCGGTCGATGCTGCCGGCCACATGGCGCAGGTGGAAACCGATGGAGGCCGCGCCTCCCGGTCTGGCCCACAGCGCCGCCTCGCTCAAGCCCTCCGCCGCCGCTTCGAGTTCCTCCTGCGCCTGCAACAGCGCGTGCGCCGCCGGCATCAGAAGTGGATGTATGCCTTCTACCGGCCCGCGCAGCCAGACCTCCGGCTGGTCCTTTGTCTCTTTCATGACGATGATCTCTGTTTCTGTAGTTCTGTGATCCCCTGTACTATTCCAGAAGCAAGATAACGTTTTCTCCTCCCTGAAACGGTTTCTTGCCTCCTCAACGGGCAGCGCTTACCTTGCTTCACAGAGCCATTTCGCTCCACGCCGACCCTCCTTTTCTATAACGAGACCCAGGACTCCCATGTACCGCAAAATCCAGGACTTTCTCGAAGACTGGGAAGAAGAGACCCGGTCTACCCTGCGTGTGTTCAAGAACCTGACCGATGCTTCGCTGGAACAGCGCGTTTCGGCGGAAGGGCGAACCCTGGGCCGCCTCGCTTGGCATCTCGCCCTTACGTTGCACGAGATGCCCGTCCGAGCCGGTCTGGATGTTCTGCCTCAGGATGAAGAAGCCCCTCCTCCGGCGCAGGTGAGGAAGATCGCCGAGGCATACCTGACCGCTGCGGAATCGGTTGCCAGCCAGGTCGCCCTGACATGGACCGAAGAAGACCTGAGCGAAGAAGTGGAGATATACGGGGAACGATGGACAAAAGGCAAGTTTTTGTCCGTGTTGATCTTGCACCAGGCGCACCATCGAGGACAAATGACGGTCCTGATGCGTCAGGCCGGGCTGTCCGTGCCGGGCGTCTGCGGCCCGGCCCGCGAGGAATGGGCGGCCTTTGGTATGCCCGCGATGGCGTAGCAGTTACGCCGGCTGCCAACCTGATTCCTCCATTTCTGACAATGAAAGCCCTTCGTTCCGCGCTCCTCCGAGTGCAACGATCCACGGTTTTGTCTTATCGACGCTCTCCACTCCCTATTGCTCCGCCGCTTTTTCGCGCCCGCCGCTTCAGGGAGACGAGCTGGGGGCAGCGCTATGGTCGCCGCTGCCGAAGGACCAGCGTGCGCTTCGCACCCGCTCGGCGGCCAGCGTGGCGCTCTCGTACACCACCGGGATGAGAAGCAGCGTGATAAACGTCGAAGCGGTCAGTCCGCCGATCACCACACGGGCCAGTGACGCCTGAATCTCGGCGCCTGTGCCGAAGCCGAGCGCGAGCGGAAGCAAACCGAGCACCGTCGTCAGCGTCGTCATCAGGATCGGACGCAGGCGCAGCCGCCCTGCCTCGACCAGCGCCGGGCGCAGTTCCATATCGTGTTCGCGCCGCAGCAGGTTGACGTAATCGACCAACACGATGGCATTGTTGACTACGATGCCGACCAGCATCACCAGACCCATGATGCTCTGTATGTTCAAGGTTGTGCCGGTGAGCAGGAGCGTCGGGACAACGCCAACGATGGCGGCAGGAACGGAGAACATAACGACGAGCGGATCGAGAAAGCGCTCGAACTGGCCGGCCATGACCATGTAGATAAGCGCCAGGGCCATGAGGATGGCGATGACAAAATCGCGCTGGGCCTTCTGCTGCTCCTCGTATTCACCCCCGAAGGTGATGGAGAAGCCCTCCGGCAGAGACAGCCTGTTCATATCGGCCTGAATGCGCTCGACCGCTTCGCCGAGCGGCACGCCGCGCTCCAGATTGGCGCCAATGTACATCACCCGCTGTCCGTTAATGCGGTTGACAGAGGTCGGGCCTCGTCGACGGACGGTCTCGATCAGCGTGGAAACAGGAATGACGCGCCCGTCGAGGGTCGAGACGGCAATGTTGGACAGGTCTTGTACGGAGAGCCGGTCCTCCGGGCGCAGGCGGACCACGATGGGAAATTCGTCGCCGCCTACGCGGAACTGTCCTGCACGGCTGCCGCCCACGCTCGTCTGCACGGCCTGAGATACTTGCTGCACCGAAAGCCCCAGGCTGGCAATCTTGTCCCGGTCGAACACGATATTTTCCTCGGGGCGGCCTTCCCGGCGGCTCAGGCGCACGTCGGCGACGCCTTCGATGCGGAGCAGGCGCTGCTCGATCTGCCGGGCAATTTCGTCTCCCCGTTCCAGGTCGTACCCGCGCAGTTCCATCTGGACCGCCTCCGTTCCGTCGCCTGAACCGAAAATGCGGCGGAAGATCCACAGCCCCGACTGAGCCTGCACGCGGATCTCGGCGCCGGGAATCAGTCCGGTGACCCGCTCCCGGATGCGGTCAGCGAGCGCCTGGCTGCTGATGGAGCGCTCGCTCGCCGGGACGAGAGTAATTTCGACCTCCGCGTCACCGCCGCGCACTTCCGTCGTGAAACTCGCCACGTCCTGCATGGGCAGCAGCGGACGAACGGCCCGCTCCAACTCCTCCAGGTAGGTTCGCACGACGGCCATATTTGTGCCCTGCTCCATTTCCATCTCAACGTCGATCTCATCGGCTTCCGTCTCGGGAGCCAGTTCGACCGGGATCAGCGGCCAGAGCAGTACGGCGCCCAAGATCAGCGCAGAGGCCAGGCCAAGCACCCTGTACCGGCGGCCCAGCGCCTTCTGCAAGACGCGGGCATAACGGTGCTCCAGCCGTTCAAAAAATCGCTGGAACGCAGAACGGTCGCGCGCTACCGGTTGCCTGCCTTCCTCTGATGCCTCGATGCTCAGGAACCGGCTCGCAAGCACCGGCACGAGCGTCAGCGCCACAAGCAGCGAGCAGCCCAGCGCGAATACGACGACCAGCGCCAGGGCCTTGAACAGCGTCATGGAAATCGTCTGCGTGAAGGCCAGTGGAAGGAAGATCACACAGGTTGTCAGGGTCGAGGCTATGATGGCGCCCGCCACCTCGCGGGTTCCGATGCGGGCGGCATCAAGGAGAGAGCGGTTGTGTTCCTCTCGCTGCCGGACGATGTTCTCCAGCACCACGATGGCATTGTCTACCATCATGCCGATGCCCAGGGCAAGTCCGCCGAACGTCATCTGGTTAAGAGTCATCCCGGCGAAGTAGAGCACACCAAAGGTTGCCACCACAGAGATCGGGATGGCAAGAGTAATGATAAAAGTCGATGAACCGTTGCGCAGAAAAAGGTAAAGCACCAGGATCGCCAGCAGCCCGCCCCAGAGGGCCGAAGTCTGTACGTTGGACATGCTCTGCCGGATGAACCGGCTCTGGTCGCTGTCAATGGAGAGGGTCATGTCGTCCCGCTCCCGGTTCACCTGTTCGATTTCGGCGCGCACCCCGTCGGCCACAGACACCGTATTGGCGCCGCTCTGCTTGCGGATATACATACGAATCACCGGAACCCCGTTTAGCTCGGAGAGACGGTCCACATCTTCGTAGCCGTCGACGACATCCGCAACGTCCTGAACGCGAATCGGATTGCCCCCGGAATAGGCAATGACGGTACTGGCAATCTGACCGACCGAGCGGTACTCGCCCAGCGAGCGTACATACAGGTCCTGCAATCCTTCTTTCACATTGCCGCCTGGCAGCGTCGTGTTCTCACGGGCGAGGGCCTGCCGCACGCTTTCAGGAGTCAGACCACTGGCCTGCAGCCGGTCGCGCTTGAGGTTGACTTCGATTGCGCGGTAGACGCCGCCGCGCAGGTCGATCGTGCCGACACCCGGAATCTGCTCGAAACGCTGCGCAATCTCACGCTCGAGAATTCGCGTCAACTCCTCCAGGTCACGGTTTGACGAAACCGAGAGGGTAACGATGGGAAAGTTTTCCGGATCGAACTTCCAGAGTCCGGGGGGTTCGGCTTCTTCCGGCAAGTCATCCCGGACCCGGTCCAGCGCGGCCCTCAGGTCGTTGGCCGCTTCGTCCAGGTTTGTGCCCTGCACGAATTCCAGGCTGACGAAGCTGACTCCCTCCTCAGAGTTCGAGGTAACGCGCTCCACGTTGGGCACGCCGGAGACCGCGTTCTCGATGGGATCGGTGATGATCTGTTCAATCTCTTCCGGCCCCACGTTGGGGTAGCGGGTATAAACGGTGACCTGAGGAAACTCAATGGGCGGCAGCAGATCCACCGGCAAGTAAAGAAAGCCGATGATCCCGACTGTGATAATGATCAGATAGAACATAGCCGTCGCCACCGGCCGCCGGATGGAAAGGTCGCTCAGGGAGGCCATGTTTTTGTCGGGATAGGTGCTTGAGGTTACAAAGTAGGGAAACCCGGAACCGGTCAGGGCGCCGTTGCGGCGCGGGACGGAGGCGCTGCTGCTTCAGTTTCCGAGGCGGCTTCGGACTCCTGCCGGTTGGCCAGTCGCTGCTGTTTCTCCATGAAATTACGGAGCAAGTCCTTGTCCTGGAGGCGCTGCAACGCGGCGACGCGGTCCCACGGAATAGCCCGGACGCGGGCCTGGGGGCGCTCGTCAGAGGTTCCATCCAGGAGGTTCTGGCCCACCGTCACGACCCAGGCGCCCGGCTGGACCCCCTCCAGGCCGACGGTCTCGCGCCCGCGAGCCAGAACGGTTACCCGGCGGAAGGTCATAGGGGTAGGTTCGAGGAGCGGAGGCGGCGATTGCGCATCATACGTGTCGGGGACATGAACCGGGATTTCGGCTCCTAGCGAAGCAGCAACATATACCCCGATCACCCCCGTCGTCGGATTTTCGTAGAGCGCGCTCAAGGGTACGAGCGTAGCCTGCCGGCTCTCGCCGTACTGCACGTCAACCGCGACGAACATACCCGGCTGGAGCAGGCCATCCGAGTTCGGGACATCGATCTGGGCTTCGGCGCTGTAACTTCCGGATTCGAGGAAGGGAGAGATACGGGACACTTCGGCGCGAAGCGTACGGCCGCCGAGCGTCCCGGACGAGATGAGCGCTGTTTGCCCTTCCTGAATCTGTCCAATCAGCTTGTCCGGGATCGCCACCTCTACACGGACCACATCCAGGTTGCCAATGATGAAGAGTTGCGTCCCCGGCTCCACCCGCATCCCGACTTCCACATTACGCCCTCCGACATAACCGTTGATCGGGGCGCGGACGACGGCCCTCCGCAGCGCTTCCTGCTGCTCTTCGATGTTGGCCTGCGCCAGGGCAATCTGCGCCAGCGCCTGCTCGTGCGTGGCCCGCGCCGCCGCAACCTGCGCCCGCTGCGTTTCCAGTTCTTGCGTGCTGAGGAACTGCCTGGCGGCCAGTTCTTCCGTCCGGACCAGCCTGGATTCCAGTTCCTCTAACTGCCCCTCTGCACGGGCAGCGGCGGCCTGGCTGATCTTGAGATTGGCCTCGGCCTGGCGGAGTTGCTCCTGGTACTGCGTGTCGCGGAGGTATACGAGCGGCGCCCCCTGGCGTACGTAATCGCCATCCTCGGCTGTAACCCTGACGACCGGCGCCGCGATCTCAGGATAGATAATGACCTGATTCTCGGCGCGCACCCGCCCGCTCAACCGTTCCTCCAGCGGCAAGGATCCAAGCTCGGCCTGTACGACCTCAACGGCGGGAATCGGCGGACCCTCGTCGGCGCGCCTGGCAGCATCCTCCGATTCAGCGCAGGCCGGCAGCAGAGACAAAACTATGAGAAGCGGTAAAACCGTTCGGTGCATCATCATCAGGGTTGGTTCGCCGGGAAAGCCAGCACAGGCAAACCCGGTAAATGCTTCCTTACCAGCCTCGGCTGATCAGGCTACCCTGTTAACGTTCTGAACCTGAAGGCAGGATCCTTTATTGCAACCAATTGCATCGTGCGTGCCATGAACGGCACGTCCTTATCGCCGAGTTGCTACAACCCTCACAAGTGGACGGCGACGGGAGGGCGCGTTGCCTGAAACCGAGTCAGGCAAGAAGAGGGCGAAAAGCGGAAGCAGCACGGAGTTCGTCACACATTGAACCGGAACAGCACCACGTCGCCGTCGGCCATTTCGTACTCTTTGCCCTCGGAGCGCATCAGGCCGGCTTCGCGGACAGCGGCTTCCGAGCCATAGCTGATGTAATCCGCATACTTGATCGTTTCGGCGCGGATGAAGCCGCGCTCGAAGTCGCTATGGATGACGCCGGCGGCCTGCGGCGCACGGGCGCCCCGGCGGATCGTCCAGGCGCGGGATTCCTTCGGGCCTGCGGTGAAGAAAGTGATAAGCCCGAGCAAGTCGTAAGCGGCGCGAATGAGGCGGTCCAGCCCGGAGGACTGCAAGCCCATCTCTTCCAGGAAAACCTTCCGCTCGTCTTCGTCCAGTTCGGCAATCTGCGCTTCCAGTTCGGCGCAGACCACCACCACGCCCGCGCCCTCTCGCCGGGCAATTTCACGGACAACCTCCACGTACTGATTTCCTTCC
>CBDUBU010000102.1:0-13101 GCA_965365465.1 uncultured Rhodothermaceae bacterium
CAGCGGTGTTTGCCCGTCAGGATGGCAGGGGGGAGGGTTCGGGCAAATGGAAGGGGCGGTTGCTACGGTTGGACTGTTTCTAGAACGTCCACTTCAACACCGGCTGGGGCGCGAGCACCGTCAGCAGATCGTTCCGGTGGTAGTAGAGTTCTACGCCGAAACTCAAGGGCGTCCCTGTCGGCGTCAGCAGGAGTTGGGGCTGGGTATGCACGTCGAGGCCGTCGTTGTCCGTGGTATACACGTCGATGAAGCCGGTGAAGAGGGCGCCCACGCCCGCCGCTTTGAACGGCAGGATCCACGCGCCGGACACCTGGACGGCCCCTTCGTTAAAAATGTCGTCCCGGTAGTAGAGGTTCACATTCGCCGCGGCGAAGCCCGGCAGGCCCAGGTCCACCCCGGCGCCGAGCAGGAAGGCGGCAAAGCCGCTGCCGTCTACGTTCACCTCGCTGGCAACGAGCACGTCGCGGACGAAGCCGGAGCCGGCAGGCTGCTTGCCGGCCAGGCGGAGGGGGCTGATCCGCGCGTGCAGTTCCGAGTAGATCCGGTGCTCGATGCCGGTGGCCGCGCCCTCCGCGTTGGCGAAGATGCCTTTGGTCAGATCAGCGAAGAAAAAAACGTCGCCGAGGCGATGGTTCGTGTAGTGCTCGAACGTCAGGGTTGCCTGCTGCCCGCTCTCGGTGGCAGGGCCGTAGTACCAGTCGTCAAAGGCCCAGCCGTAGAGCGCCTGGATGTTGGATGTCGAAAAGTTCTGGGCCGCCGCCGGAAAGGTGATGATCGGCAGGAGCAAAAGGAGTAAAAGCTTGCGCATGAATGCTTTAGATCTGATGGGTTCGGTGAAACGGGTTGCTTCTGCGGTTTGAACCGCGCCGAAAAGCTAACCAAACCAGCGCCGGTGAAAATTGAATTCTGTCGGGATTGCGCCTTTCTGAAAGCAGGAAAGCCCGGCTCCTACAGAGAACCAGGCTTTTGCGCTGCTACGTGAACGGTGAAAACCAACCCACCGCTTACAAGTATCGGCAGGCCGCGCCGGAATCTTAAATCCGCCGCAGAAAAAAAGCTGCCCCCGGTTCTCCTTTTTCCGACAGGCTCCTAAAGTTCCGAACCTCTGCGGCCTCCAAACAGGGCAAGCTCGAACACCTTGAAAAAGCAATCCACGTCTTTAAAGCCGATTTCCCGCAGCCACCGGCACTGTTCTTCCACCGGAGCCAGTATGTTGGCTGATTTATCAGGGCGGCTGTAGTACGTTTCCGCGACTTCTTCTCTGGACTGCTTGCCCCCGGTTTCCGTATGGTACTGGTAGAGCGCATCGACAAAAAATGCATCGAAGAGGAGGGTTCCCCATGTCGAAGCCGACGCGACGTGCTCCAGGTTGAGAAACAGGCCGCCGGGTTTCAGGCAGTCGAAGATTTCTCCGTAGATCGCCTGTTTTCGCGCGTCGGGCTGGTGGTGAATCGAGAAACCGGAAACGACGAGGTCGAACCTTCTTTTCTCCAGGCAGGCCGCCCAGTCCGGATCGCCGTAGTCTTCGCGCAGAAACGTATGCGCCCTGGCCTGATTGCCGAGCTTTGCCCTGGCTTCTCCGAGCATATAGTCCGAGAAGTCGAGGAAAACGCAATGCGCCGAAGGGAACTGCGCGAGGAGGGCGCGTCCGAGCACGCCGTCGCCGCAGCCCAGATCCAGGATGTGTTCCGGATCGGGGGTTGCCTCCCGGACGAGGTGTAGCAGAACCCGGATCTGCTCGGCGGCCAGCGGGATCGCGCCTCGCACGCCTTCCAGATAGCGCTCGGCCAGCGCATCCGATTTCCATACCGTGTCATCAGGTTGCATAGGATCCGCTATTAAAGCCGTGGGGCTGCGGGTTTGATGGGCGGCAGAAACGAAGGCGCGCCCTGCACCTTGAGTTTCCGTTTGTACACCTTGTCGCCGCACATGGCATAGAGCGTGTCGAAGTTCTCGCCGCCGAACGTCATGTTGGCAACCCTTCCGTTCGGCGTCGGGATGATGGCGTTGACACGTCCGGCCTGGTCGCATACCTGAATGCCCATCCGGGCAGCAACATACAGGCGGCCCTCTCGGTCCACGCGCAGGCCGTCGGCGCCGCTGTCGTCTTCGGCATCGGGCGCGTGCAAGTGATAAAAGCGCTGCTTGTGGGCCAGCGCGCCGTCAGGCTGGACCTGATAGCTGTATACCCAGTGGGTTCGGGTGTCGGAGACATACAGCAGGGACTGATCCGGCGAAAACGTGATGCCGTTTGAAAACTTCAGGCCCGTATCCACGACCGTCTTCTCCCCGTTCGGACGGATCAGCCAGACCTGGCTCGGCCCGGCGCCCTCCCAGTCGGGGTGCGTCACGTAGATCTTGCCGTCATGCCGCACGACCAGATCGTTCCCCTGGAAACCGTCTGCAACGACCGACGCGCGGCCGTCGCGGTCATACGCAAGGATCTGTCTGGTTTCGGCAGCGGCTGCATACAGCCGTCCGTCGGGACCGAAGCGCTGGCCGTCGCCCCGCCGGGAGTTCTCCAGGAATACGCTTATCTGACCGTCAAGGCCGACCTTGTACGTTCGGGCGGCCCCTACGTCGTTGAAGAAAACTTCTCCTCTTTCGTTCACCGCCGGGCCTTCGGTGAACTGATATCCCTCTCCAACGAGTTGCCAGGGTTCATCGGGCAGCAGGATCTCCTGCAACTGCGGCGAGCCGGCGCCGGGTTGTACAGGGGCGGGCCAGTCTTTCCACAACCAGCGCATGGCCTCCGGGAATACTTCCGTCGCCTGTTCGTTGTTGTGGCCCCCTTCGCCCCAGGCGTGCGCGACCTCATAGCCGGCGAAGGTCAGGGCGCGTTCCATCTCCTGGTTCGCCATCCACCAGTCGCCGCCGTAGATGTTCAGGTCGTTGCTGCCGTCCTGCAAAAAGATGCGCAGGGGTTTGGGTTCGAACTTGCGAATGAGCGTCGGGTAATCGTTGCCGCCGCGAAGGCCCACGTAGGTGCCGATGGCGCTGAAGACGCGGCTGAAGGCATCCGGGCGCTCCCAGGCGGCTGTAAAGGCTGCGATGGCGCCGCTGCTCGACCCCCCGATGGCCCGGCAGTTGCCCTCTGTCGAAAGGTTCAGGTTATGCTCCTGCGCGATGTGCGGCAGCAACTCTTCGAGGAGAAAACGGGCGTAGTTGTCGCCTAGACCGTCGTACTCGAAGCTGCGGTTGAAACGGTCCAGCGTTTCTTCGACAGGGCCTCTCACCCGTCCGGGCATCACGAACACGCCGATGGTGACGGGCATCTCTGCGGCGGCAATCAGGCGGTCGAACACCTCCGGGGCATTGAACTGGATGCCATCCTGGTTGACGTACACGCAGGCGGGCTTGTCCGGATCGTACTGCCGGGGAACGTACACCCAGTAGTCGCGCACCGTTCCGGGGAAAATCTCGCTCCGGTCAAACGTATGTTGCGTGACCTCGCCTTTCGGCGCATCGACCGCTGCGTTTTGAGCCTGCGCGGCGGGAACGAGGAGAAACAGCGCGAGCGCTACACCTCTGAAGTTCAGCATGGGTCTGGCGTGCCGTGATTAAAGAAGAGGGGCCGGGATTCCGACACGGCAAACAGCGTTCCCGGCAGCCGGTACCGCTCGCCGTCGAAAGTACGCGTCAAGGTAACCACCGGGGCTATGACAGGCAAAGCCGGGACGGGTTGCTGCGGGAATACCCTAACAGGCAGGCGGGCGGTTCGGGTTCGCAGCAGCGCCTTGCGCGGTCACGAAAGCACGATCTCCTTTCGCAGACGGGCCACGGGAACGCCCAGTTGCTCCCGGTACTTCGTGACCGTGCGTCGGGCAATCTGGAAGCCGCGTTTTTCGAGCATTTTGGCGATCTTCTGGTCCGAGAGCGGTCGCTTCTTGTCCTCGCCGCTGATGATGCTCTCGATGATCGCCTTGACTTCCTTGTTCGACACCTCCTCGCCGCTGTCGGTCGAGAGGCCCTCCGAGAAGAAGTACTTGAGTTCGTACACGCCGAACTCCGTTTGCACGTATTTGCCGTTCACCACGCGGCTGACGGTGGAGATGTCCATGTTGATGATCTCGGCCACATCCTTCAGGATCATCGGCTTGAGGTAGCCTTCTCCGAAGCGGAAAAACTCTTCCTGCAATTCCACGATAGCCTGCATGACTTTCATCATGGTCTGCCTGCGCTGGTTCACCGAGTTGATGAACCACCGGGCCGATTCCATCTTGTTTTTCAGGAACTGGCGCGTTTCCCCGTCGATGCCGTTGCTGTGGCTGCGTTCCCGCCGCTGCTCGGCGGAAAGCTGTTCGAGCATCTGCCGGTACTGCCGGGAAATCCGAAGTTGCGGCGCGTTGCGACCGTTGAGGGTGATGATGACATCGTCATCAACGTAAACCACCGTAAAATCGGGCGTGATGTAGTTCTGCTGCGTCGTGAACTCGCCTTCCCCCGGTTTCGGATTGAGGCGCTGGATCAGGTCGAACGCATCCTTCAGGTCTTCGCTCGAAATTTCGAGCTTTTTCTGGATGGCATCGAAGTGCTTCATCGTGAAGGCCTTGTAGGCTTCCCGGAGCATTTTCAACGCGACGTTGCGGCCTGCAACCCGGCGGGGCATTACCTCCAACTGCACGATCAGGCACTCGCGCAGGTCGCGCGAGGCGATCCCGACCGGATCGAGCCGCTGGATACGCTGCAACACCCGCTCCACGTCGTCTTCGGTAAGTATCACGCCGTGGTTGAACATGATGTCGTCCATGATCGACTCGAGCGGGCGCCGGAGGTAGCCGTCTTCGTCGACCGAGCCGATGATCTGCTCGGCGATCAGCATTTCATCCTCACTCAGATCCAGAAAAATAAGCTGGTCCTGGAGGTATTCCGCCATGCTTTCGCGGGCAGGCATCGGCATCTCGCGCCGGTCTTCCTCGTCGCTCTGGTCCACACGCGCCTTGTACCCGTAGAGATCGTCGGCGTTGTTGAGCAGTTCATCCCAGTCGTATTCTTCCTCCCGGCTTTCCTCCTCGCGGACTTCGGCTTCCTCCTCCTTTTTCGCTTCTGCACGCTCTTCGGGCGTCTCGTTTTCGTCGGACGCTTCCTGCGACTCTTCCAGTTCTTCCTCGGCGCCTTCCTCCAGGACCGGATTGGATTCGAGTTCCGTTTTGATGCGCTGTTCGAGCGCAAGCGTTGGCAACTGCAACAGCTTGATGTACTGGATCTGTTGCGGCGAAAGCTTCTGCTGAAGCGATTGCTTCTGTTGTAGATTAAGCATGGCAACCTCTCTTCATCGCGATCACACCTCCGGCTCTCTTCTCAGTAATTCGCGGCGCGCCTTGCAGACGTTCCGGAATTCCCTGTACCATGCTTCACCGTACTTTCGGACCAGAGGTTCACGAAGGAAATCGGCAAGCTGAATGTCTTTCCGGCAACCATCGGTACGGGCAGGATTGCACAGCGGAATCTGCTCGTAATTGAGCGCCTCATATTCGCCGTAACGCTCGATGCGCAGCGGATACAGGTGGCAGGAAATAGGCTTGGGAAAATCGATGCGGCCTTCATAGTATGCCTTCTGAATGGCGCATTTGGCTGCCGGTCCCTCGTAGGTTACGAACACACACTCCGCATTGTTCACACAGGGAACGGCGTACCGGCCCGGCTCTACCTCTTCCCAGACTCCCTGTTTCTCGATAACCTGCAGCGCTTCAGGGCGAAGGTATTTTCGCACCCTGGGAAGGACGCGCTCCAGTTCCTCGCGCTCTTCAGGTTCCAGCGGCGCTCCGGAATCTCCCTGCACGCAGCATCCGCCCAGGCAAATGCCCAGGTTACAGGAAAACGGCGCGTCGAGCAGTTCGTCGGATACGAGTATTTTGTCTACAGCAAACATAATGCCTCAACGTAGAAATCCGTCAATTATTTGTCAACCTGATAAGAACCCCGGGCTTGTGAATTATCGGAAAGACCGCCTTTACGGGCGGTCAGTCCTGTTTCCTTGCCCGCGCCGCCGGGTTGGAACGGGCCGTTTCCGGAAAATGCTTCCGGAAACTTCGTCCTGATGCAGCGCTTCAAAACATAAAAGCTTGCGGTGACGCTCCGGTGTCACCTTGCGCTCGTACCTTGCCCTATCATTCTGCCTCGATGCCAACCTGCAACAATACATGAGCCACAAGGAAACAGTGCTTGCGCCGCGCAAACTCGGACAGGAAGAAGATTACGAGAAGGCGTTGCGCCCTAACCAGCTTGCCGATTTCATCGGCCAGCAGAAGATCAAGGACAACCTGCGCGTGTTTATGACGGCGGCGCTGCAACGCGGCGAAGCGCTGGACCATGTCCTTCTTTCCGGGCCTCCGGGCCTCGGCAAAACGACGCTTGCGCTCATCATTGCCGAGGAGATGGGGGCCGGCCTCAAAACAACCAGCGGCCCGGTGCTGGACAAACCGGCCAGCATTGCCGGCATCCTCACCAACCTGAATGAAGGCGATGTCCTTTTCATCGACGAGATCCACCGCCTCAGCCCGGTCGTCGAGGAATACCTGTATTCTGCGATGGAGGACTACCACATCGACATCGTGATCGATGCCGGGCCGAATGCGCGAAGCGTCAGGATCAACCTGCCGCCCTTCACGATGATTGGCGCCACGACGCGGAAGGGCCTGCTCACCGCGCCGCTGCGCGCCCGCTTCGGCATCGACTTCCGCTATGACTATTACACGTCCGATTTGCTGCAGCAAATCGTGGTTCGCTCGGCCCGGATTCTTGGAGTGGAGATCTCGGCGGACGGAGCGTTTGAGATCGCCCGCCGGAGTCGGGGCACCCCCCGCATTGCAAACCGCCTCCTTCGCCGGACCCGCGACTTTGCGGAAGTGGAAGGGACCGGGCAGATCGACCGCGAGATCGCCGACCGCGCCCTGAACGCCCTGGACGTGGACGAGCAGGGCCTGGACGACATGGACACGCGCATCCTGCTTACCCTGATCGAAAAGTTCGGCGGCGGCCCTTCGGGGCTGGTAAACCTTTCGGTTTCAGTGGGAGAGGATGCCGGAACGATTGAGGAGGTTTATGAGCCGTACCTGATTCAGGAAGGCTTTCTCGAACGCACATCGCGGGGGCGGGTCGCCACACCCCGCGCCTACGCGCACTTCGGTCTCGAACCGCCGGTGCGAACCGGGTATCTGTTCGATTATTGAGGGCGCATTTCTGCACAGGTATGAAAAGGCGAGGCTCCGGAGAATCACTTCTCCGGAGCCTCGCCTTTTAGCTCAATCAAGTACGGGCTACTGCCTACCAGCGGTAATCCGTTTCTCTGGAGTATTCATCCAGGCGTTTGCGAATATCCTCGCGGGCTTCTCCGGTCTTCTCCTGGAGGTGCCCCTCGAGCTGGTCGCGGCGGCCTTCAAAGCGGTCCATTTCATCGTCGGTAAGCGATCCCCATGCTTCCTTGATGCGACCCTTGAACTGTTTCCAGTTGCCTTTGGCTTGCTGTTCGCGCGGGGTATCCATATCTGTTACCTCAAAGGGTTTGTTTCTGAAATCGCTTACCTTCTATAACACGCGACCGGGTCGCTGTATCCCCTTTGGATACAGACGTATACGCTTCGTCACAAAACGGCATTTCGGTTACGGTTCCTTCACAGCTTCAGGAGGTGAATCGTGGAGGTACTGGCTGCTCAGGATGAACTGAGCGGTTGCCGTATTGGTAGCCATCGGGACGTTATGGACGTTGCAGGCGCGCATGAGGGTCTGGATATCGGGGTCGTGCGGGTGTTTGTCGAGTGGATCGACAAAGAAAAACACGGCGTGGATCTCGCCGGTCACGACGCGGGCCGCGATCTGCACGTCGCCGCCGAAGGGGCCGGAAAGGTAGCGTTCCACCGGCAAGCCGGCCTTGTCCTGAATCAGTTTCCCGGTAGTCCCGGTTCCTACGAGGGCAAAGCGGCTGAGTAAGTCACGGTTCTGTATGGCGAAAGCGATCATATCGGCTTTCTTGCCGTCATGCGCGATGAGCGCCAGGGTGCGAATCTGTTTTTTCATTTATTTGCGGGAGACGAATGCAATGGACAGACGAAGCGATCTGTTCGGGTCTGGGAAAGTAATCACCCGGCGCGTATAAAAACAGCGCGGGGTCAAAGTCAGGCCATTCATCGCCGCCGGTAATCGCGGGCGAGGCGGCCCACCAGGCGCTCCGCCGTGTAATCAGCCAGATGCCTGAATGCATCTGCCATTTCCTCGACCGAGAGGCGGGAGAGCGCCGCCGTGGTGAAAATGTTGCCGAACGTGGTTCCCAGGCCCAGGGCTGCCTGGGAAACGGGTTCCGTTTCCCGGATCTCTCTTTTCCAGATGACTTCCTGCGTCCTGTTATCGATGAGGAGGACTTCGGCCTCGATTTCAAGGTCTACGCTCGCCTCGAAGGACGAAGCTGTAAGCCCGTAGTCCTGAACTCGGATGTCGAGGACATAGTCGGCAAGATCGGGGTGATCGACGGGCCGGTACGCCAGGAGGTGGGCGCTTTGCAGGAGCGCGGTGCGGGCGATCTGCTCGGCCACGTCGATCTGCGCCAGGGCGCTATCCAGGCGCTCCTGCGCCTGCCGCGCCTCCGCCTGTTTGGCAAAGGCTGTACCTGCGCGAAAAAACGTGCCTACCGGATCGCGCAGATCGACGCGCGCATCGAACAAGCCGCCGGTGATGACCTGGGGGCGCGGGGGGATCGCGGCGATGACGGCTGCCGTGCGGCCTGCGAAATCATGTTCTTGCAGGTGGTTTGCACTCCCGCAACCGAGGCACAGACAGAAGGAGAGCAAGACCGACGCCCCGGTATACGGAAACGCAACGTTCATGGCAGTTTTTTTTCGGCGGAAGCGACAGGTTTACACCCTCTATGCCGCTCCCTTTCGCAGCATGGTAACGTTGAGAACAGGCGCTGCCGTGTAGAAGATGCAGGGAAACCCGTTTTGAGACTTGCGTTAGCCCGTGTACGCTTATACATTTCAGGTCCTGTTACGAATGTCCCATTCTGCGATAGAGGAATCAACCATGCCTTATGTCGTAACCGAGCCTTGCATCAACTGCAAGTACACCGATTGCGTGGAAGTGTGTCCCGTCGATTGTTTCTACGAAGGCCCGAATTTCCTGGCCATTCAACCGGACGAATGCATCGACTGTAATGCCTGCGTCCCCACATGCCCTACCGAAGCCATCTATGCGGACGATGAGGTTCCGGATAAGTGGCAGCATTACATCCAGTGGAACGAGTACCTGTCCAACCAGTGGCGGGACCTGGGGTACAACATCACGGAGAAAAAGGAGCCGCTTCCGGATGCGGAAGAATGGAAGACCCGCGAGAAATCCGAGCAGGACATTCTCACCTGGGAAGCATAACGGCGCTTCTACTGAGTGAATGCAAAAAAGCCGCGCAGGCAGTTAGCTTGCGCGGCTTTTTCATGCTATCCTGTCCGGAAGGCGATCCAGCGCCTCCCGTGCTTTGCAACCCGGATCAGGTGCCTGCGGAATAGTCCGTAGCGTACGCGATCTGGTCTTCGGTCAGGTTGTCGAGGTGCAGCCCCATCGTTTCGAGCTTGATGCGGGCGATCTCCTGATCGAGCTCTTCCGGAAGATCGATAACCGTAGGCCGAAGTTCCTCGCCGCCCTCGTGCTTGCGGACCAGGTTCAGGTGCGCCATGAACTGGTTGGCGAAGCTCATGTCCATCACCTCCGAAGGATGTCCTTCGGCAGCCGCCAGGTTCACCAGGCGCCCGTCGGCCAGTACAAAGACCCGCCGGCCATTCTCTAGCGTGTGCTCGCGGTTGTTGTTCCTGATGAGGCGGGTGTCGGTGCTCAGTTCGGCCAGTTCGCCCAGGTTCAGTTCTACGTCGTAGTGTCCCGTGTTGCTGACGATGGCGCCGTCCTTCATCTTGATGAAGTGCTCGCCGCGAATGACATCCTTCATGCCCGTGGCCGTGACGAAGATGTCTCCTACCTCGGCGGCTTCGTCCATCGTCATGACCCGGCAGCCTTCCAGCGTCGCCTTGAGCGCCGCCGTAGGCTTGACCTCGGTGACGATGACGTTGGCGCCCATGCCTTTAGCGCGCATCGCCACGCCGCGACCGCAGTGCCCGTAGCCCGCGACGACGAAGTTTTTCCCGGCGAGCAGCACCGACGTGGCCCGAAGAATGCCGTCCAGCGTGCTCTGGCCGGTGCCATAGACGTTGTCGAAGTCCCACTTGGTTTCGGCGTCATTGACGGCGTAGACCGGGTACAGGAGCTTGCCGTCCGCCGCCATGGCGCGGAGGCGATGCACGCCGGTCGTCGTTTCCTCGCTGCCGCCGATGATGTGATCGGCCAGTTCCGGGTGTTGCTTGTGTACGGTAAAGATGAGGTCGGCCCCGTCGTCCAGCGTCAGGTGGGGCGGCTTGTCGATGGTGCGCTCGATGCTCCAGTAGAACTCTTCGACGTTCTGACCGTGCCAGGCGTAGATTTCGATGCCTGCCGCCGCCAGGGCCGCCGCCACTTCGTCGTTCGTGCTGAGCGGGTTGCAGCCGCTCCAGGCCACCTCGGCGCCGCACGCGGCAAAGGTTTCGACGAGCACGCCCGTTTCCTTCGTGACGTGGAGGCATCCGGCGATTTTGTAGCCCTTGAAGGGTTGTTCGGCGGCGTACTGCTCGCGCAGCCGCATCAGCACCGGCATCCGGCTCTCCGCCCATTCCATTCGTAAACGTCCGGCGTCGGCCAGGCTGAGATCGCGCACTTTGTAGGCGCCCTCTTTGTAGTCCATGCTATCCTTGTATTGTTTCAGTGAAAGAAATCCTTGCAGAAAAAAGTCCGGCTGACAAGCGCGGTGTAAGTAGGTGAATATACGGAACGTTGTTGGTTTCAGGCGACTTTCCGCCAAAGGTAATGATGCTTTGACGGAAGGCGAGGCTTTCGGCTTTCATCGGGCGACTACCATACGCTCTATCATTTGCCGCCGGCCGGCCTGCAAACGCAGCAGGTACAAACCGCTCGGCAGGTTTGATCCCTGATAAGTAAACGTATACGTGCCGGCCCCCTGCTCTTCGTCCACGAGAAGGGCCATGCGGCGGCCTATCAGGTCATAAACCTCCAGCTTCACCCGCATGGGTTCAGGCAGCGTGTACCCGAGGGTCGTGTTTTCGGAGAACGGGTCGGGGAAATTTGCGTGAAGCGCCAGTTCGCGCGGGGTATCAAGCCCCTCCTCCTGCGTAGCCAGCGAAACCTGCGCCTGGTGAACCGTCCAGAACTCCCCGTCGTCGAGGGGACGGGCTGCATCCAGATCAACCCGCAACCGGACCTGCCGGCCTCTGTACGGCGACAAATCGAACCGGGTTTCTACACGGCCTGCGCTTTTTCCGGTAATGCTTCCACCGGAAGGGCCGCCCGGCCCCGGCAAGGCCAGGTCCGGGGAGAGCAAGGTTTCCCAGGACGCGCCCCCATCCACCGAGGCGCTCACCGCGCCGGCAAGCCCCTCGCCCAACTGGTACTGCTGCCCAAGGAAAAAGGTCATCTCTTCTGCGTTCGACGGCAAATCGACCGGCTCCAGCACCAGGCTCGAACGTCCCGGCGCTTCCGCTGCGCCCGCCAGGGTCCAGGCGGCGCCCTCCTGCCGCCAGCCTCCCGATGCGCGGATACCGACGGGCTGGTAGGACTGTTCCAGCCGGTAAACCACCTGAAAGGCATCCTCCCCTGCAGCCGGAACCACCGTCTCATTGCCGTTGAAGTCGCGGATACGGAGGCGGTAGCTGATGCGATCCCCGGAGGCAAACGTTCCGGGAGGCGCCACCGTACCCTGAAACGTCTCCAGGTCCGCCACCGACATAGAGAGGCGGGTCGTGCCTTTCAGCGTTTCTCCCGACGCAGAAACTTCATAGTCGGCCAGCACTGCCGAGATGCCGGTGTCATCCTGCGCCTGCACCACGATCGGGGGGAGCGCCTCGCCCAGGCCGATATGGGTCAAGAGAGGAGGAAGCGTAATGGCGACAGGCGGCGCGCCGTCTGCCGGATAGACGGTGGTGATTGATACGTCGTCGATGAACCATCCTGCGAAGTAAAGCGCGTGGTCTTCGTTGCTGCCGTCCGTCCCGAAATCGAAGCGCACGCGCACATCGGCGGCCTGTGGAAGCGGGACGATCTCGCGCTGCCAGCCGTAGCTATACCCGCCGAAGCCAGGCTCCCCGCCCAGCGGGTTGCCTGCCCCTCCGGAGATGGCGCCCGTATACCCGCCTTCCGGCTGCGCTACCGTCCATTGCCGGCCTCCGTCTACGGAAACCTTCACGTTGCCGCCGTCCCACAAGGCTGAACCGGCATCCGGTTCTTCGCGTTCGAGATCGTACCAGTGCCAGAAAATCAGATACGCTTGCGGGACCGAACCCAGATCGACGGCGGGCAGATCCAGGGTCGAACGCTGCACGGAGGCAGGATACTGCCCGGCGGGATCCGTTGCCCAGAGGAATTGGCCGGAGTGCGCCGCCTTCAGGCCATATTCCGGCTCGCCGCGCTCCCATACCCCGGAAGCCTCGATGCCCTGGTTCATGCCCTCGAACCGGTACACGCGCAAGGCCCCGTCAGCGACAAACTCGAACGAGAAAGCGCCCGAAGCAGGCAGCGCCGTTTCATTAGCCTGTGCAGCAGCATCCCGCGCGTGCAGGCGATACCGGACTCCGGAGCCTTCCTGCAATCCGGCGACATCTATGGGGAAAAAGCCGCGATAAACCTCCTGCTGCCGTTCCAGTCCGAACATGCCGGAGGTCTGCACAGCGCCCGCCGGGCTGAGGACTTCGTAGCTCACCCACACCGAGTCGACGGCGAGGTTGTCGTCTACGGCTGCAAAGATTTCCACAGGCCATCCTGCCAGAGAAACGTTTTCTACCGGATCGTGGACGATGTGGGGCGGCTCATGGTCCGGCCCGGCATTGAAACGGAACATTTGAGACGGCGCAAGGGCAGGCAGGCGGGATCTTCGCCCGGAAACATCCACGGCTTCCACATAATAGGCAACCACGCCCGGTTCGTCGGGCAGCGGAAGCATACCGGTAAAGCGCCCCCGTCCCGATGCGTCGAGGGCGAGGCGCGTCATGGCGGCGCCCGGCGGGCCATAGAAAACAAGCA
>CBDUBU010000103.1:0-12678 GCA_965365465.1 uncultured Rhodothermaceae bacterium
CCGAAACGTTGAGCACCTGTCCTATAGGATTCTCGCTACCGAAGTACTTGCGTGCTGCCGACTCGGAGAGTAACGCTGTGCCGGGCTCCGAGAGCACCTGTCCCGGCTCGCCCTCCACGAGCCGGTAGGAAAACATCTCAAAGAAGGCCGGGTCGGCGTAATAGACCCACTCTTCCTCGAATGTCTTGTCCGGTTGCGCCGGATTCGAGATGATAGCGTTGTTGTACTCGGGGTGGAGACGGGCGTAGCGTACGACTTCGGGTATCTCCGCTGCCAGTGTCGGCCCCATGGCCCATCCAGTTTCAGGCGTTGTAATGGGATCGCCCCCTCCCCGAACGATGGTCTCGTTAGCGCGATAGAGAGTTTTGGAGTTCTCGTTGAAGGTGTCGAAACTGTACTCGAAGGCCACATACTGGAAGATGAGCAGGCAGCACGTCAGCCCCAGCGTCAGCCCGGCGATGTTAATGAAGCTATAGCCCTTCTGCCGGATCAGGGTGCGCCAAGCGATCTTCAGGTAATTCTTGAGCATCGAGAATTTCCATCTGAATTCGTCTCCCAGCCTGTGCTGGCGTTGTAATTTGCCCCAGTAGACCTTGCGGTACTCCGCCTCCGCCGTGCCGTAGTCGCCCATCTCTTTCAGGGCGCCCTCGAAAGCCTCCTTCTCCGTCAGTCCCGCCGCCTTGAGGCCCTCTACCTGATCGCGCAAGTGTTGCTCCAACTCGTCAAGGTCGTCGGCGCTAAAGGCGCGGTTGTACTGGAGGCTGCGCCGCCAGGCGGCAAGGGCTTTTTCGAGGTGGAACATGACGGCTCTGGTCTCCGGAGATAGAAGAAAAAATCAGGCAGGCAACAACCCACGGGTTGCTTCCGGCTCCCACAGCTGCATCAGCGCCCGGTGTACGTCGAGCCACTGTTGCTTCTCGCGCTCCATCGCCTTCCGCCCTTTCGGGGTCAGCCGGTAATATTTGCGGCGCGGCCCTTCTTCGGAAGCCTGCCATTCGCTTTGCAGCAGACCTTTGTTCTCCAGGCTGTGCAACACCGGGTAAAGAGTGCTGGTCGTCCATTCGATGTGGCCGCCGGTGAGGGCCTTCACGCGCTGAATGATGGCATACCCGTAGTTCTCTCCTTCAGCGAGAATCGAGAGCACAAAGGGTTTGAGGGAGGCGGCAATAAGGGGGGTCGGGATCATCACAGGGATTGAGAAAGCGTTCATGTATGTCGCGTCAGGATATAGTATACGTCGCAATACGACATAGGTCAAGAAGGGTTGCGCTTTGCGGAAAGAAAGGGCAACTTTGTGTCCATGTTCAGGACTGCCGGAAGCCGAGGTATGAGGCCAGTCTGGCCACGTATTTGAGGGCTGTTTCCAGGAAAGAGAGGGGTGTGCGTATCTTGCGCCGTGCCAGGAAAGCAGGCGCAGCCCGGACGCCATAAAAACAACCCATCTCTTCCATGCCCGACCGTCCCGTTCTGTTTATCACCCGGATGCTGCCCGGCTACCGGATTCCGGCGCTGGAACACCTCAATAGACGCCTGGGGGGGCGGCTGCATGTGTACCACGGCGCTCCGCCTGCTGCTTCGTCGATCTCTTCGATGACTGCAAGACAGGAGAATGCGTTTCACACCATCGAGGCGCGCAATTACTGGTTGCTCGGGGAGCGGCTGCACGCGCAGCCGTTTGCCGGGGTATTGAACCGGGTGCGCCCGGGTGCGCTGCTCATCGAAGAGTCGCCGCGCTCGCTCACCCTGCCTCTGCTGCTAGGGTACAGCCGCTTCAAAGGCATCCCGCGCGCGCTCTGGGGGCATTTTTCCTCGAATGACCGCCCTTTTTCGCCCCGGAACATGGGCGACCGCTATCGTCTCTGGCTGGCCCGGCAGGCAGATGCCTGTGTCGGCTATACCGACGGGGTGGCCGACCTGCTCAGGCCCTATGTCCCTTCCGGGCGTCTCTTCGTCGCCCGCAACACGCTGGACATGGACGTGCTTTTTGCCCTCCACGACCGGCTGGCGCAGGAAGGAAAGCAGACGGTGCGCCGCCGCCTGGGGCTTCCGGAATCGTCTCCCCTGATCGTTTTCATCGGACGCCTGATCCCGGAGAAAGCGCCCGGCCTGCTGCTCGATGCCTTCCGGGAGATTCGCCGTGTGGTTGCCGCCCGGCTCCTCATTATCGGCGACGGCCCGGAAAGCCAGGCAATGGAGGCGCAGGTTGCGCAGGATGGCATGGAGGAAGTTCATTTCCTGGGAGCAATGCCCCGGTGGGAGGATTCTGCGCCCTACCTCTACGCCTCCGACGTGATGTTGATGCCGAGGGGGCTGGGCCTGTCGGCCAACCATGCATTTGCCTTTGGCCTGCCGGTGGTTTCGCAGCAGGCGCCGGATTTGGGCATCCGCTTTCACGGCCCGGAAGTTGAATATGTACGATCGGGGTGGAACGGGATGCTGGCGGAGCATGGAAACGTTGGGGCGCTCGCCGAGGCCGTGTTGCACGTGCTCTCAGAGCAGGACTTTTTCTCCCGGAACGCGCTTGCCGAGGCCCGCGAAGGGTTAACGCTGGACCGGATGGTGGATGGGCTGGAGGCGGCGGTTCGGTTTCTGGAAAGGCAGGCATAGGCCAGGGCAGCAAGGCTCCCCATTGCTGGCTGCATCCCGGCCTGAAAAATGGTCTGGCAGGATTAAAAACCCCTGTCTAATGGTTGACACGCCATTCGACCTGACCGCAGGCGATGACCCGAAGCACATTCTTCGCTGTCAGTCAAAACCCTTTGTCAGACCAAATCCAAAGAAAAAGCCAGGCCTGTTCAGCCGCCAGGCAGCATCCAGGCGCAAGGGGAGTCCGGCAAGGTCCGTCAGCGACAGGCCGAGTTCGTGATGGAAGCGACCCTGATACATTGGCTTGAAAACGAGCGTGTTTCGTCGTGCTGGTGAAATCCAGGCGCGCCCATGCGCTCCGAAAAGCGTAACACCCATTCCCTTGCTGACGAGCGGCCACAGCCTGAGCGCTTCAAAGGGCATCGTTTTGAAATCATGCTCCCAGAAGATTCCCGCGTGGCGGGCGCCCTCATAGGGTCTGCCAGACAATGCACGAAAGGCCCCGAAGGCGCTGAAAGGGCCGGTTCGCCCATCAAGCACCCCGAACCGCTGAACCGGGAGCGTTCCGCTGGATGCGCCTGCCAGAAGGCGAAGTCGGAGCAGATTCGGTCGAGGCCGGTTGGGAAAAAGCGTCGGCGTCTGCACGTCAAGCGCGGCATCGTAGCGCCCATAGTGGAAGTCGCTCCCTACCCGCGACCCGGGGCTGTATTCGAGGCTGACTGCCCCACGCAGCGACATCCCCTTTGCCGGAATCCATCCTCTGTCTCCCAGCCCTGCCCCGGCTCGCAAAACACGCAGGCGTCCGTCCTGCACCGGAGGGTTCTCCCTGAAATCATGCGCGAAGGGCCAGGCGCGCATGACCTTCCGATCTACGGATTCGTGGATCTCCTGAGATAGGCCCAGCGAAAGGTTTAACCGGCGCGTGTGATATCCGGCAGTGAGCCGAAGGCTCCGGTTCCAGTAATAGTCGAAGTAGTCTTCGCCGCCGAGCCGGGCAGGCAGCGAAGCAAGCGCAACCGGATAGAGCGACGGGGATTGCCGGACATCGGTATCGAGGCGGTAATTTCCCTCCACGAAGAAGCGATTCTCCCATTTGTAGCGAGCGCCTGCATGATAGCGCACCCGTGAAAGGCCCGTCGCCTCTCCGAGACGCCAGACGAACTGGAGATGCGGACTCAAATCGAGCCTCTGTCCGATGCTGCTGAGGTATCCGTCCACCCGGTTGTACCGGAACTGGAACTGATAGCCCAGGATTACGGGCCAGGTAAGACGCGGAAAGCCCTGTTCGGTGCGCCCGCCAAAAACTCCGGCCAGGAAACCCGGACGACGCGCCAGCGGAAAAGCCTCCTCAAGCGTCAGCTTCGCTCGGGGGAGCCGTTCGAGCGCTGCTTCCTCACGCCCGGTCAGGGGAATGATGCCGCGCCCCCGGAAAAAATACGGGTCGTCCCACACCGACGCGGAATCGACCATTACACGGGCGGGACCGGAAAACAGGGCTTCCGGCAGGGGCGCGTTGACCCGGCTCCCTGTCAGGCGCGTCAACCCCTTCACGCCGATGGATCGGTAATAACGGGGATCTATGCCGAGTCGAAGGGCGCCTTCCACCGACAGATCCAGGGGAAGCCATACCCCCTCCCCCGCCTGAGCGAACTGCTGGGTATACGCGATGCGGCATGATTCCAGCGGATCCGGAAAGACGACATGTGGAGCGGGACGCAGATCAGCTTTGAGCATGGCGTAGACGGAATCCAGCACGGACACCATCCCGATAAACGTGGCCTTGAGCTGATCTCTGGGGGCTACGTAAATGTCATATACCAGCCTGTCGTCGATCTTGCGCCGTCCGGCCAGCGAAAAATGATAATAATTCAGCGCATCAGGATGGGTTGGGCCTATCAGTTTCATCCCGTATACCGTCGCCTCATCGGCATACAGGTTCAACACCTGCATGGCTTCCTGCACCGGCAGGATATGGTCCCACGCGGCAGTTTGCCGCAGGGAACGCACCACTTCACGTGGGCCGCGCACCTTATCCCAGTAGGCATCAAAAACTGCCTCTTTCAGATAGACGATTTGCCCGTCGTTTTCCAGAACCAGCCGGGTATATCCTTCCTGCGTATACGAATTCAGATGACTGTGCCACTGGTGTTTTGCCTCGATGACCTTGCGCATGACATTCGCTGCAAAATCCTCCCCGGCGACAAACACCTCCTCCAGTTCCAGGATGGCGGGCGTCAGTTCGATGGTAAGCCGGGAGGCATTTTCCGCAGCGACCGTGATCTGCTGCGTCTCATAACCAATGTGGCGAACCTGAAGGGTAAGCGGCAGCGCAGCCGCATACAGGGCAAAGCGGCCCTCGTCGTTCGTGATGGTTCCGAGCGGAAGATCAGCCACGGACACATGCACCCGCGCCAGAGGCTGACGGGTATCGGCATCGAGAACGTCACCTTCCAGGAGAACCTGTCCATGAACAGCGCTCGATGAAAGAAAAAGCGCCAGCGCGATCCCGAACAAATACCGGCGTTCAATCATCCTCCCGTAACTGCCGGCTGCGAGAAGTCGGCGCATGTCTCTCTGGTTTATAGAAGCAGGTGTTTCGGCTTTTCCTCTCAACGCCCGGCAGCGTTCGCTTCGTATGTGGGATCGCAAATTACCAACCTGAAATTGCCGGAGCTTCAGCCGCCTGTTTCTGAACCAGCCTCCTCGAACGAGATCCGGTACGGCCATCCCTCGAACTGACGCGCTCCGGGAGCCGCCGGGTCCACCTGCCAGGGCCAGCACGCCAGCGTGTAAGCCGAGGCCGCGAAATCTACCTGAACGATGCCATACCCCTCACTTTTGAGGCTCCGGTCTCCCAGTCCCTGCCCCCGCCCTGTAATGTGCCGGCGATACTCGGCAAAGCTGATCTTCGGGTTGGCGACGGCCAGCACGCGCATTTTGTTGCCAAAGGCATCCCGGAAATCACCCGTGTTGGGCTGCCCGTTCCCATTGGGCAGCGTCCGGGCAGGCTCGAACCAGCGCTGCCAGGAAGAACCGCCTGCCGGCCCGCTAAACTGGATCGGCCCATCGGTATAGGCATCGACGCCATGCCGGACGATGCTGGCGAGGTGCTGGTCCCCGGCGAGCACTAGGGCGCCGGCCTCACGAAGCAGTTCCACAGCCCGGTCCCGCGCCAGCGGAGGATACCCGTTTGAATCGAAATCAAGCAGCGGAAAGCCCTCCGGACTGGTCTGCACGCAGGCAAAGCACGTCTGGGTCAGGCAGACCTTCGGCATTCCCGGATCCATCCCTGCCCACGCTTCGAGAAACTGCTCCTGCCGTGCGCCGAGCAGGACAGGCGCGTGTACGTCCATGTCCTCCCCCTGCACCGGACTCGTCTTGAACTTGCGGTCTTCGAGCACGGCAAAAGAGACACCGCCGTACCGGAAAGCCCCGTAGTATACGGTGATGCCGCGCTCTACCGGCGTGGGATCATAGGGGTCCGGGTTGTGGCCGCACTGCGTGCGTTGTACGATATTGATGAAGTCCGCTTCGCCGATGTATCCTCCCAGGTTCCAGCCCCAGAACTCATCCGGGGCCTTTTTACCCCCCTCGCCCCACACGTTGGGATGGTACACGTCGTGGTCGTCCACGAGGACGATGGTCGGGGTCGAGCGCGTCATCTCGCGGAAAGACCAGACCCACAGAAACCACTTGTAGAGATAGTCCAGGCCGGGATTTTCGCGTGATTCGACGCGGGTAGGGTTGCCCTCATAAAACTGGTCGCCTGCAAAAACCAGCAGATCGGGCTCGTGCGTTTCGGCGTTGGCAATGAGCGTCTGGTGGGGAAAATAGATGTTATCGTGGGTATACCGGCCCAGCAGGTGCGCCTGCGGCAGTTCCGGAGCGCCAACGCCCGCTTCCAGAGAACGCGCCGTCGCGATGAGGCAGCTAAACAGGCCGATTTTCAGCGCCCGTTCTCCGGCAGGATCGCGTTTGATTACACCGGCATAAGCGGCGGTCTCCGCAAACGGAGATGCATAGACGACACGATACTCCCAATCCTGTGACGGATCCCAGCCATCGAGGCGGAAAAGCGCTGTAAAGCCGGGCTGGATCGGTGCCGTCGCACGCGGCTGCCAGGAAGCGTCCGACCCGGCAGGGCGCGTCTCCAGGCTTACCTCACGCGGCTCCTCCTCGCCGACCGGCGCCATCTGCGCCGAGAGCTTGAGCACACTGCCGTTCAGCGAGAATAGCGTACCCAGGATCGGCCCGAAGCGGCGTTCCGGATGCTCGGCGATCTTGGCCCCTTCTGCTTGCAAGTCGCGGAACCACCAGCGGGCCCCCGCCTCCCCAGGAGGCGTGGAAGAAACCAGCGAGATGCCGCCCAGCAGTTCTGCTTCGGACACTTCGCGCCGCACGGCCTGCGCCAGCGTCGGGCCGTCATTCGCGGCCTGCGCCGTCATCTGAACGTCGAAAAGGCCCCCGCCCTTCGGTATGATTTCCAGGTCGAGCACGACCGATCCCTCCAGCGGCAGGGACAAGCCTCCTGCTGCGAGAGCGTCGGAAGGCAACACCGCGAAAGCCAGCGCCGCCGCCTCGTCGGTGTGTTCGCGGAACCGAACGGATCCATCCGATTCGTAGGTGCAGAAGAAGCCGCCGCCGATGCCGGAGCCGCGCTGCGCCAGAGCCGCCGCCCGGTAGTCGAGTTCTCCACCGCCGACGCCGATCAGGAAACCGCAGAATCCCGCGCCTTCGGTGAGTCGCCCGGCCGTCACACGAAGCCGGGCCGGCGCGTCGCCGGGGATCATTTCCCGCGTCAACAGGGCGACCGTACGGGCTTCATATCCGGCCTCGCCGCGCAGGCACTCCAGGCGCCCCTCATGGAGCCGCCAGTCTTGCAGACGATTGGCCCAGAGGTCAGGTCCGAGCCAGCTACGGGTAAGGCCCTCCGGCAGAACGGCCACCGGCTCCAGCCCCGGCCTCTTGCGGGAGACCGGAGCCGCTGCAACCGGCAGCAACATGCTGCCGGAGAGTGCCGTACCGACAACCCCAACAGCCGCCCCCTTCACGAATGCGCGGCGGGTCGGCTTTTTTCCGGCGCCTTCTTTTTTCCCACGAGGATGCATAAACGTGCCTGTTCTGTGGTGATTGCTATGGAGAACCGATGACTCCAAGAAAACTTGCTTCGCTGGCCTGCCGCTACGTAATGGAGCCTTTACTGCCGGTACAGAAAGGTTAGTTACACCGGGAATACAATTGCAAGGAATCTTACACGTCTCCCTGTTCTCGATACCCTGTCACCACGAATTCCCTCCCACAACCATTTCACACGCAATTTGCCCGGCGCCCTGGATCGCTGTAGCCGTTTTGGGGTATATTATGGGTTCTATGCGGTCGACGGAACATACATCCTGCGACCGCACCCGGGCCCGTAGCTCAGCGGTTAGAGCAGTCGACTCATAATCGATTGGTCGCAGGTTCGAACCCTGCCGGGCCCACACTGATATAGCCCTATTGTAGACTATTTTGGCCTATTACGGGGCTTTATCAGTTATTGTGATTGCTCGATACTCTGAACCGTTCTGCACCGTTTTGCAAATCCGTGCTTAACCAGTGCATAACTTCCCTCGCCTGTTAGTCGAATGCCCTCCACGTTGCGGAAACCGCCGTCGCCCCCAACAGTACCGTCTACATGGCCAACGGGTAGGGCAGTCTTGGATCCACGTCTACGCTGGCTACGGAAAGTACCTGGACTCCTTCGGCGGGCCGGGCGAGGGCGCAGCCAACCTAAAGGTTCCCACGGCGCCACCATCAAAGTGCGCAACGGGACGCCGGTCGTACGGATCGCAGGCCGCAACAACATCCGCATCATCAACTTCACCCTCGAAGGGGAATACCTCGGCGTGGCAATCCCTCCGGCGGACCTCCGCTTCCCCTGCCCCACGATGCACGCCAGCGACCTGCTCTACATCCCCGACCTGTTCGCCCGCGTCTCTATCTTCGGCAAGGACAACAAGAAGCTCATCGACCTAGGCGGTTATGTGGACGGGCAGGCGCTCACGGCGTGGGGCGACTTCGGGACTAAATATGCCGACCTCGAAGGATAGGCGAATATCCCGCACGAGAAGCGGCTTTAGGACAGGTTTATCTCGCCCCATAGCCTCTGGGTAGACCGGCAGGGCAACATCTACGTCGTCGAATGGATCAGCGACGGACGGGTGACGAAACTGACGAAAATCTCCTGACGCACTGCCCTCAAATCACATCGCAGGCGTGCTGGCGGCGGCCCTGTTGACCAGCGCCTCGTATCCCTGCTGGATCCGATCCCAGTTACCTTCCGGCCAGGCGTTCGTCAGCAGGATCCCGATGACGTCGCGTTCCGGATCCACCCAGAACGTCGTCTGGAAATAGCCGCCCCACCCATACCGACCGGGCCGAACCCCGTTGTCGCCGTCCACCGCCTGCACGGCGAAGCCATACCCGAACTTGGCGCCCTCCCCCACCCATAGCGAGTCGATCCGGTTATGGGTCATGAGGTCGACCGTCTCCGGCGCCAGGATGCGGCGCCCGTTACGCGCTCCGCCCTGTCGCAGGGCGTCGGCGAAAAGAAAGTAGTCGCGCGCGGTGGACGACAACCCGGCGCCCCCAGCGAAGTACGTTTTCGCCCCGCTAACGGGATAATCTCCCCGTATGACGTCCGGCACCTGGTTCGTATCAAGGGCGTCGGTATGATAGAGTTCCACCAGGCGAACCGCCTTCGCCTCCGGAAAGTAGAAATAGGTGTCTTCCATGCCTAGCGGCTCGAAGATGTGTTCTTCAAAATACGCATCCAGCGGCATTCCGGAGGCGACCTCCACCACCCGGCCCAGCACGTCAATGCTGATGCCGTAGGTCCACGCCGCGCCGGGGTCGTGCATGAGGGGCAAGTCGCCCATGATCGCCGCGTTCTCCGCCAGCGTCACGGGAGCCTTGGTCCAGGCCTCCGTCACGCCGGACCTGATATAGACGGGAGACGCCACGGGGTGAAACATGCCGTACGCCATGCCCGAGGTATGCGTCAGCAGGTGGTGGATGGTGATGTCGCGATCTGCCCGGCGGGCCGTATAGGAAGAGTCAGCTTCGTTGACTTCGACGAGCACTTCGGGATCGGCAAACGCGGGGATGTACTTGGCTACAGGGTCCTGGAGGTCGATTTTGCCCTGTTCGACCAGTTGCATGACGGCTACTGTAGTGATGGGCTTGGTCATGGACGCCAGGCGAAAGATGGCGTCCGCGTCCAGCGGCTCACTCCGTTCACGGTCGCTGAAGCCGATGGCTTTGTGATAGACCACTTTGCCCTGCGCCGCGACCAGGGCAACGCCACCGGCGATCCACTGGCTATCTACGGCAGCCTGGATAAACGTATCGATCAGCGCCAGGCTGTCGGGGTGAAAGCCAACGTCTTCCGGACGTGCTTCCTCGACCAGCGACAGGCGCATGGCCTCATCCGGGGCGACCGGCTGGCAGCCGGTAAAAAAGAGAACCAGGAGCAGGGGGAACAGGATCTTCTTCATCGGAACAACAGGATATCCTGGGTGAGGTGTGTCAGGATACGATAACCTAAAAGTATTCGGTAGAGAGGGGAGATGCAACTGGCCTGGCATCGCGGAATGTAAGGATGCCCTCACCGCAGGATCAGCGGCTCGCGAACTTGGTGTCGATCTGGATGTCGAGATCCTGGAGCATACGAGTGGGCAGGGTGCCGCCGGTGAAGATAAAGACGTAGTCGTTGGTGAGCGTGTACTCGGCCTCGCCGCCGTTGCGGTAGGTCACGGCGTCGGGCGTGATGCCGGTGATGTTGGTTTCAGGCAGAGACCGCACCTTGCCGTCTGCGATGGTGCCCTCGGTTCGTTCCTGGTTGAGGGGCTTGATGCGCGAGAATGTCGCCTTCCGGTACGAGAGCCGTACTTCGGGATGGCGACGAGTTGATTGGCTTCGTCGATCAACGGTTCCAGACGTTCCGGTGCGATCACGCCGGGATGATTCCGTCTCACCCTGCATATAGCCAGTGAAGGGTGAAATGGAAATTTAATTTCCAGCGAAGTAAAGTTTTCTGCGGGTTTTGCGGTTTTACCTGTGTTTTTTTGCGGTTTTTGAGGGCGCCCAAACGCTGTTTTCACCACCGCCAGGGCGGTTTTGCGGGTTTTGCGGTCCAAAACAAGGTTTCCGGCCGCTCGCCGCAAATCGCCCCTTGCGGACTCAGATTCCCTTCTTGTCCTTCCAGGGTTCTTCAACTGCCGCCGAACCGTCAGAAAGGCAGCCCTGCTTCAGATCCACCGTGCTCAGTAGGTCGTCCCACTTGCGAATTTCGACCTGTTCCTTTCTTCTGGTAAATGAGCGCAGAATGAACAGTTGCGCTTGCAGGTTGCCTTCACGGGCCTTCGCCAGCACGGCGCCTGCCATCTCGGTGAGCACCTGTGTCCGCGCCTGGCGCACCGCCTGATCGAGGCGAGGCTCTTCTTTCATCCTGCGTTCGAGGGTATCCGCGCTGATGCCGAGGGCCTGGGCGATCTGCCAGTGGTAGAGGCCGAGGCCGGCCAGTTCCTTGACTTTTTCTAGATCGAGTTCGATTCTTCTTCTTGCCATAGCTGCTCCGAGTGATTTGGTTCATCGGAAAGCTAGGGTGCGGCTATCCGATAAAAAAGGTTGTTTTCGCAACACATTTTTGGTGTACCCACACTCTCGTTACCCTTGCAATGTTCATCCGCCATACCTGGAAGATTCGAAGGGATAGTTATTGCCGTGCAGCTGATTGCTCGCAGGGGCGAACGCTCCCTTGCTCACAAAGAAGAAGGGGGCTTGCTTGTATCCAGGTGCTCTCCAGTAATTAACGCTAACTTGAATCCCTGAGAAGACCCAGACGCGCATGGACAAATCACTCATTGGTATCACAGGAGAATTTTACGTACTTGCGCAGCTTGCGCATCGAGGCCTCGTTGCGTCGCTTACCCTTGCGAACACGAAGGGGGTCGACATTCTCGTTTCCAATCCACAATTCGACCACCTCCTCCGGGTCGAAGTAAAAACGACCGATCGGCCTTCGAGAAAAGCGACGCTTTTCGGCCCTGAGCCTTTCTTTTCATGGCCAATGTCCCAGAAACACGAACACGTCGCCGACACGAGGCTCTTCTACTGCTTCATTCACTTGCAGGCGGTTGATCGACTGCCACGCTTCTTCATCGTGCCAGGCCTCTATGTCGCGGAGTACGTTCGCGAGCAGCACCGCTACTGGGTGCGAACCAGAACACGAGAAGCCGCAAGGACGACAATGCGGCTATTCCGAATTCCGATCTCTGATCCACAGGGCTTCGAGGGCAACTGGGGTGTATTTCAGACAGGTGTGGCGGAGGAACACCACATATTTGTAAAGGAGGTTTGGTACATCGGCCGCGGCGGCTCAGCGGCCAGCTAGCTACGGGTTGTAATGGATTCAGTGCTGGGAGGTACATTAGTCAACCGCAAATCAAATCAGCGTATACCGTCACCCAAGTTACCTACACCAGCGATTTTTACCCCCGACAGAATTCACAGAACGCTATAGGTTGCCTGTGAGATAATATATCCGTTGTCCGAGGTTATGTGGGCGCCTATTTTGGATCTCAGAAAGACCCGTGACATTTTCAGCCAATGACTGACGAGCATCTTCAAAGGATTGAAAAGCTGGCGGTAACGCCTGCGGTTAAAGCGGCTTTACGCGCTTCTCGAAATGAGCTAGAGGCACTGTATGGTGACCGTCTCGCCCAAGTCGTACTCTTCGGGTCTCAGGCACGCGGTGAGGCCGGGGAAGCCAGTGACATAGACATACTGGTGATCTTAAAAGAACCAGTGAATAAGCATAAGGAAATAGGCATTGTTAGCAAGATCACGTCGAAAGTGATGATGGAAACCGGGGAGCTTGTGGGCTTTGTCGTATCTGGAGTCAGTAGAATCTTGCAGTCTGAATCCGGCTTTTTTGTCAATGTGCGAAGAGAGGGAATCGTTCTGTGATGGACGAAGTGCAAAAACATATTCAAGCTGCTCGTCCTTCACTTCTCATGCATGGGAGATGCTGAGCATATAGCCGAGTGGCGG
>CBDUBU010000104.1:0-12647 GCA_965365465.1 uncultured Rhodothermaceae bacterium
CAAGTTCTAAAGTCCAGTACATGGGTCAGACAGGTTAAAAGCTCTGAGGATCATAAAGATAGCATTGATGCTTGTGGGAGGGCACTATAGCACGCATCCCCGATAAAAGCAACAAGGCGTCATGCGAATTGACAGGGAAGCGCTGCAAACAGGGGCTTTTTCATCGGCGCTAAGGGTGCTGGTTCGGCGCAATTGCTTAATCCAGCGCAATCTGAGCCTGCCCCGCTTGCTCAAGCAGCTTTCTGTACTGCTGGGGCGTCATGCTCGGAGCAATGAAAAGAACAGGATTGAGAGGGCGGTTCTGTGCATCCCGCACTTCATAATGCACGTGCGGCCCCGCCGAGCGCCCGGTGTTTCCACTCAGGCCAATCTTGTCGCCGCGCCTGACTTTCCTTCCAGGCCGGATGTGCGACGGAATCTCTGAAAGGTGTGCGTACAGCGTTTTATAACCCGTTTCAGGGTGGTTTATGACAATGTGTTTTCCGTACGTCGCGCTCTGGCTTGCTTCCTGAACGGCGCCGTCCCCGGTTGCAAAGACCGGCGAGCCTGTTCGCACGAGAACGTCTACCCCTTCATGCGCCTTTTCAATCTTCAGAATAGGATGCATACGCTGTCCATACCCAGAGACAACCGGTCCATCGGCGGGCAACAAGGCCGGCATTTGCGCAAGCCACGCAGTGCGTTCTCGAGCCAGCCCGGTCAACTCTCGGAAACTGGTGCTCTGCAGGTTGATCTGCCGTTCTAGCTGATCCAGCTTTTGCGAGGATCTGTGCAGCAACAGGGCTGTCGTTGCCCCGAAACGGTTGTAATTCTCGTACGGATCGCTTCCACCTACACCCAGTTTTCTCACATCTCCGGAAATAGGTTCGGCTTCGAGTAGAGTGCGATACAGCCCTTGGTCAGCCGAGGAGAGTTGCTCAAGCCGCACCGAAAACTCGGACATCTTATCTTCTACCGACGAAAGCTGCTCTTGCAACGCTTCGTTCTCCGCTTTCAACGCCATTTCCTGCGGAGTTCCGATAAAATGATCCATCCCCCAGGCCAGAACCCCTGCCAGCAGAATAGCTGCCGCCCCGACAACGACTCCTTTGGATGTGATTTCTTTTGTCCCGGCTTTGCTCTGGACGAAAGAACAGGCGTTGTGATCGTAGTAGTAGTAGCGGTTTCCGGGCATAAGCGCCTTTGTTAACTCTGGACTCAGCCATCCACAAACCGGGAACCCAGGCTGAAAATCCCGTGCTCCCGCATCTTCTATTTCACGACAGGGCCGATGCCACGCACGCCGGACATGATGGAAACCGTAGCATCGCAGACCAACCCTGTTTTCCTGTCTTGTGAGCCGCTTTGCTCAATTACTACATTTTCACGAGAATATAGTCTCACACGCGTAGGTTGTCAACCTTGCGTGCTTCATAGAAAGGCGTGACCGATTATGAGACAACCTCCGAGGCACAGACACATTTTACGAACGCTCCGGAACAGGTCTCTTTACACAGAAAGACGTGAACACCTCTGCTATTCGTAGTCGTGCTCGAAGTATTCGATGCCACGAGAGGGAATAGCGGCCCCCTTCTTATGGATGCGCTCTGCAAGACGCCGTGCAAATACCTCAGCGGGGTCGTAGCCATAGTGACGCAGCAGATAGTTCATCGCAATAACTTCACAGATGACCGTCACATTCTTTCCAGGCGTGATGGGAAGGCGAACCATCGGCAACTGCACGCCCAGAACCGTGTGGGTATCTTCTACCATCCCCAGCCGCGTGTACTCTTCCCCTGGATCCCAGAGTTGCATATTTACGACTACTTCCACCCGCTTTTGAAAACGGATGGCGCGGATTCCAAACATGGCTCGCACATCCACCAGGCCAAGCCCACGTATCTCCATGAAATGCTGCACGAGATCCGTCCCGGACCCCATCAAGAGCTGTTCTTCTTTCTTGGTCACGATAACCACATCATCGGCGACAAGACGGTGGCCGCGCTCAACAAGATCGAGCGCAACTTCACTTTTGCCGATGCCGGCCTTACCGACAAGCAACAGGCCAATCCCATACACATCTACCAGAGAGCCATGAACCGTCTGCTGCAAGGCAAACTGATCGTTGAGAAAATCGCGCAATAGCGCCATAAACTCTGTAGACGGAACCGGCGTTCTGAAAAGAGGCACGCCTGCCTCCGTTGCCACAGCCACTACCTCCGCATCAAGCACATTGTTTTCCGTGAGAATGATGCACGGCACAGGAAACTGAATGAGACGTCGAAAAGCTGCTACGCGGTCCTCCATGGTCAGATGATCCAGATACTGGTTCTCTGTATTCCCCAGAATCTGAATCCGCTGATAGGTGAAAAGGTCGATGTAACCAGCCAGCGCCAGACCCGGCCGGTGCAGGTTGCTTTCCGTAACGACGCGTTCTTTTGCATCAACCTGATTCACGGTTTCCATTTCCACCCCGACGCGAACCCGGAGCTGCTCTACCATGAAATCGACGGTAATAGACTCCTTTTTGAATGTCTTGGGCTGGTGCGGCATAGTTTGTCCCTGAAAGTCTGAGTCCGGGATTCATTGGTGTATGCGCCGTAGCGCGTGGGGCCTTGCCTCTGACGCCCCGGTTAAGGCACTTCTACCGTTTCAAGAATGCGCTGGACAATGTCCTCATTGGTAATGTCTTCGGCTTCGGCCTCGTAGGTGGTAGCAATCCGGTGGCGAAGCACATCCATCGCAATCGAACGAACGTCTTCGGGTGTCACATAGGCCCGGTGGTGCAGAAAGGCATGAGCGCGAGCGGCAAGATTCAGATTGATAGTGGCTCGCGGCGATGCGCCAAACTCGATAAGAGGCGTCAGGCTGCTTAACCGGTACTGCGACGGATTGCGCGAAGTCATCACCAGATCGACAATGTAGTGCTCTACGCGCTCATCAATGTAAAGATCGTTGAGGACGCGCCGCGCCGCCAGGATCTGTTGAGGTTGTATGACGGGGCGCACGCGCACCGGCTCTCCTGTACGGGCCATGCGCCTCATAATCTCCAGTTCCTCATCTCGATCCGGATATGGCACCTTGATCTTGAGCATGAAGCGGTCTACCTGTGCCTCCGGCAGCGGATAGGTGCCTTCCTGCTCAATGGGGTTTTGCGTAGCCAGCACGAGAAAAGGCTCCTCCAGCACAAAGGTCTGCTCCCCGATGGTAACCTGCCTTTCCTGCATACTCTCCAGCAGGGCGCTCTGAACCTTTGCAGGAGAACGGTTGATCTCGTCAGCCAGAATGATGTTGGAAAAAATCGGTCCTTTCTTGATGAAGAAGGTAGCATCTTTCTGGTTGTAGACGAGCGTGCCGAGCAGGTCAGCCGGCAGCAAATCGGGAGTAAACTGAATGCGCTGAAAATTCGTCCCGATTGCGCCGGCCAGAGAACTTACCGTAAGCGTCTTTGCAAGACCCGGCGCCCCTTCCAGAAGCACATGACCCCCGCCGAGCAAGCCGATTAGCAGCCGCTCGACCATGTATTGCTGGCCCACAATCACGCGGCCTATTTCAGATACGAGATTGTCTATGAATGCGCTTTCCTGGGCGATTCGGTCGTTCATCAACGCAAGATCAAACGGAGCCATGTAAATGCCTGCTTATTACGGTTAGGAGCGGGAAGTTCTATGCCACATTCGGGAGACTACAGGAGCATCACATCGGGCGAAATCTGGAAACGCTGCTCGAACGCCTGAGAAACCCGGTCCAGAAGGCTTGGCACGATGAACGGCTGCCCGGCTGCCAGCACACCGCCGGCCCGTCCATTCGTGCAAACCCCATACATTCCTTCAATACTCATTGCTTCTACCTGCTGCGCCACAAAGTCTACTTCCTCGCTGCCGGCGCCCCATTCGCTGCGCTGCGCCGCATGAGACATAATCAGAAGTGCGCCGAACATCTGCCAATCTCTCTGGCGTACTGCAACAACCAGCTTTTGCACCCTCCGATTTTCTGTCACCAGATACCTTAGCACAGGACGAAGGGACCGGGGCAACCAGACAAGCGCCCGCTGAAGATCCTGATGTTCCAGTTCGCGCAGCGAGCCAAGCCGGGCAAATCCCTTGTTCCGAAGAACAGACAATGCATGATCTGCCATTTCTTTTCGCTTCCGGGCAAATGCAGCATCGTAGCCTGGCGCAATTCCGGCATCAATAAGTCCCCACCCTACTTCATCGCGCGAGGGACCATCGAGCGGGAGATGTTCGAGTGTAGCAGCATCTATCAGCGTGAGGGCCTCCGGGCGTCCAACATCCGCAGCAAGAGGATACGCAATGCTCAACGGACGGTCCTGACAGCCGGAGACGATATCGCGGATCGCGGCAAACAGGTCAGGGAGCGCATCTGATCTACCGAAAAGCGCCTGTAACGCTCGCGTTTCAGCAACTGCTAATGCAGCCAGATAGGAATCCACGTAGCAAGCAGGGGAAGTGCTAACCACTGCTGCCTCGATCTGAACTCCGTTCGCAGCAAACTGGCAGGCAATGCGCTGCGCTACCTGCGTCCACACAGGCATCTCTGCCCGGGACGCTGACCCGTTGACGGACTGTGAACAATCAAAATCCCAGACCCGAATCCCGCCTTCGAATAACACATGAGACAGGGCGCCACCGGCCCTGCGCACAGCCACAGCGGTTCCGAATGGCAGGGACATCATCAGCGCAAAACCGTCAAAATAGTGCGTATGCTCGCTCATCAGGCCAACTGCGGTATGACAAAAAGCAACCTCAACTGGCTGTTCCGACACGCCAAATTGCGCCTCCAGAAGCGCACGGGCGCGCTGCGTAACCTCTTCCGGCCGCAACGTCTCCCGCTCTTGCATACGATCCAGCGCATGAAGATACGATTTAACAAAAGGAGGCGCTCCCGGCTTGCCGGAGCGCATGGGATGTAACGGCATATCCTACGTCTTTACCATGATAAAATTTCCCCGTTCGTTTAACGGCGGTCCGGCCTCTCATCAGACAACCTGCACAACCCTGACCCGTTTGTTTTGATTCTCGTTCCCCAATCCTTGAATAAACTGGAAGATCGTGTCGATAAACGATACTATTCTCGCGGAAGGCCCTATTTTACTACACGCGAGGGAAGATGTAAATGCACAACTTCTTCCGGCGCTTCCCTTACTTTGCATCTGCCCGCGAACAGCTAAAATAGAATTCAAATGTTACGAACCCGGAGCCAAGCCGAACTCCGCATATGCAGGTGGGTAAGAGAGGTCCTTAAACACCTTGATCCCTGACGCACCGGAACGTCAATCGACTGGTAGTCCGTATTTGTAACCCTTACACCGGCGCTGAATAGATATAGATATGGATATGTGGTCCCGTCTGGCAGATCGTATACTGGATCACCCTCGCCCCGTTCTCGCGGTCATTATCAGCCTTACTGCCTTTCTCGGATATTGGTCCACCCAGGTAAAAACCAACCACACCGCCGGACAGTTTCTGCCAACCGATTCACAGGAGCTTGCGGACTTTGACAGGGCCGGCAAGGTCTTCGGGCAGAGCCAGACGATCCTGTACATCGTCTTTAAGAATACGGACCCTTATGACCCCGGTTTCCTTCAGCGTCTGAATATACTTGCCCGGGATATTTCACAGTACCGAGGCGTCGAACAGGTGCTGAGCCTGACCAACATCCCTTACCTCGTGCGCGAAGGCAACGAGATGGTTTCTCATACGCTGTACGATCCCGACCTGTCTGCAGAGGCTCTCCGCAAGCGTTTTCAGAGCCAGCCCTTTCTTCGCGGATTGCTGCTCTCGAAAGATGGCAGCGCCTCGGCAATGATGATTAAGATCGAGGAAGCTTTCAACGATACGCCGGAACGGGTTGATCTGGTTGAAAAAATCGAGGCAACGCTTGATGCGCTCCCCGGCGGCGTTGCGATGGCCGGCTTTCCATATCTTCGCACGCAGTATGCCCAGCGTGTAACGCGCGAGTCCCCCCTCTTTACGCTGATGGCCTTGATCGTGTCTCTGGTCTTTCTGTTCATAACGTTCCGTGCGTGGAAAGCGGTAGTCCTGCCTACGGTGATCGTTCTCCTGGGCATTGTGTGGACGATCGGCCTCATTGCCCTCTTCGATCACAGGTTGAACATTGTCACGGCAGTGCTTCCTGCCTTGATTGTCATCATCGGGATGGCAACGTCTATCCATATCTGCACAAAATTTTACGATCAGTATGCGCTGCTCGGAGACCGGCGTAAAGCGCTCGTGCAAACCATACGAACGGTCGGTCTGGCGACATTTCTTACAAGCTTTACGACAGCCATAGGATTCGGAGTTCTCGTTCTTTCAGGCTCACGACTGCTTACTGTCTTTGGCGCCTTTGCAGCAGTAGGCATCATGCTGCTCTATGGGTTGTCGGTGACGCTTATCCCTTTTTCTTTTCTCAAACTGAGGCCCCCTTCAGAGAAAACCACCAACCTTGTTACCCACGACCGCTTCACCGACTTTTTCGACAGGCTTGCCCTATTTACACAGCGGTATAGCAAGGCTATCCTGGCTGTCACCACCCTCGTTGCCGTGATCGGGGTCGTTGGCGCTTTACGGATTTCCTCGGATATTTTTGTCTTTTCTGATTTTTATAAGGATGACCCGCTTCGACAAGATCTTGCCGTATTTGAAGACAAGTTCGGTGGAGTTCTTCCAATGGAAGTGGTTATCGAGTCGAAAAAAGAAGGCCAGTTCAGAACACTGGGAAATCTGAGGCGCATGGACCGCCTGGAAACCTCACTGGACTCTCTGTCAGGCGTCAGCCGGGTGCTCTCTGTCACAGACCTGGTCAAACTCGCCAACCAATCCTATTTCGGCGGCAATCCCGCGACCTACCGCCTGCCCTCCAGCTACGAAATGCCTTTTCTGCAGGCCGCCCTGAAAGGCTTCGTTCAGGGAAAAGGCAGCAATCGCATGACGCGCGACTTGCCTGCCTTTGTCGATTCCACGTTTACCGTTGCACGCATCCAGCTGGGCGTGGGAGATCTCGGAACTGCCGGAATGAATGCGCTGGCGGACTCCGTGCGGGTAAAAGCCATCTCCTCTTTCCCGGAGAATCAGTTCGACACCTACATCACAGGAACAGCTATCATTGCTACGCGCTCCGGTGAGAACCTGGTCAAAAACCTCATCCTGAGCCTGGCCGCTGCGCTGCTGATTATCTCTTTCCTGATGGCGCTGCTGTTCCGCTCGAAACGCCTGACTGTCATCAGCCTGATCCCCAACATGATCCCACTCTTGCTGGTTGGGGGAGCGATGGGCTTTGCCGGGATCGCCCTGAAACCCTCTACAGCGCTTATCTTTTCGCTCTCCTTCGGGATTGCAGTCGATGACACGATCCATTTCCTCGCCAAGTACCGGCTGCTGCGAGGCGCAGGGATTCGCAAAGACGATGCCATCCGAACAACCCTCCGTGAAACCGGAAAAGCCATTCTTTTTACCTCGCTTGTGCTGATGGCCGGGTTCATGGTCTTTACGCTTTCAAGCTTTGGAGGCACCGTCAACATGGGTGCGCTCACAGCCCTGACCTTAGCGGCGGCGCTTGTTGCGAACCTGTTCATGCTCCCGGCCTTGCTCTACCGCTTCGGTCCTGAAGAACACTACTGCGCTCCCCCCCTGGCAACCTCCGGGAATGGAGCAACGGAAGCCGTCAGAGCGCACCAGATATAGCTTCTTCCTTTGAGACCGCTCGCCTTCTGGCTTGCCGAAAAAGGGAAAATCTGAAACTAGTTCTTTTCCCGCAGCCGACGCAGATAATCCTGTACCTGGCCATCCTCGCGTTCCTGCATGTTCAGCGAGTCCACCGCCGCCTGACCTTCTATCTTTTCCTCTTCCAGACCAGACTCCTCTGCGGTGAGCCTCTCATCTGGAATGGATGTGTTCGAAGCGCCTGCATCTGCTGCGACCTCAATTCCCGGATCCAGAGCCGTTGTGTCGGAAATGCTGGTAGAATCCATCGCCAGGGTTAGCGAATCTTTTGTCTCACGGTCTGTGCTGTCAGCCAGAGCATAAAGCTCCGATGCCTGCCGGGGCGGCGGTGGATTGTAACCCGGAGGCGCTGTAAATGATGCGTTCTGCAGCCCGGCATCCTGAAAGAACCTCCCCACGACCAGAAGCGCATTGTGAGCGCCCTGACCCCAGTAATCCGAACGAAAGGTAACGGAGGGACTGTCGAAACCTACCCAGCAGCCCATCACCAGGTTGGGATGCATCAGGAGAAACCATCCATCTGCCCCTCCCTGCGTGGTGCCGGTCTTTCCCGCCAGATCTCCACTGGCGAAAGATCGAATGCGGCGCCCCGTACCATAATCTACAACGCCGCGCATCATGTCCACTATGGTATAGGCCGTATGAACGGGAAGAACCTCTGTTGCCTCCGTAGTGAAAGAGGCAAGCACCTTCCCATTGCGATCCTCGATCCGGGTTACAAATACAGGCATGGCGTGTCGCCCCTGGTTTGCCAGCGTCCCATAGGCCGATGCCATCTCCAGCAGCGATACCTCGCTCGTTCCCAGACCCAGCGACGGCGTCTCTACCAGTTCGCTCTCTATGCCCATACGACGCGCGTACCGGGCAACCTTATCTGGTCCTACCTTTGTAATCACCTGCGCGGTAACCGTGTTCTTTGAATGAGCAAGCGCATCCCGCAATGAAATGAGCTGCCCCGTAGCACTCCCGACGTTCGTCGGGCGCCAGCGCCGATGAGTCTGAGGGTCAACATACTCGATGACTTCATCCCGCAGCAGATCTTCGGGTGAGTATCCATTGTCGATGGCCGCTGCATATACGAAGGGTTTGAACGTTGATCCGGGCTGCCTTTTTGCAAACGCCACATGATCGTATTTATCCTTCGTAAAGTCGCGCCCGCCTACCCATGCCCTCACCTGTCCGGTCTGTGGCTCAATGGCAACAAAGCCGGCCTTGACGCGCTGGTGGACTGTTTTGAGGGAATCCAGGAACGCGCTGTCGCCCCGAAGTTGCTCCAGCGCCCTCTCTTCTCCCAGGCTATCCTCTGCCGCTTTGTACCGATCTGTATTCTTGATAAAGACTTCCAGCACCTGCGGCTTCGATTCCCAGAAATAGGCAAACGGCGTAATCTTTTCCCGGTGCGAACGGTATGATCCCGCTGTTGAAGAAAAATAAGGCGACCTGGAACGGCTCCATTCCACATCCGCAACCGCCTGCAAGTCTTCCATCACTTCGATTACGGCCGTCTCCGCAGCTTCCTGCATACGCGAATCTATCGTGGTGTAGATGCGCAAGCCCCCTGTGTACAAGTCGTACCCTTCTCTCTCCGTCCAATCACCGATCCATTGCCGAAGGTATTCGACAAAATAGGGCGCACGGTTTCTATCAGACGTCACTACCCGAAAGTTCAGAGGCGTCTCTCGCTCACGCAATCGTTCGTATTCTGCCTCCTGCAAGTAGCCGTTCTTCACCATCTGTTGCATCACCACGTTGCGGCGTTCCTGCGAATTCTCCGGATTCCGAACAGGATTATAGAGCACAGTGCCTTTTAACATACCGACCATCGTTGCGCTCTCAAGCAACGTGAGATCGGCAGCCTGTTTTTGAAAGTAGGTCTGCGCGGCAGCTTCAATGCCGAACGTGTTGTACATAAAGGGCACCGTATTCAGGTACATCTCAAGGATTTCTTCCTTTGTGTACATTCCCTCTATCCGCATCGCAGTAATCCACTCTTTGACCTTGCGTGTAAGCGGCAGGTCGTCCCCTACGCTCGGGTATGCATTTCGGGCAAATTGCATGGTGATAGTCGATCCGCCCTGCGTGTCACCCCCCAGCGTGCGAAGCAGAGAACCCATAGTGCGTCGCAAGTCAATGCCCCAATGCTTGTAAAAGCGGTGGTCCTCCGTGGCAATCAGCGCATACACGACCTGAGGAGAAATTTTGTCCAGCCCTACCCATGTACGGTTCTTATCATGATAACGCGCCAGTTCCTGCCCGTCTGCCGCGTACACAACCGATGCCTCGGCAACCCGTGAATCGCGGAGTTCCTGCACGGAGGGAAGTTCTGAAACCAGCAGTATCCAGAACAAAAGCCCCACCGAAACCAGCGCTGCGGCTCCAAGAATCACCGCTGTAACAATACGAGTTTCCGAATCCCGCAAACGTTCTCTGGCGCCGCTCCTTATCTGCCGCACATACGCGCCGGGCGCTTGTATGATTTCTTTCGCTGTCGGCAGCCGTCTGTGTGACTTTATGGAGGACCGATCTGGAGCTTGTTCCAATTCTATTCTGCCTCGTATTGCCTTGCTTCTCGAAATACGTTCACGCAGTTTCAACGATCTATCGCTTCCGGAGATTAGAGAAGCAGGGCAAAGGAGCGTGACAAACTGGAAATAACCCTCAAACGCAAAGGCGAACGCATCTGCCATTCTCAGGTAGAACCGACGCCGTCCGACTCAAGGGACAACGCATTGCTGCAACGAAAGTCACTTGTATCCTCACGGACGGAGCGTTATGTCATGCTGAACTCCTTCCTGAATACTTTGAGCACCAGGACAGGGCAAGATGCGCGTCTTACGATTTTCTCCGTGACGCTGCCCATCATGAAATGCTCCAGACCGGTAAGCCCATGCGTAGCGATAACAATCAAGTCCGTCTCATTCCTGCGGGCAAAGTCTTCGATGGCGTGCGCCGCATGACCTTCCACAATGCTGTATTCTGCGTGAACCTCCGGGCCGGCGCTTTCAGACAGCAACTCCCTCAACGCTTGCTCTGCCCGTTCCTCTATGTCGGGTTGCAAGTCTCGTAAGGCAAAAGCGCCCATGTTGTAAAAGGCAGGGTGAATGATGTCCTGCAATACGTGAAGCACTTGCAAGGTCGCACCGTAATCGGCTGCTATGCGCCTTGCGACAGAAAGGGCTTGCCTTGAGTGGCCGGAAAAGTCGATGGGGGCCAGGATGCGCTTCAGTTCAGAGGTAGGTTTGCTCGCTCCGGGAACCGAGAGTACAGGGCAAGGCGCCAGCCGAACCACTTCCTCAGTCACGCTGCCCAGAAGAAGATGACGCATCCCGCGCCGGCCATGCGTGCTCATGACAATGAGGTCGATATCTTCCTCCTGGGCATACTCGACGATGGCAGGCCCGGCAGAGACGTTGCGCCGCTGCGCTTTCTTTATCACCAGATCTTTTGTATCACGGGCGCTGACGGATTCGCGCATCTGTTTCGCAGTCTGACGCTCGACCTGCTCGCGTGCATCTTCAACGTCCGGAAAATGATGATCCGGGTTATAAGGATCCTCGCCATGAAGAACAATCACATGGAGCAGGTGCAGCTCGGCATCGTATTGCCGGGCCAGATAGAGCGCGTAGCCGAGCGCCTTTTCAGCCGGCTGTGAAAAATCTGTCGGAACCAGAATCTTGCGAAGCATGGCAGAAAGGAGATGCTGATAAAGCTGATAAAAAGGACCCGAACCTGTTCTTGAAAACTGTCTGGCGACGTTGAGGTCAGAGTGGACACGAGCAGGCCGTGAGCGCCTCCCCACCGCGTAGATGCTTCGACCTCGGCATGGCGCAGGAGGTTGGAACTGCCCTTTCCTGAACCTTTGTGCCATCCTGCCAGACGCAAAGGATCTATGTCTCAGGCATTGCAGACGCTTCGACAAAGTGGTTTCTCTGGCGGAAGCGCCGCTTTTCTAGCGTGCCAGACAGTTTCTTACAGCCCAATATAATGTACGTGACTCCGTAGAAGAGATGCGCCGAAAATCTTTTATAAGGCAACAAAATGCTGCATACGATGGGTTTCCAAGCGAGGGAACCGTGCGTTCGATGATGCTTACCGCAAACCCGATTGCGCCTGCCGGGGAGTCGCAGCGATGTGCTCGGCCCATCGCTGCACACGAGGACCCGTCGCCCACCGCGCCATGACGGCCGTCGCGCCAGGTCTCACCCTGACGTTGACGCTTGCAGGGCCGATCCGTCCATCCGAAACAGGATGAGCCGTCAGACGCGACGGGCGAAGGATCACTACAAACTCTCGCTCCGGCGAAGAAAAGGCATCTATGGCATCAGGCGCAAAGGTTTTGATCTGCTCCCATGAAGGTTGCAGTTGATTTCGCCGAACGATGCTGGACGGAAGATCAACATCCACCTCGAAATCGGCAAAAGCATCCTGCGTTACCTCGCCGGTTTCAAGGCGACCTTGCACGACCCATCGCCCGGGCCGGCGCACGAAGATCCAGTTGGCTTCGTCCGGTTCCTGCATATAAAGCGCACGGTCCTCTGCGCTCCCGATCCGTTCCAGATAATCGGATGCGCCTTCATAAAGCGCATCTGTAGCCGCATCTCCCAGTACTTCCGAGATCGTTAACCCCAGGTGCGTTGTGCTATCAATAGGCACTACAGCAAGCGTGCTGAAAAACCAGGGATGCGCTGCATCCTCACAGTATCCAGCGCTTTGCTGCTCAAGCGCAAGGTATTCCTCACCCGCGAAATGCAATGTCTGAGTGCGGTGACCTTCGCAATACTCCCCGTTGTAAACCTGAATCCCCCGCAGTGACGGCTTTACACCGTCAGGAGCTGCCCATATGAAATCCTCTACCCAGTTGTTGTAAACGCTTCGCTTGACGCCCACCCGCCAGAAAGCTGTCCCGCGAGGGACGAGCAACCC
>CBDUBU010000105.1:0-12644 GCA_965365465.1 uncultured Rhodothermaceae bacterium
GAGCGACATCGGGACGATCCGCTCTTTTTACGACGCGCATCTCGAGTTGGCTCAGAAAAAGCCTGAGTTTGATCTGTATAGCCCGACGATGCCGATTTATACAAATGCCCGTATGTTGCCCCCTGCGAAGATCCTGAGTTCGTATATTCAAGATTCCGTCATCGCAGAGGCGACGATCATCATCAACAGCCAGATCTCGAACTCGGTGATCGGGATCCGGACTTACATCGCTAACAATACGACCGTAAAAAACGCGGTTATCATGGGAGCTGATTACTTCTCCTGGCATGATCCCTCCCTGCGGAGTTCCATTGAAGGTCCGGCGAATCCCGGCATCGATGAGGAGTCATACATTGAAGGCGCAATCATCGACAGGAATGCCAGCGTCGGAAAGCGTTGCATTATCAGCAACCGGGATCATATACAGGAGGGCGAAGGCCCGAATTTCTACATCCGGGATGGACTGGTGGTTATCCCCAAGAATGCTCGCATCGAGGACGACACCATTATTTGAGGCCGGCATAAGCGCTTTTGGTCAGGATCATCGTTGCAAAACGGGAGTCAGAGCCAACGGCTCAATTACGAGCAAACACAAGAGAGATGAATAGATTCAGATTAGCGGATACGCATCCTTATTTATTGATACTCGTCGTTCTGCTGCCGGCTGCCCTGGGGTGCCGTACGTATGGAGGTTATGGCACTGAAGAAAAAACACTGCAACAGATAGACGAAGCAAATCGCCTGTTTGCGGATGAACTGGCGCGCGCGCAGGGTTATTTTGCTGCGCTGTCCCGTTCAGCACAGATTGACCAGAGGGTTGATTCCTATGCAAGGCAGTATGAGGCTATCCTGGCGATGCATGATGTCTTGCTGGCTGAACATCGCTCCCTTGCAGCAGAGGCGGCGGAGAATTCGGATGACTATCGGTTGCTGAACCGGGCGTTAGGCATGATTGTCACGGATCAGCGAATCATTTCGGATCGGTATGCGGAATTCCTGCTTAACTTCCGAAAGATGATAGACGCTGCGGCGATCGTTCCAGGCGGAGTTCCGCCCGAAGGTCGGTATGTATCCGTTCCGCCTTTCTACACGAGGCTTTTGCAGGCCAATACCGTACTGACTCCTGCTTCACTACTGCAATACGAGGGTGCGTCGGATCAAGGCAGCAGTGCAGAAGGGGATAGTCTGGATGCTGCTCGCAGTCCGGAAGATCGGATCCCGGTTCGCGAGGATGAGTAAACCGGGAAGGCTTACGACAGATGGCAGAAATATGAGCGTAACTTCGTTGTAAACGAAGACCTTGCGCTGCTAATTTGGGGCCGGAGCCGTAATTTGGTTCAAGATTCTGAACGTGTTTCTATCCATCCCTTTGACACGACAAAGCGCGTGCGCCGATGAACGAGATCCTCGATTTCAGCACAGCGTACCCGGAAGTCCTCGTCCTGTTGGGCGCCTACAGGAGCAGCGAAGGAATAGCGGCGGCGGAAGTAGCCGATGTCCTTCGAGAGTATGGCTTCAAGGTGCGCCTTGAGGTTATGGCTGAAGCCGCGACGGATCTATTGCTTGACAGCTACCAGCTCATTATATGTACTGCTCCTGCAGCGCAGGGCGCTTTGCCTGATGAAGAGGAATGCTTTATCCGGATGCTGGAAACGGAGACCCCTGATCTTTCACATCTTGCTTACGGGATAGTGATGGCAGGCGGATCTGAATCTCTTTCCGAACAGGAGGAATCCGCATTTCAAGGTATACTGGATGAACTGGGGGCAGTTGAAGTTGTTGATATGCACCGGATGGGAGGAGATGCCCTGACCGGCGGTCTCAGTTCGATTCGTTCCTGGTCTGTAGACTGTGCAGCGTCTTTTTCTCAGGCTTTTGCGCCTGCCGAGGAAGAGGCCGTTCTATACTGAGGAGCATAGGCGCCATAACTCTCTATGGCTCTGTCAGCAATATAGATGTCTTTTGCGCGTATCAAGGCTATCTACTCTGGGAAGCATTTGCAACTCTTTAAATCTCCTGGTTATAGGGTGCAATATGTTGCGTGATGTGGCAAAGGCTGCTCCAGAGCGGTTCAGGACCAGCGAGCAGGTGCAGGACGAGATCAAGGAATTGTGTGCTGCTAACCCGGAGAGGGCAACCTATCACGAACTGGGATACAGCGAACAGGGAAGGCTCCTTTATGCCGTAAGCCTGGGGCGCGGCGAGCATCGTATGAGCCTCATGGCCGGCGCTCATTCTGATGAACCACTGGGCCCGGAGACGCTGCGTACGCTGCTTCTTGAAGGCTTGAAGGATAAAGATTTCTTAGAGGGTTTGCCGGATTCCTTGAAACTCCTCGTTATACCACACATCAACCCGGACGGCGAAGCACGTAACCAGTCATGGATTCAAGAGTGGCCTGATGTAGCGTCCTATCTGCGTCATGCTTTCCGGGAGCTTCCCGGTCGGGATTTGGAGTTCGGATTTCCAGCTATGAGGCAGGAGAACAAACTCGTTTCCGATTTCCTGCGTTCAGAAGCTCCTCTATCAATGCACATGAGTTTGCACGGAATGGGGTTTTCGCAGGGGGCCATGCTGCTAATCGAGCGGCACTGGGCATTCCGAACACAATCGTTGCGAGATCGGTTTGTGGCCCGTGTCCGGGAATCAGGTCTTGCCCTGCACGACCACAATCGGAAAGGAGAGAAAGGTTTTTTCTACATCGAGCCTGGATTTACCACCACGCCGGAAGGGGAGGCCATGGGCCACTTCTTCCTTGCGCAGGGAGATCGTCGGACAGCCTCGCTGTTTCAGGACAGCTCTATGGAGTTCGTCCGCAGCCTCGGAGGCGATCCACTCTGTCTCGTCACAGAGCTTCCGTTATTTGTCGTTTCTGATGAAGGGGGAGAAAGGGACGGTGCGGATGCATACGTAGCTTTCAAGCAACAACTGCCGAAAGCAAAATTACTGCTGGGCAAAGGCGAGAAGATTCAGGATGCACTCGGTGACTTTTCAATTCGTCCGCTTGAGATCAACACGGGCATTGCGCTGCAACTCGAAGCCATAGAAGGCGGCCTTATGACCGTCGTAAGCGCCAAACAGGCAGAATAAACGTTCGCACCGGGTTGTGTGGACGAAACGTAGCGCGTTTGTTTCATCATCTTCATAGAAGCGCGGCACCTGTGAAACTTTGTAGTAGTAAGAGACCCATCACACGGTTGCCCTTAGCACTTAATACGGAGATGAAACTATGACTTTGCTTCTCATCATCATCATTGGCGGACTGCTTGGCTGGATTGCGAGCAAAATCATGTACACCGATGCACAGCAAGGGCTTTTGCTGAACATCGTAGTCGGAATCGTAGGCGCTTTGCTTGCCGGCTTCCTTTTGTCTCCGCTGTTCAATACCGGAACCATTCTGGGAGGGGACTTCAGCATCGGCGCCTTGCTTGTCTCGCTTCTGGGAGCGATTGTGCTGCTTGCTATCGTAAACCTGTTCCGGCGCGGCGCGGTGCGCTAGCCAGGCATAGCTAAGCCAGGTAGATAATGGGAAACCCGTGGGGCCGTTTCGGCTTCGCGGGTTTTTTTTGCCCGTCAGTTTATCCAGGAAGTATCATCAAGACGGTTTCCCGTTTCAGACACGGTCGACCCGCAAAACGCTTCGCAATTCCCTGATGAAGTTGTTCAGCCAGATCAGCGCTACGGGAACGAGCAAAACCGCTGACAGGAAACGCATCAACTCTACTGCATATTCCCATGAGCTGCCTCCGAAGAAAAAGGCAGCGCCTGCGAGGAAGCTCAGGCCTGTAGATACAGCATATAGAAGGCCCAATATAGTAAGATGGTGGAACAACAAGCGAAGGACGGCTCGCATAAAAAGGCGGTCTAGGTTTCAGGGAAAACTTGCAACGAAATGGGAACGCGACTTGATACAGGCAGTTGCAAACGCTGTTCCATACCCTCCGATGAAGAGCCAGGGAATCTCGCGTGTATCGTTTATGAGTATATCTGTTACCGGCTAGCTTTTTGCGTATTTTCAGGAATAACAGGCAATTACTGGAGGTTGTACACGTGAGCCCATATTTTCGGCAAGTTGGTTGTCTGCTGGTTTTTTTCTTCCTTCTCGTGGGTCTGGCAACGCGCCCCGACAATGTATATGCGCAGCGTACGGCCAAGTATGGGGCAGATTTTCTTGCAGGGGGGGTAGGGGCCAGAGCGCTTGGCATGGGGGGAGCCTACGTCGGACTGGCCCAGGATGTGACAGCCGGCTACTGGAATGTTGCGGGCTTGAGCGGATTGCAATACCCGGAAATAGCGTACATGCACGCGGAACGTTTTGCCGGGATTGTTTCTTACGATTACGGGAGCGCTGCCTTTCCGATCAACACCCGGTCAACTGTCGGGATCTCTCTCATCCGGCTTGGCGTCGATGACATTCCCAATACCCTGAATGCCTGGGATCGGGAACGGAATCAGCCTCTGCCGAATGCCGAGAATTACATTACCCGCTTCTCTTATGCGCATTATGCGTTTTTTCTCGGGTACGCCAGAAGTCTTTCTGACAAGCTTACGCTCGGTGCGACGGGCAAAGTCATTCGCGGAGCTATAGGTGATTTTGCATCTTCCTGGGGTTATAGTTTTGACGTAGGGATGCAGTACCGGACAGGACGTTTTCTGTTCGGAATCAACCTTCAGGATGCTTCTCGCATGTTGCAATCCTGGAGTATCAATGCAGAGGCTTTTAGCGATGCACAGGTTACGTACGAGGATTTCCAGCTTCCGGAAGGCGGAGCCGAATACGTGTTGCCTGTTGCCAGGTTAGGTTCAGGGATTATTCTGCCCATAGGGTTGAGCAGTCTTACCCTGGGAATGGATATGGATCTCGCTTTTGACGGTCAGCAAGCCTACGCGATAAACCTGGGAGACGTGTCTTTTCATCCGCGCCTGGGCACGGAGTTCAGTTACAGGGGGGTTGTAGCGCTGCGAGCAGGCATCAATGAGATGCTATATTCGGAAAGATACGGGTGGGAGTTGACCCCATCGGTAGGAGCCGGTTTGCAATTGAAACAGGTTTCCATTGATTATGGATTTGGCGATTTTGCAGGCATGACCTCTGACCTCGGATATTCACACCGGGTTTCGGTGCAGTTAAGGCTGGAGCAGCCTGCATTTCAGCGCACTGAGCAATGATGCAGCGCTGTGTACAGGCGGCTTGCCATCGGTAAACTGAGGTAGACGGTGATGAACTCTCCAAGCACCCTGGATATCCGCGCTTCATCTCTCGAAAAAAACATCATTGGCGCCGGACAGCGAAAGACCGTTGGTCTGGTCATTCCGCTTTATAATGAAGAAGCAGTGTTGCCGCTGCTCATTCAGGAAATTGAGGCATATCGCAGGGAGCATCCCGAGGTCGTTCAGGTGGTGATGGTAGACGATGGCAGCAGGGATCAGACGGCTCGCCTGGTTTGTGACCTGACGGGCGACCTGCCTGGCTATGTATTGCTGCGTTTCTCCCGCAACTTCGGCCACCAGCTTGCCGTCACGGCAGGAATGCATTTCGTAGAGACGGACGCTGCCGTGATCATGGATGCCGATTTACAGGATCCTTTATCTGCTGTAACGGCCATGATCGCCAAGTGGCGTGAAGGGTACGATGTCGTATACGGAGTCAGAAAGCACAGGGAGGGGGAAACCAGATTCAAACTGGCTACGGCCACCCTGTTTTACAGGCTGTTCCGGTTTATGACAGATCTGGATATGCCGCTGGACACGGGAGATTTCCGCCTCCTTTCCCGCAGGGTTCTGGATGCATACCAGAGGATACAGGAGCAGCAGCCCTTCGTTCGTGGACTGATCACATGGTTGGGGTTCAATCAGACGGGCATAGAATATGAGAGGGCCGCCCGGGCCGCCGGTGAGACCAAGTACACAGTTCGGAAGATGTTTCGTCTCGCATCCAGAAGCCTTACTTCCTTTTCTGATAAACCGCTGCGTTTTGCCGTACGCCTCGGCCTGATAACGTCAGCGCTTGCCTTCCTGGGACTTATCTGGGTGCTTTTCGTCAAATATGTATTTAATGCCGCTATTACAGGATGGGCTTCCCTGATCTTTGTGGGGTTTTTCTTTGGAGGGTTGCAACTGTTCTTTCTGGGCGTTGTCGGGATGTACCTGGGTCGCGTGTATGAGGAAGTAAGAGGGAGGCCCCGGTACGTGCTCCGTGAACTATGGAAGTCGGAGTCCAGGGCGAGTGGGGAGCGCTGAGCGCGATTTGCTTTTACAATGCGAATGGAATTCGCTTCGAGGCCGGGCGCTTTCGCTAAAGCATAGGGTTTGGGGTTCAGATGTGTTGTCAGCAGTAAGAAAGAAACAGCATGATTGCACCGCTAAGATGGAATGACCAGGGTTTCTATGTCGAACTCCTCGACCAGACTCGCTTGCCTGTGGAGGAAGTCTGGCTGGAGATAACCACCCCTGAGCAGATGGCAGAAGCGATTCGCAGTTTGCGTGTCCGAGGAGCGCCCGCCATAGGTATTGCAGCGGCATATGGAGCAGTTCTGGCACTGCGTACGGAAGCAGAGGCGCCGGACGCATTTCGTCGGGTCATGGACGCGATAGACATGCTAGGGCAGACTCGTCCCACCGCCGTCAACCTGTTCTGGGCGCTGGAGCGGATGAGGCATGTCCTGAAAGCGGGGCAGGCAAAATCAGGCAGAGAGATCAAAGAGCTACTTCGTGGAGAAGCGCGAGCTATAGAGGATGAGGACAGAGAGGCAGGATTGCGACTTGGAGAGCATGGCTTGTCACTGCTAGGCGAGGGAATGACGGTGCTTACGCACTGCCATACGGGGGGTGTCGCTACGTCGGGGTATGGAACGGCGCTGGCGCCGTTACTGATTTCGCGTGAACGCGGCATGAAGTTGACTGCCTTTGTGGACGAGACGAGGCCATTATTGCAGGGCAGCCGCATCACAGCCTGGGAACTGGGAAAAGCAGGCGTTCCGGCTACGTTGATCACGGATTCAATGGCAGGGTTGGTTATGCGACAGGGAAAGGTCCATGCCGTGATGGTGGGAGCAGATCGGATTGCAGGAAACGGTGACGTTGCCAATAAGGTAGGGACTTACTCTCTGGCTGTGCTGGCGCACGCTCACGGCATTCCGTTTTATGTTTCGGCTCCGGTATCAACTTTCGATTTGAGCATGGAGTCAGGAGACCAGATTGAGATCGAAGAAAGAAGCCCCGTAGAGATCACGCACGGTTTTGGAAGACAAACAGCGCCGCATGGAGTGGCTGTGTATAATCCTGCGTTTGATATCACGCCTGCACGCTACATTACGGCAATCATTACAGAGCGTGGGGTGATTCAACCTCCTTATGTTAGCGGCATAAAGGAAATGATGGAAGGCCATGTTTCAGCAATCGGAGCCAGTTTACCGAACATCAGAAGCAACGAGCCAAACTGAATTACCCCGGCTGCCGGGTGGAATTGAACGCAATGGCTGTCCCGGCGTTGTTAACTTTTACGGGAGGCTTTGCTGCACCAAGCTGCAACCAACATGAAAAAGAACGACTGGATAGGGATCGGTCTGAGCCTGGGGCTACATGCGTTGCTCATCGTATTGCTGGGTGTGATGACCCTGGCTGCCGCAGAGCCGCAAGCCCTCGGTTACATTGAGGTAGATTTTGGCCCTCTGGCGGAAGGACGCCCGGTTCAGCGCGCCGTGGAGACGCAGCCTCGTGTTCCGGATCGAAAACCACAACCCCGACGGCAGCCTCGACCGCGGGCCGTTGCTCCCAGGGAAACGAAGCCGGTAGACCTGCCCGATCAGCAGATCGAAAGCAAGGAGGTGGAGCGCGTCAAGTCTCCTCAGACAAAAACCATAGCGCCTGAACCACAAAAAGATCGGAACGTCGCAGAAGTTAAAAAACCGGATCCTGAACCTGAAAAGGAGCAGGTCGAGACGCCTCCCGGCGGAGCCGCCGAGGGTACGGCGGGTGCAACGGAGGGCGCCAGTGGCAGCGGCTCAGATGTCCAGAAAACCGCTCCGTATCAGATCGAGGGTTTGAATCGCAGCCCGATCAATGCGCCGTTGCCCCGGTATGCCGAGAAGGTCAATGCAACAGTGCGCATCCAGATCACGGTTGATCCGCAGGGAAGGATTATCAACAGGCGGCCTGTACTAAAAGGAACGCCGGCGCTCGATCAGGCGGTGATGGATGCGCTGCAGCGGTGGCGCTTCAATGCGTTGCCTTCCAATGTGCCGCAACAGTCACAGACAGGCACGATTACCTTTCGATTCAGGCTTGAGTAATATCTGAGCGACGTGAATGGACGAATCTGTCAAGGCTCGTCTGTCCTTACAGCGTAAGCCCGTATAGCCCGTGATTTCGGGAAAAGACTGTGGAGCATCCCTCCGGTCTCGCTTGTCTGATACAGACCTACACCTAGAACGATCTCGCGGTACTTCGGGAGCACATATCCCATACCTGAACACTTCTCTGTTTGCTCGTCGTCAACAGGGAATGATTTTCTGGAGTAGAAGAACAGCGCCTGCTCGCGCGTAAGGTCGATTACGTTTCGGTTTGCCGCATATCCAAACGCCATAGCTGCGCCTGTGGTAAGTTTCGGATACGCAATGTTGGTTCTGATAAACACCATTCCTGTGCTCGCCGGATCCGGAGAAACCGGTGGGACATGGTCGCCTGAAACGATGGAGATGTATTTATGGGTGGTTTGGAAAAAAGTGTACCGGGCAAAAACGGAAGGCGAAATGCCGAAACGATCTTCCAACATTCTCGTCCAGGGTTCTTTTTCTATCGTTTGAATCATGATGCAATAACACGAGGAGTTGGACACGTTGCAGCAAACAGAAGATCACGCCTGTTTTTCGAGAACCGCTACAAAAAACCCTCCTGAGTCGTTCTGGTGCGGCCATATGCGCATGGTCAGAGGCAGGTCCGGAGCCAGACGTTTCCCATTCCAGGTTGAAATACCCTGGGCGCAGTGAAGGCTGGGGATGTGCGCCGGCGCCAGGCGAACCCTATCCCGGCCGTAATACTTCAACAGCGCATCAATGACCATTTCGTTTTCTTCGGGAGCATAGGTGCAGGTTGCGTAGACGATGCGTCCTCCAGGTTTGCATACCTCTACAGATTTTTTGAGAATGGCAAGCTGCGTTGTGGCCAGAGAGGAGGATTGTTGTTCGCTTGCCCGCTCCAGTACGCCCGGCTGTTTCCTGGAAGTTCCCTCACAAGAACAGGGAACGTCGGCGAGTACGCCGTCAAAACGTGGTTCTGTGCAGGGAAAGGCAGCGGCATCGTGTTGCGTGGTGGATACGTTCATAATTCCGAGGCGCGCGAGGGTTGTGCGCAATACATGAAGGCGCTGTTCGTTGCGATCATTGGCTACAAGGACGCCCTGATTTTGCATGAAGGTTGCGATCTGGGCAGTTTTGTTGCCGGGAGCGGCGCAGAGGTCGAGAATTCGTTCTCCGGGTTGAGGGGCAAGCAGTAGGGCCGGGATCAAGGAGACTTCTTCCTGGATATGATACAGCCCGGCCAGATACGGGATTCGATTTCCGAGGCTGAGGTTGGGAGGCAACTTGAAAGCTCCTTCATACCAGGAAACGGCATCGGCAGAAAGATTCTCCTCTGCCAGCCAGTCTTGAAGGACACCAGGTGTAGTTCGGAGCGTATTGGTCCAGATTGTCAGGGGAAGTGGACGCACGCATGTCTGAACAAAGGATTCCCAGTCATCCACGATGGACCGGTAGCGTTTGAATGGCGCAACCGCAGGATTGTCATAAGCGAAAAACTCCATCGGGCTTCAGTACCAAACCTGATTTTTGAATAACTGTCCGGGTTGCAGCAGGACGGACAGGCTGTTTGAAAACGGGGGATCAGTGAGACGGGTTGCTGCTGAATTGTAACTGGATTCCTGCAAACAGGGACATACGTGTAACGGCGCCGGCAGGGTGCAAGCGCACCCGCTGATTGAGCAAGTTTTGCAGGGATAAGGTAGCGCGAATGCGGTCGCCCCAGAAGCACTTCTGGACGGTTGTATCCCACAGGAAAACAGCAGGCAGCCGCGCTGGATACCGCCCTGACGATTCCAGGTCCGCCTGCTGGTAGGCCGGCCATTGAGTAGGGGCTTGATACCGGAGGGAAGTGAAAAGGGAGAACCTGGAAAGCGGCACGAATCGGGCAGTATAAGTAATTCTGTGCCAGGGCACATTGCTCCATGTCTCCCAGAAACCCGTATCCGTAGAGAAGGGTCGGGTATACCCATAATGGATACGCTGTGTCAGCTTCGAGGAGAGGCGGATGCCTAGTCCGGTTGAAGCTCCAATTACCTTTCCACCGGCATCTGGGTCGATTCTGAGTTGGGGATCAAAGTATTCGGATTCCTTGAACAAGGTAGGGATGTAAGTATATCCGAAATTGTATCTTTCCAGCCATACGTTGTCGAAGTAGCGGTACAGGCCCGATACATGGAGATCCAGGCTTTCAGAGGGCTGGAAATTCCATGTCAGGTCGGCCGTGCGTGTCTGTGGCGCCTGGAAGCGATCAGGCAAGGTAATGTCTGCGCCAAGAACCGCTGGGAACAGGTAACCTCTCTGCATCCACTGCCACAGGCTGTTTTCTTCTTCAGGAAGGCCTCGGGCGAGAGAAAACGTAGCTTGCAATTGCTGGCTCATACCGATGGAAAGAGAGGTCATCGAGAGGACGCGAACGCCAAGCTGGTCATAGCCATGAGAAACGTGGACAGACAGTTCCTGACGCAGCGCTGGATCGAGCCGGAATGATAAGGCTGCGTAGGTTCGGGTAAGCAGCACTGAAGGGTCAGAGAGCGGGTAGCCTGTCCGGGTGCGATAGAAGTCGATGCCTGCCCCCACTCTGGTTTGCAGGAAGTCGTTTCCCGCCCGGCTTTCTACATTGCCCTTGAGCCGCGATTGACCCCAGTCAAAGTCCAGCTGGCCCTTGTTCTGCCGTTCATTAAGGTCAACAGACGCGAAGCTCAGGTTGTAGTGTAACCCCGAATGACGACCGGGCGCAGAGTCGCCATTCAGCCCGCCGTAGGCCAGTGTTTCGATGACCGGGACTTCTCGCCCAAATGGCGCAAAGAAGAACAGATCCTGGAAGTGTGTATAACCAGCATAGGCAAAATGTTCTCCCAACGCATTCTGGATCCCTGTTGATATTCCTGTTGCAGCGAGGATCAGCCTCGGTGCATAAATGCCTTCATAAAGATTAAGCACGCGCCGGTACTGCTGCGCGTCGGTTCCATGGAACTCATCAGCCTTAAAGCCGGCGGCCATCCAGACCGGTTTTGCACCCGCCGAAGCTTCTGCAAGAAACAGCGGCCCGATCCGGTCAACATTTTCGGTAGCAAGCTCTGTGTAGCGGAAGGGTCCCGGATCTCCTGTTTCATTACCGGCTGAGACATTGCTGCGCAAGGCGACGCCTCGCTGCGTGCGACGGGTGTGCAGATGAAGCACACCTGCCGCTGCATAGATGCCATACTGAATAGAGGGTTCGCTGATTACCTCCACATAATCAATCTGGGAAGCGTGGAGCGGCAATGTGTTGATATTCTGAGTACCGAATATCGTGAGATCGACAGGGTTGCCGTCAACAAGGAGTAACCATGAACCACGCTGCGGGGGAGCTAATCCGTTTGCAGACGCTGACCATGTGTAGCCTTCTATCGAATACGTGTACCAATCGTCTACAAGCGCTAATATATCGCTGAGCCTGGCGGCGCCAGATTGTGCAATCTCATCAGCTGTGATGATCTGCACGCGGCCCCGGTAGTTCATTCCGTGTGTGGCATCCTGTGCTTTCGCAGCCGGAGGCGAGCCGACCAGGAAAACGCAGAGCGCAGCGATAAACAATCCTCTCATTGAAGCACCTCAGACAGCCATCGGGGCGTGCGCACGGTATAAGCGATTCCTGTTGACAGATAGGCAGGTTTGAGGTTCACAAAAGTGAAAGTTTTCATGTAGGCGCCGGAGGCATACACAGACCACGGACCATAAAAGCGAAGCACAAGTCTGGTATGCAGAGAGGCCGTGACCTCGCTCTCGTTCTGCACCCCACCGAAAGTTTGTTCGTCAAAGGACATACGATAGTTGCCGATGCGAGCGCTGCCTTCCCAATTCAAGCCCGGCAGCAAGGATGCCTGCAATCCCCATCCCACAAAGGCATAGAATGCGTCAAAGCGAGGCACATCGCTGAGGTCTGCTGCGTAGCGATGGTATGCAGCACCTGCTTCGACCTGTCCCCAATAGAAAGGAGTCATCGCCTGCAACTCAGCGCCGCGCCCGGGTTTCCAGTAGTTATGGAAGAATGCGCGACTAACATCCATTGCTGCACCTCCAGAGAATTCAAGCGTCTCGAAGGGCTTGGCCCGTTGCTGGGAAGCAGCGGGCAGCACGGCAACGCTGCCTGACAGAAAGCACAAAATCATCAAGCAACGCGATGGAGAGCATAGGCCGAAAACAAAGGATATTGGCTCGGCCGGCCGGTAGTTCACCAGGTTATTATCTGAGGTCACAGGTTCACTGGTGTTTTGCACGGAAATTCATCCGGAAAGGTTGATCGAAGGAGAGGCGGGTTCCGAACTCCAGAAGGCCGACCTGGCGTGTGGTTGCGGCGCTGGAGGC
>CBDUBU010000106.1:0-12580 GCA_965365465.1 uncultured Rhodothermaceae bacterium
GCCGGACGTGTCTGGAGACCTGATTTCGTATCTGGTGACTATGCCGGGGGTCGTATCTACCGGTGATCGGGGAGGGCAACTTTTTGTCCGGGGCGGTGAACCTTCACAGAACCTGGTTCTGGTCGATGGTATGACATTGTATCAGCCTTTCCACCTGGTCGGGTTTTACTCGGCCTTTCCGTCAGACATCATCAGTAACACCGATGTGTACGCCGGGGGCTATGGGGGCCGCTTTGGAGGATGGCTTTCTTCGGTTATCGATGTTTCAACCCGCAGCGGCAACAAGCGGCGCTTTACCGGGGCAGGGTCGGTTGCGCCTTTCGTCAGTGCAGCGCGTCTGGAGGGGCCGCTGTGGAGAGATCGCGTTTCTATGCTGGCCTCCTGGCGGGTATCCACGATCGAGCAGGGCGCTGCACGATTGATCGACACGCCGCTGCCTTTTTCGTTCAACGATCAATTTGCCAAGATACACGCGGATTTGTCCCGGAACAGCCAGGCATCTGTTAGTGCGATTCGCACCTATGACCGGGGGGTAATCGGTGAACGCAAGGGCGCCGAAGGACAGGCAGACCAGGTCATCTGGAGAAATCAGGCTATCGGCGCCCGGTATCTGTTGCTTCCAACAAATCTGCCGTTGCTGGCGGAGATCCTTGTATCTTCTTCACAGGTTGAAAACGTCTTTGGTCCCGAAGATCGACCAGATCGCACGTCGAAGGCCAGCCAGTATAATGCTTCTGCGGATGTGACTTATTATACAGGTCTGGTGGATGTAAACTGGGGTCTTTTTGTGCGCCCCACCATTCTCGAAAGCGAACTGGGCGGCCAGTTTCAAAACATCGCCACGGAACAAGAATTCATCACGGAAGCCGGGGTGTACATAGAGCCGGAGATGAAGTTCGGATCTGGCCTTCGGGTGCAGACCGGATTGCGGGTGCAGACCTTCCCAAGCAAGTCCCGCACCTTCGTGGAGCCTCGTTTTCGGGCAATCTGGGATCTTGGATCTCACAAATTCAGTGGCGCCTGGGGAATTTACCATCAGGAGGTGGTCGGGCTGAACGACCGCCGTGACGCAGGAGATGTTTTCACGGCGTGGACTGCATCTCCGCTGGGCCGCGTCCCCGAAGCGATGCACTTTATCGCAGGATACAATGTAAGCCCGGCTCCGTGGTTCGATCTGTCGATTGAAGGTTTCTACAAGAAGCTGTCGAATCTGTCTATTGCTGAGTGGACTGCGTTTCCCCGGTTCACCACCCGCTTGCAGCCCTCCGACGGCAACGTGAAAGGCATGGACCTGCGTGCAGAGATCTCGACGGACCATTTTTACGGGTTTGTCAGTTATGGACTGGCGGAGGTGCTTTACAACGCGCAGGGTTCGTCGATCCGGTACTGGTACGGGGAGCGAAAAAAGCAATTCAATCCCGCCCATGATCGGCGTCATCAGATCAACGCGCTTGGGAGCCTGAAGCTCTACGGATTTAACCTGAATGCGCGGTGGCAATTTGGCTCAGGGCTTCCCTTTACCGAAGCGCTTGGCTTCGACTCATTTGTGCTGCTTCCCGGCCCGACGGACGTGACGGCAGAACCGGGGTCCTTGCGGGTTCTGTACGGGCAGCCTTATGAAGGTCGCCTTCCTACCTATCATCGTCTTGATGTTTCGCTGGAGCGTGAGTTTGCGCTGGCCTCCCACCTTGCAGCTACCTTGCAACTCGGTCTGATCAACGCATATGATCGCGCCAACCTGTTTTATCTGGATCTTTACACCTTGCGGCGTGTGGATCAATTGCCCTGGATTCCGTCTGCGGGCCTGAAACTGGAAGTCAAATAGCCATACATGCGTCCAACATACATTGGGCCTCGGATTTGAAGATGCCGGGCAGCCCCCGAATCGTGGTAGTCATTCCCGCGTTCAACGAGGCCTCGGCTATCGGGAGCGTTATCGGCGACCTTCCCGGCGGGCTGGTAAGCGAGGTTGTCGTCGTAAACAATGCATCAACAGATGCAACGGAATTCAATGCGCGCAAGGCAGGCGCCACGGTTCTTCGAGAAGAGCGCCGGGGCTATGGATGGGCCTGCCTTAGAGGAATTCGTTACCTGAGCGACCACCCGCCGGACATCGTGGTTTTTCTGGATGGAGATTACAGCGACTATCCCGAAGAGATGACAGCCCTCGTAGCGCCTATCTTGCAGGAGGGAATGGATTTCGTGGTTGGCTCGCGTCTGATTGGAAACCACGAGCCGGGGGCTATGCTGCCACAGGCTTTGATCGGGAATCGCCTTGCCTGTGTACTGATGAGGTTGATATGGGGCGCTCGTTTTACGGATCTAGGGCCGTTTCGGGCTATTCGCTACACGGATCTAGTGAGCCTGGACATGCAGGATAAGACCTTCGGGTGGACTATTGAGATGCAGATCAAGGCCGTGAAAGCGGGGCTGCGCTACATTGAGGTTCCTGTTTCCTATCGAAAGCGCATAGGGGTATCCAAAGTCACAGGAACGGTTGCAGGAACGGTCAAGGCTTCGGCGAAGATACTCTACACAATTGCAAAATACGCAATGGTTCGCTGAACGCTCGCAGCGCAGGTTCCCATCCTGGCGCGCTGCCATGCGTCCCTCCGGGCTATGGTTTATATTCCTGAGTAACAAGGTTTTCAACGAGCCGTCTTACCTGCGATCAGTCATTCCATGCACGTAAGAGCGCAGGTTCAACGAACAAAAATCGACCTGGATGCTATGCCGGATACCCTTTCTCACGTACAGCGAACCGAGCGTTTCGATCTGCGGGCGCTCTATGAAACCAGCCGGTTGCTCAGTTCCTCGCTCGACCTGGATTTTGTGCTTGGCAATCTGTTGCTCACTGCCATGAGCAAGCTATTAGTTACGCGAGGGGCCATCCTGTTGTATGATCCTGTCGAGTCTGTTTATCGCACGGCTGTGTCGAAAGGTTTGTCCGGGCTAAAAAAAGGAGAGGTTTTTCCTCTGAAATCGGCGTCTTCGGATCGCATTCTGAGCGGCAGCGAGGTGCCTTCTCTTCTCGCCGAGCGCAAGATCGAACTGGCGATGTCCATTGCCTTCGGGCACCGCGACATAGGGTTGCTGGCGCTCGGCAAGAAAGCAACAGGGCAACCTTTCGAGCGGCAGGAACTGGAATTTCTGGAATCCCTCGTCTATATCTCGTCTGCAGCGGTCCATAATTCGCTGATGGTTGAGGATCTGACACAGGCGAACCGCGATCTCGACAGCAAGATTCAGCAACTCGGGATGCTGTTCGAGCTTTCTCAAGAGTTCAACCGCACCGTGAGCCAGGAAGGCATCACCAAGATGCTTTCTTTCGCGCTCATGGGGCAGATGCTGGTGGGGAAGTACGTTTTTCTATTGCGCCGCTCCACCGGAGCCAAGGAAGCGAGCGGAACAGAGGATTCCGACTTCAAAATAGTAACGCACAAAGGAGTGAATACGGCTTCCCTGCATCAGTCCGTACTGCGAAGCCTGTGCCGCCTTTCCAACGTCGTTTTGCTTCCAAATGAGGAGAAGAACCCTGTCAATGATTGGCTGTACGCGCAGGGTCTTTCGCTGGTTCTGCCGCTCAAACAGCATGGCGAAACGTGCGCCATACTCTGTCTTGGGCCGAAATTGACCGGGCTGCCGTACCAACAAGATGACCTGGAACTGCTCTACTCATTGGGCAACATGGCCTTCGTGGCCCTTCAGAACTTTTATCTCATCGAAGAGCAGATCGAGAAAGAGCGTCTGGAAGAAGAGATGCGGCTTGCCCGCCAGATCCAGATGCGCCTGCTTCCCCAGCGGATTCCTTCGTTTCCTGAAGTTGAGGTAGCAACGCTGGCGCTTCCCAGCCGTCAGGTGGGCGGCGACTATTTCGACGTGGTAAAGCTGGAAGGCCGCCGTCTGTTGCTGGCCATTGCAGACGTGACGGGGAAAGGGGTGCCCGCTTCTTTGCTTATGGCTAACCTGCAAGCTTGCCTGCACGTGATGGTTCCTATGGATTTAACCATCGAAGAGGCTACGTCCCATATTAACCGGGTAATCTGTGAGAATACGGATCACGATAAGTTCATCACCTACTTTCATGGGATCTATCATGCAGAAGATGGGGCTTTTCATTACGTAAACGCAGGGCATAATCCTCCCATGCTGCTGCGCAAGAATGGAGAGCTGGAACTTCTGGAGAAAGGAGGACTGTTGCTGGGTGTTATGAAAGGGCTGCCCTACGAAAGAGGAGAGGTGTTTCTGGAGCGAGGAGATGTCCTGGCGCTTTTCACGGACGGCGTTACCGAGGCTATGAATGCCGATGAGGAGGAGTACGGTGAGGAGCGGCTCGAAAAGATGCTGCGGGCCAACCAGCATCATCCGGCCCGATATATCCTTGATGCAATTTATGGAGATATTCAAGTTTTTACAGGGACCACATCATTTCTCAGCGATGATCTCACGATGATCGTCATGAAAAAGGGAGGTTGATCCTTCAGGGATTCTCAGGTTGCAGATTTGCCCGTAAGCTGCTTCGCGCGTTCGGCGCGCGTCGCGTCGAAAACGGCAGACAATATATCCCGTTCAGTCTCAGACAATTGCATATTGCGTCGCGCCATGACGGCTTGCGCGACTTCAAGGGCTTTTTCGAGATGGTATTCCTGAAACCCCGTTTCTGCGCTTCCCCATGAGAACGAAGGAATGAAACACGGCGGATACCCGGTCCCGAAAATATTGCAGTTGACGCCGACAACGGAGCCTGTGTTGAACATCGTGTTGATTCCGCACTTGGAATGATCTCCCATAATCAGCCCGACGAATTGCCTTCCTGTCGGCTCATACGCATTCAGGGCAAGATTATAGAGAGGCACTGTGCGATAATCATTGCGCAGGTCGGAGGTAGTGGAGTCTGACCCCATGTTGCACCAACTGCCGAGATACGAGTTGCCAACAAAGCCTGTATGGGCTTTGTTTGAATAGGAATGGAGCACGCTTTCGTGAACGGCTCCGCCCACTTTACATACAGGCCCGACCGAGCTTCCCTCGATGTGCGCTCCCACGTTGACCTGAGTATGTGCGCCAATGTAGGCAGGACCGTGAATGACTGCGGCTTCCTTGATTACAGCATTTCTGTCTATGAAAATGGGACCGTTTTCTGCGTTGAGAACGGCATTCGTGCGGACCACAGCGCCCGGCGCTATATAGATCTGCTCCCCGGCTACCAGATGCACGCCGTCCCGAATCTCGACCTGCTCACGCTCATAGATATAGTAGCCCTTCGTGCGGGCGGCATAATCTCTTGTCAGCGCGGCGGCCAGTTCGTCCAGCAGATGCCACGTCCGGCTAATGAAACGGGCGCCCTCTACCTCTTCCTCAACCAGCCCTTCAAACGTAGCACGTGTAACTTCTTCCCGCTGAATCAGAGCGTTGGCAGCCTCCGGAAACCAGACTGCCACCAGATCATCGCCCTGCACGAAAATCCTTCCATGCTCTGACGAACGGGCAGCGGCTTTCAAGCGATCAAGCACCGGGCCGGGTTCAGCAATGAAGCGCCCGTTTACGAAAAGAACATCCAGCCCATCCGGGATACGGTTCAGTAAATCAGCGTTGCGTGCTGTTGCCTGTGCCGCCACAGGGCGGGCGTGAAAAAACATAGCAGGATTGTCAAAAGCATCCCTTGTTGTTTCCAGCAGCGTTCGTATGCCCAGTCGCAAATCGAAAACAGCCCGCGTGTAGACGAGCGGGAGGAGGTGGGCCACTTTATCATCTTCAAACAGGCAGAGATTCATGTCAAGAAATAGTAAAACGTTGGATTTTTACCGGCATCTGGCAGGAGATCAAACCACGGGCTGCTTCGCGCGTTCAAAAAAATGGTATTATACCCGAACATACAACCTCATACTATAACCAATCCTCCAAGGCCATGAAATTCTTTGTTGATACCGCCGACCTGGATGAAATCCGGGAGGCCAACGACATGGGCGTCCTTGACGGCGTCACAACCAACCCTTCCTTGATGAAGAAGGCCGGGAATGTAGACTTCCACGATCACATCTTCAAAATCTGTGAGATGGTGAACGGCGACGTTTCCGCAGAGGTTACCGCCACCGATTACGACGGCATCATGGAGGAAGCCCATGTCCTTGCCAGGATCCACGACAACGTAGTAGTGAAAGTCCCGCTGATCCTTGAAGGCATCAAGGCCATCAAGTCGCTCAACGAAGAAGGGATCCGGACGAACTGTACGCTCTGTTTTTCTCCTACCCAGGCGCTTATCGCTGCAAAAGCAGGCGCAACGTATATCAGTCCTTTTATCGGCCGGTTGGACGATATTTCTCACGACGGGTCGGATCTGATTCGTCAGATTGTTCAGATCTACAGCAATTACGGTTACGAGACGGAGGTGCTGGCTGCTTCTATCAGGCATCCGATGCACCTGGTAGAAGCTGCTCTTGCCGGAGCCGACGTAGCTACGATGCCGTTCAGTGTCATCAAACAACTCATCAAGCATCCCCTTACAGATATAGGGCTGGATAAATTCCTTTCCGACTGGAAAGCCTACGAAAAAGGACTCAAGAGCGAAGTGACGGCATAACAACTACCTTGATCGGTGCTGGAAGGAGCCGAGCGTTTTGCGTCTCGGCTCTTTTCATATGCAGCCTGGAGGGTCCTGTGCGCCGGAATGCACATACGACCGGAAAAGATCGTTGAGTGTGTCTGCCGGGCTGATCGTTCGTCCGGTATGCACTTCGGATGTCTGAATGACCACAGATCGTGGCGCCGTAAGCCAGTGAAAGCGTTCGGAGGGAGGCAGCAGCCCTACAGGCGCGGCGCCCGGATCCCCCCGGCAAATCCGCTGATAGGCATTGAAGTATCGTTCGAGCAGAAAAAGATCCAGCGAAGGATAGAGCGCAAGCAGCCGGTCGTGATCGAGCCGCAGGCGGCTGTCCAGGTAGCGAGCAGTACGGGCGTGCAGCACCACTCCGACATTGACGAAACTGCACAGGTGTACATAGGGCACTACGCGCACGAGGGCATAGTCGTAGTCTATCCAGCTTTGCACAGAAGCGCGTGTCATCGCCGGTAGGATTGAGGCCGGAGTCGTGTGTTCAGGAGTTTGTCTCTCGCCGCTGCGGCTTCCTCTACAAAGGAACGGGGGCCGAGCAGGCGGCTGGACAGGTACTCCAGATACGCGGTGCGATTGGTTTCTGCGGAATCAAAAGGAGGTTCTCGTCCCGGAACGCGGTCCATGAGGAGTTCATCCGGCACCTGTTCGATAATCTTTTTCAGGATGTCCGGCTGGATGCGCTCGGTCATGCGGCGGTCTGCTTCGTACAGGTCATCTGCCAGCGGCAGCAACACATGTTCGCGAATGGGTTGAAAGCGCGTATGGATCCGGGAAGCATCTAAAGATTCCCAGTCGTGATGAAAATAAAGGGCTGCGCCATGATCGATCAACCAGGGCGCGCGCTTCCAGAACAGAATGTTCGGGTTTCGGGCCGTTCGGTCCACATTCGTGGTGTATGCGTCCAGCCAGACCAGGTCGGCGGCGAAGGTGGGCGTTATCAGGTCTGAAACAGCTACCGGATCGTAAGCAAAAGCGCCCTCCAGGTATTTTAGTCCCACATTCAGGCCGGTGCTGCCCTTGAGGATGTCCTGAATCTCCGGATCGCGCTCCGTTCTTCCGAATGCAGCGTCGAGGTGGATCAAGGCGATTTCGGGCATTGGGAGCCCAGCGCGTAGGGCAAGAAGCCCTACGATGATCTCAGCAATCAGGGCGCGTGCGCCTTGCCCGGCGCCCCGAAATTTGGCGGCGAACAGGTCGCCGTTGTCCAATTCCAGCACAGCCGGTAAAGACCCGCCTTCTCGCAGCGGCACAACATATCGCGTTGCCGTAAACGTTGGAAGTTGCATCGGTTCAGCACAAGGAGTCGCAGGCCGGCGCACATGGAGCGAGCGCTGCTATCGTTCGGGTTGATGTTACCAGGTGGGTGTATCAAGCAGAACCGTATCTTTTGAAATAGGATCAAGCGTGAAGATCCCCCCGATGTCGAGAACGTGCAGGTTCTCAGAAAGCCCCAGACTGTCGGCAACCTGTCGAATTCGTTCAGCAGGTTCCTGAATGGCATCGTCGGCCAGATCAAACGTTCCCCAGTGGACAGGAATGAAATGGCTAGCCTGCACGTCCATGAATGCCTGCATAGCCTCCTCCGGGTTCACATGAATGGGCTGCATGAACCACTTTGGAAGATAGGCTCCTATGGGAAGGAGGGCTACGTCAGGGACCCCCAGGCGCTCCCGGATTTCGCTGAATAGCGATGCATAACCTGTGTCGCCGGCGTAGTACAGGTTTACCTTGTTCTCGGGCATCTGGACGTACCATCCCGCCCAGAGCGTCCCGTCGCGGTTGGTGAGGCCGCGACCGGAGAAATGTTTGGCCGGAGTGCAGTGGTAGGTAATGCCGTTTACTTCCACGTATTGCCACCAGTCCATTTCAATCACGCGGGAGGCCCCCCAATCCGAAAGGATCTGTTGTAATCCCAGAGGTGCAAGAAAAAGCGGCTTGAATCGTCTTTCGATCTCCTCTATGGATGTTTCATCGAGATGGTCGTAGTGATCGTGTGAGATCATCACGACATCGACCCCGGGCAAGTCTGCGACATGCAGCGGAAGAGCGGCTTCTCGCCTGGGACCGGCAAAAGAAATGGGACTGGCCCGCTTGCTGAAGATAGGATCAATCAGGATGTTAACGTCGGGTGTTTGAACATAGACGGTCGAGTGGCCGATCCAGGTGATGCGTAGCCGTTCGGGAGGGCGGCTCAGCGTATCGGCTTCCACCGTGCGAACGGGCGGTGGAATATTTTTCTGTTGCCTGAAAGCTCGCCCAATGATCCATCCTGCGCTCTTGAGAAAGGGAACATCTCTGGATGGTTCCCAGATGTTTCTGAAGCCTCCGTCTGCCTTATGGTGGTCTCGTTGATACCAGGGGTGCGTTTCGGGTTCAGTTTCCATGCGGGATTGTTGATCCGTCTGTTGACCCGGCAAGAGGCAGGCAGGAGCCGCTGCGCTAAGAAGAAACAAAAGGAACCTGAAAGGCCGCTCAAGCGGGGCGATTAAAGAAGATAGCATTCACCTGCTCCATGCAAATAAATTTTTGCCGGTGTTATATCCGGTTGGAGAAGATGAACGCAACTATCAGACAGAATGGTTCAATCCGGTCTCAGCTTGCTCTGGAACGAACCGGCGGGCTACGGCAAATGCGTTGCGTTTCTCAAACCATCAAGCGGGACCGTCAGCCGCAGGCACATTTTGAGAGGCTGCATTCTGAGCACGAAGGATTGCGTTTCAACGCAGGTTGCCCCGTGGAGGGTCTCCTGCAAGTCGAAGAAAAGATCCATGGCGGCTATACCTGCGAAATAAAATTCGCTATCAGGCTTCCGCATGAGCATTTCGAGAGCAGGAAGCGAGTTTTGCTGCGCCATACGCTTTACCAGAGGAAAAGCTGCAGGGATGAGGTGATCCGATCGAGTGAGAGCGTGTCTTGAGGTGCGCAAGACAATACTTACGTATTTATTAGAAGCGCTTTCATCAAGTGCGGATACGCCTTGCAGGGAAGGCGCGGCGTGCTTTGATGGCTTTTTCGGCTTGAGGAAGCTTTCGGCGTGCCAGGCCAGCTCGCTTGAAACGGCGAATTGCGCCATTGCTGCAGGGGCAGGCAGCGCTAACACAATAATAATCAGACCAATTGCAGAGAGCTTCATATACTTGTTTTTGAGTCTACTAAGCCAGGAAGATATGAAATAGAACAGACCTGCGCCTTACAGGATTCGTAGGGTTACGCCGGAAATTCCCGTCGGTGTTTGTCCTACACTCCGGGAAAGAGGAACTGCTTTCCACCTTCTTGCAAAACCACGCTGCCCGGCTATATCCTCAGTTTTAGCGAAACAATTAGGCGGCGCACCATGTTCTTTCTTGCCGAACACCTCGTGAGTTGGCAAGGCATTTTCGGGCGCATTTTCAGTTTACATTTCAGGTAGTTGTTACACGCGATATGGTTCTTGTTACGCTGGGTAAGACAGGTGAGATTGGCGCAAGCTGTCATTTTCTGGAAATTCAAGACACGGGTATTCTGCTGGATGTAGGGGCCGACCCGGAGGAGGAAGGTCCGGAATCGATCCCCTCGTTTGAGGTTATACACAAGAACACCGGCTGGTATGTCGATCATGCCGTCGTAACGCACGCACACCACGATCATATCGGCGCCTTGCCGATCATGATCAAAGAATTTCCTCATGTGCTCATTCACATGACGCGAGCGACCCGGGATCTGGCCGATTTCCTGCTTCCAGCCTCCGCCCGTTTGCAGCGCCGCCGTTTGCGGGAAGGGTCTTCCCTGCATGAACCACTTTTCAGCGAAGAAGAGCTTGAAGTATATAGTTATCTCTACATGACCCATGATCTGGGAGACGAGTTCGATCTCACAGGAATAAGAGGCAGCACGCCGATAAAAGGGTCTTTCTTCAACGCAGGTCATGTGCTGGGGGCAGCCGGTGTGTTGCTCTCTTTCGAGGAAGACGGGCGGCCCCGGCGTGTATTTTATTCGAGTGATACGAGTATGCGCGCGCAGTCCATTTTGCCTGGGGGAGACTATCCGGAAGGGCCGGTAGACGTGCTCATTCTGGAGTCTACGTTGGGAGCCGATCCCGAAGCAGAGCTAACTACGCGCCGCACAGAAGAAAAGCGATTCGAGGAATCGCTCAAGCGCGTCATTGCCGGCGGTGGATCGGTGCTGATTCCCGTATTTGCACTTGGACGCGCGCAGGAGGTCCTTGCTCTGATCGACCGTTTCAAACGACGCGGGCATCTGCCCGAGGAGGTTCCTGTTTATACGGCAGGTTCCATGCGGGCAGTGGCTGATCTTTACGACAAGACCCGGTTCGCGACGCCTCGGCTCAACCCTGAGTTTCAGGTGTTTGGGGTCGAGCAAAGGCGTCTGCCTCGCGGGCAGGCAGCCAAAGAGGCTGCCCTCAACCAGCCGGGTATTTATGTGGTGAGCAGCGGGATGATGTTTGAACGCACACTCTCAAACCAACTGGCCCAATTGCTTGTAGAGGACGAAAAAAACGCCGTGTTCCTCGTCGGCTTTTCAAAAGAAGATTCGCCGGCTCAAAGGCTGCTTGCGGCTGCGTCCGAGGGGCCGGGAACAGAGGTTGTCCTGGATAAGGAAACGGGACCTCAGCCGGTCAGGTGCGAGGTTCAGCGCTTTCGCTTTAGCGGGCACAGTCACCGCCGGGATTTGATTCAACTCGTCGAAACGCTGGCTCCCAGGAAAGTGCTGCTCGTGCATGGAGAAAACGGCGCCCGTACGTGGATGGCCGATAATATCCGGTTCTTCTATCCGGAGATTGAGGTGCTGCTTCCGGAAGCCGGCGCACCGCTCGAAGTGTAGGCATCGCTCCTGTTTTTGTTGCTCGGCGGCTTCGTTTCAGGGGCTGCGCCGGGTATATTGCTGCTGCGAATATCCCTTGTTCGACGCAAGAGCCTCTGGTGATCTATGCTTCCTTATCCTGCCGAGAAGTTGACCGAGTTTTTTTCCGCCTTGAAGCCTCTCATCCGGGGAGACCTGCGGACGGACGCCATGACGCGCGCGCTCTATGCAACGGACGCGAGTATGTACCAGATAGAGCCTGTAGGCGTTCTGCTGCCCCGACACGTCGACGACGTTCAGGCAGCGCTAGAGACAGCTTCCCGCTTTGCTATTCCGGTTTTGCCCCGTGGAGGAGGATCTTCTCTGGCCGGGCAGACGGTTGGAGCTTCTCTTGTCATTGATTTTTCAAGACACATCAATGCCCTGCTTGAGCTAAATGCAGAAGAGCAGTGGGCGCGTGTGCAGCCGGGTCTCGTGCTTGACCATCTCAATGCAGCCCTGAAACCCCATCATCTGATGGTGGGACCTGATCCGGCTAGCAGCAACCGCGCCACTCTGGGCGGAATGCTTGCCAACAACGCAACCGGCACGCATTCCATCCTCTATGGAAATGTGATTAACCATGTGCGTTCAGCCCGGACCCTGCTCGCCGATGGTTCCTCGATGGATGTTCATGCCGTCAGCAAGGAAGAGTGGGAGCAAAGGGGGCGCAGAAAAGGACTGGAGGGACAAATCTTTCGCAAACTGGGCCGTTTGCTGGAGGTCAACGCAGAGATTATCAAACGAGACACGCCCCGGCATTGGCGTCGCAACAGTGGATACAGGTTGGAACACCTGCTGGAAGGCGAAGATCGAAATGTTGCAAAATTACTGTGTGGAAGCGAGGGTACACTTGCGGTTGTCACGGAGTTAACCATCTCGCTCGTCTCTCGCCCGAAGCAAACAGCGCTGGGCGTGGTGCATTTCCAGACCCGAACTGATGCGCTGCGAGCAGTCACGACGATCCTGCAGACAAGGCCCTCCGCAGTAGAGCTTTTTGACGGCGTTGCCATTGAGCAAACACGCAAGGCGCCCGGCTTTGCACATCTGTTGACCTTTATACGCGGCAATCCGGGAGCAGTGCTTATTACCGAGTACTATGGCGAAACCGTAGCGGAACTCACGGCT
>CBDUBU010000107.1:0-12551 GCA_965365465.1 uncultured Rhodothermaceae bacterium
GGCACGCGCGGCGACTTTGCGAACGACAGTTCGTTTTCCCGCCTGCGCTACGAAATGCGAAACGACATGGTCAGGGCTGTGTCCAGCCAACCGGCAGACGGTCCCGCCTCCATTACAGACCTCGGGATCGAAATCGGTAAAGACGGCACGCTGGCGCTGAAGGATACCGAAAAACTTCTGGCCGCCGTCAAGAAAAACCCGAATGCGGTGCATAGCCTGTTTGCCGGTTCGGACGGGCTGGCAAAACGCCTGGAAACCCGGCTGGATGGGTTTACCGGCGCGGACGGCCTCATTCAGGGACGCAAGAACACCCTGGACGACCGCATCAAACGCCTCGATACGCGCATCACGGAATGGGACGAACGCCTCGGTCGCCGTGAAAACCAGTTGCGGCAGCAGTTTGCCGTGCTCCAGCAGACCGTTTCCGTCGTGCAGAGCCAGCAGCAATATCTGAATAACCTTTTCTACAGCAGCCGCATCTACTAGATCGCCGACAGTCTCTTTACGGCTCCCCTGCCATAGCAGCCTTTTATGATGGAACAACCTTACGCCCCCCACCTGCTTCGCGACCTTTACGCCACCGGCGAACAGATGTGCGGAGCGCTGAAGTCAAACGACCTGAACACCTTTTTCAATCTGGTGCAGGAAAGGGAAACGCTGATCACGCAACTGCGCGGCTATGCACACGCCTCCGAGGTGGACCCTGATTGGGAACGCTACGCTGCGCTGATGAAAAGCCAGCACCACGATTTGCAGCAGGCTATGACCGAGCGGCAACAGCAAATGGCGCAGATGCTTGAAGGGTTCGTACGCTTCAAGGAAGCCAAGCGCTCCTATGCCGCTCATCCCCGCCCGGAAGGCATCCTGCATGAGCACGTTCATGGTTAACCGGAAACCCCGCCGTGTCTTCACCGATGAACCCTTTTTTCATAGAGGCATTTAAGTTCTGGCTACGGCGTCCGATACCTCATTCAGCGTCATATTCTTTACCATAGCAGTAGAAACCAGTATCTGTCATGAAAATCCGTGATGCAAGCATCCACTCGAGCCAGGCGGATTCGCTGAGAAGCGGATCGGTCGCCAACACGAGCAAGGCTGAAGCGACAGATTCAGGGCGGAATCAGGCAGCCCGTCCATCTTCCCCCCAGCAGGATCGCGTCGAGATTTCCGATGCGGCGCGCACGGCAGCACAAGCCCAGAAAACGGAGGGGATCGACTTTGCACGCAAGGCGCTGCTGGGCATCCCGCCGCTGAGCGAGCAGCGCTCGGCGGATATGCTCAAGCGCATTCAGGAAGGCTACTACAGCCAGCCGGAAGTGCTGGCGAAGGTGGCCGAGAAGATTGCCACCGACCTGAAGCCAAATTCCGGCAGCGACCTGTAAGCGCCCCTCAGGAGAGAAAACCGTCTTCCCGGTACTTGCGCAGCTTGTTGCGAATGGTTCGGGCGCTGATGCCGAGCCGTTCAGCCGCAAGCTGCTGGTTGTTGTTGGTCTCCTCGAGTGCCTGCATAATCATGTAGCGCTCCATGTCCTCGATGGTCTGCATCGCAGCGCCTCCCATCGGATCTCCCGACTGTGCGGCCGGTTCTGCGTCGGAGAAGAAGTTGCTGAACACGTCTTCCTGTTCCACCGTATCACGCTCTGCCGAAAGCAGCACACCGCGCTGCACCAGGTTTTCGAGCTGCCGTACGTTGCCCGGCCATGCGTAAACCTGAAACTGCCGCACCAGGTCCGGCGCCATCTGCTTTCGGGGCAGCCCGTACAACTCGCAGTACTTCTCGACGAAGTGGCCGGCAAGCAGCGGCACATCCGACACACGCTCGCGCAAGGGCGGCACGGTGAGAGGAAACACGGCGAGGCGGTGATACAGGTCTTCCCGGAAGATGCCTTTTGCGATGGCCTCGCCCAGATTCCGGTTGCTGGTTGCGATCACGCGGACATTCACCTTTTGCGTTTCAGGAGCGCCCACCTTCTGAAACTCATGCTCCTGCAACACCCGCAGCAGTTTGGCCTGCACCGGCAGATCCACCTCCGTGATCTCGTCGAGCAGCAGGCTTCCACCGTCGGCCCGTTCGAACGCCCCGGTCATGTCTTCTATCGCGCCCGTAAAAGCGCCTTTCCGATGTCCGAAGAGGTGGCTTTCGACCAGTTCGCGCGGCAGATTCGCGCAGTTGATGGTCACGTAAGGCCCGTCTGCCCGGTCGCTCATGTTGTGGATGAGCCGGGCCAGAATCTCTTTCCCGGTTCCGCTTTCTCCCTGGATGAATACGGGCGCCTTGTTTCGCGCCAGAAGCGGCAACAACCCTTTGAGCTTCTCGATGCTCGGATGTTCGCCTACGTACTCCAGGTTCGGAGCACCCTTTTTAGCCCGGCTTTTCCTCTGTTTGACTGGCTCGGAGGGGCGTTCTTCCTCCTGATGCGCGAGGCATTTCTGCACACGATCCACGAGTTCCGTGGTCGAAAAGGGTTTCGGGATGTAATCAATGGCGCCGATCTGCATCGTCCGGACGGCGTGCTGCACGTTGGCGTGCGCCGTAATCATAATCACTTTCGTCTGGGGATACTCCTTTCGGATATGGGCAAGCAGTTCCAGTCCGTCTACGTCCGGCATCATAAAATCCGTTACGACGAGGTCGTACTCCTGCTTTCTGAGTTCCTCCATCGCCTGCACGGCATTGGTGCAACTTGTTACTTTAATGCCATGGCGCGAAAAAAGCCGCTCGAACAGGCTGTGGAGCAATTGTTCGTCGTCAACAAACAGTATCTGTGGCTGCTGATCCATGAAGCACCGATTCACAAAAATGAAAGAAGCAAAGCGCCTTCCGTTAAACCCGCAGAGACGGTTTGATAAAATAGCAAAAGCCTGGAATGACAGGGGCGAGAGAAAGCGCTCAGCCCGGCAGTCGTCGGGATGATGCGTCGAGGACCCAATCCATCCTATCATCCGGCTTCTGTACACAAAGAACGGCAGGCACTCACGGCTTGCTCGCGTCCACCCTGACTTCGACCTGCCGGGCAGTCTACCAGACAGACCCTATTGCGGAAGCAGGAAGGCACCGCCAGAGGCTTTCACATGATAGGCGTATTTCAGGATCCGAACAAGCCATCCATGCTATCTGTAACAACAGGAATGCAAAGCGAAAAGCAGACGCCGTCGTCAGGATGGTTGGAAGAGAGATGAAGCGTACCGCCGTGCGCCTCCACGATGCGCCGCGCGATAGACAGACCCACGCCCAGATTCTGGGCTTTCGTCGTGAAGAAGGGTTCAAATACTTGCTCTGCGGCGCGGTCGATGACGATGCACCCCTCGTTCCATACCTCGAAACAGACGGAGTCATCCCAGGGGTTTTTGACGATGCGCAAAAGCACCGTCCCCTGTCTGGCTGTGGCATCGAGCGCGTTTTGCACGAGGACGAGCAGCGCCTGCCGGATCAGCAGGGGATCCACCAGGACGTTTTGCGGCCCTTCTGAACGCTCTTCCACCCTGATCCGGCTTCGATCCGGCTCGTCGAGCATGGAAAGGAGGTCCCCTGTCAGGTAATCGGTTCCGAGCGGCGTCGTGACGGGTTGGATCGGACGGCTGTAGAGATGCAGGTCCGCGAGGATGTGCTCGATGCGGGCTGCGCCCTCAAAAATGCGCAGCGCCAGATCACGCTGCTCCCGGCTTCCCAGTGTATCGGCAAGCAGGTCCGTGAACCCCTCGATGCTCGCCACCAGCCCCCGCAACCGGTGCGAAAGCACGTGCGCCAGATCCGCGAGCGCACGCTCATGGACCTGGGAATCTGTCTGCTCGTAATCAATAAAGGGTTGCGCTGACATAGCTTCCGTGACACATGATAGGTTCTTCGTAGCCCAAACAAAACATATGCCACGGGCGCATCGGCAGTAATGATTATAACAGGCGTGGCTGCCGCCGCCCGCCGGCAATTCTTTCCCCTGCTCTGTCCGTTTTTCCGTTTTCCTGCGGGCCTGTGCAAACCTTTTCCTGTCCCTCGCAGGGCAAACAGCTTTTGCGCCCCACCCTGCCCTGCCTTGAAGGCGTGCGACGCCACGGGCAGGCTTCTCCTGTTCGCTGGCACGGTGGTTGATAACAGGCATACTTCAACCACACAATATTTCCGGTTCAGACGTATGGAAACAGCCAAAATCGGGATGCTCAGGCACGCCATGCAGGCATACACCTGGCGGCTCGAAGCCCACACCAGCAACATCGCCAACCTGGATACGCCCGATTTCAAGCGCCTTTCCGTCTCGTTCGAGGAGCAACTGCAGCAATCGATGCACGAAGTAGCCAGCCCCCGCGATATGAGCGAGGTCAAGGCGCGGGTTGATGTGGAAGACGGGCCGCCGTTGCTCGAAGACGAACTGATGGGCCTGGCCGATACCCAGATGCGCACGCAACTGACGACGCGGGCGCTCCGCGACCACTTCGACCTCATGCGCACAGGCATTACCGGGCGCCCCGGCTGATAACGGGCGCGGCCTTTGCTACACGCCTTCCCGAAAGCAAAACACGCTAAACCGACGGCCTACGACATGCTTATCTCCAACAGGTTCTTTTCGGTATTCAGAACCGCTGCACGCGGCATGGAGGCGCAGCGCGTGGCGATGGGCGCTGCTTCGGAGAATATTGCCAACGCGACCACCACGCGCACGGCCGAAGGGACGCCGTATGCCATCAAACGCGCCGTCCAGATGGCTCCCGGCTCAAGCTATACCCGCTTCAACGATATGCTGAGTCAGATCCAGACAGACTTGCAGCAGCAGCGGCAGGAACACCTGAGCGGCTCTTCGCTCCGACGCCAGTTGCCGCAAGCCGACCTCGGACCCCTGACCGAGGTGCAGGATGAGGTGCGCCTCCGTGCGGAATACGATCCGACCCACCCGCACGCAGATGCAAACGGCTACGTTCAGTACCCTGATGTGAACGTGGTTGAGGAAATGGCCCGGATGATATCGGCAAACCGTATCTACGAAGCCAACCTCACGGCTGTCCAGGCAGCCAAAGAAATGGTCAAGCGAACCCTCGAAATCTGAGACAGAGGCGGCAGCCCGCATTTTTCCGCTGAGAGACATCATGATAAATAGCATCAACCCGTACGGCCCTGTCAATCCTTACCTGCGTGCGACGCAAACCAGCGACGCAAAACCGGCGCAGGCGGCTTCTCCGACCAGCCCGACTGCCGCCGGCCGGCCGGCCGCCGAAACGTCCAGGCAGACAGGCGTGCTCTCCGCAGCCGAGCAGAACATGATTGACCGGTATTTTCCTGCTTCACCTGCTATGACGCTGCGGTTGTACGGCCCAATTCGCAGCGCACAGCCCCCACAGGCCGGCGCTGTCGGCTCGCGGCTCGACCTCGTTGGTTGAACCTACGTTCCTGAAACCACCGGCCCCTGACGCAGCCATGACCATTACACAACTACAGCGGATCAGAGATACGCAGTTCGGAGGCGCCGACGGCCCTCGCGCCTTGCCGCAGCCGGGCCGATCCGAAGGGGCAGGCGGCTCGCAGGGCCTCCACTTCAGCGATGCCTTTTCGGAAGCCATAGACAAGGTCGATATGGCGCAGAAAGAAGCGGACGGCCAGATTTCCTCTTTCGTCGCAGGCGAGCAGGAGAATGTGCATGAGGTGATGATTGCCATGAACCAGGCCAAACTTTCCTTCCAGCTTATGACCGAAGTGCGAAACCGGATGCTGGAAACCTATCAGGAACTGATGCGGATGCAGGTGTAACCTTTCCGAAACTGGAATAACCTCGCTTCAGCCGCCCTACCCCCACCGGGATGAACCCCTTTTTGCAAAATATAAAACAGTTCCTGAGCCGCCTCTCGCCTGGACAAAAAGCGGCGCTGGCAGCGGTCCTTCTGGGAGGCGTCGCGTTGCTCTCTGGTGTGGCCTACTGGGCCGGACAGCCGGACTATGCCATTCTCTTCGGCAGTCTCGACCCGACAGCCGCCAACAAAGTGGTCGAGTCTCTTCAAGCCGACGGCATCAAATACGATCTACGCGAAAACGGCACGGCGATCTTCGTACCGCGCGAAGACGTGTACGAACTGAGACTGCGTTTCGCCGGTGAAGGAATCGTCTCGGAAGGCCCGGTGGGTTACGAACTTTTCGACAAGGGCACGCTGGGCATGACGGATTTCATGCAGAAGCTGAACCTGAAACGCGCCCTGGAGGGCGAACTGGCGCGTACGATCTCCAGCGTCCGGCAGGTCGAGCTGTGCCGCGTTCACCTGGTGATCCCGGAACGCTCTCCGTTTCGGGAGACGCAGACGCAGCCCAGCGCCTCGGTCGTGCTCCAACTCAACGGCGGCTCGCGCCTTTCTACAGAGCAGATCGAGGGCATCACAGCACTCGTGGCGGGCGCCGTCGAAGGCATGGCGCAGCAGGACGTTACCATCCTGGATACGCGCGGCAATCTGCTTTCCAACCCGGACGCAAAGAACCAGGATATAATGACCAGCGCCAACCAGTTGCGTATGCAGACCGCCGTAGAGACGCATCTGACGGGGCAAGGTCAGTCCATGCTTGACCGGGTGCTGGGAGCCGGCAACGCCATCGTCCGTGTTTCCGCTACCCTTGACTTCAACCGCACTGTGGCCGAACGCGAACTGATAGACCCCGAAAGCGCCACGGTCATAAGCGAGGAGCGACTGGAAGAAGAAGGCGGACCCGATGCCGGCAATGCCAACTCTTCCGTCCGCAACTACGAACTGAGCCGGACGCGAGAACGGTCGGAAAAAAATGCAGGAGAGATTTCCTACCTGACGGTATCCGTCATTCTCAACTACAAGAAAACGCCGCCCCCGGCAGACCAGCCGGAGGCGCTGCCTGAGATCGCTCCCTACCCGGATGCAGAAATCGCTGAAATCGAATCCCTTGTCCAGAACGCCGTCGGGTTCAATCCGGAACGCGGCGACCGCTTTGCCATCCACCAGACTCGTTTCGATACCAGCGTGGATGACCAGCTTGCCGCCGAGATCCGCGATCAGCGCAAAAGCGAGGAATTTCAGTTATACCTCCGTTACGGCCTTATGGCCGTTGCGCTCGCGCTCGCGGTCTGGCTGATTCGCTCTGCCGGCCGGCGGGTTACGGCTGCGGCCCAGCAAGGCACAGGCATGGCCCTCACCGGCGGGCAGCGACGGCAAGAACTTGGGGGCGACGGCATGAGCAGCGCCCTGTCAGGACCGGGGGGCATCAACCAGCTTGTCGGAGGCGACGAGGAAGAGTTGGTCCTCCTCGATGACGTGTATACCAGCAAGCTCTCCCCGGATGCAAAAAAACGCCTGAAGGCCAAGCACCTGATGTACGAAGAAATCAAGAAGCAGGTGCTGGAACGACCGGCTGACACCGCCGACCTCATCCGCTCCTGGATGGCTAGCGACGCCAAAGCCTGAAGGCGCTGACCCTGAACGTTGATTGCAGCTATGTCTACAGCAGAACAAGCATCAGTTGTCCCGACGCCCTCTACGAATAGCCTGACAGGCACGCAGAAAGCAGCCATCCTGCTTATCGCCGTCGGCACGGAGGCGGCGGCCCGCGTGCTCAAGTCGCTCCACGATGATGAAGTGGAACGCATCAGCATCGAGATCGCACGGATGCGCAACGTGTCGAGCGATTATGTAGAGGGCGTGCTGCTCGAATACCGCGACCTGAGCATGGCCCAGGATTACATCGCGCAGGGCGGCGTGACCTTTGCGCGGGAGGCGCTGGAAACGGCGCTCGGCCCCCGTCGCGCAGAAGAAATCCTGATGCGCATCGAAGCGGCCATGGAGGTTTCGGCCTTCCACCTGCTGCAAACCGTCGAGACGGCCCAGCTTACCAATTTCCTCCAGAACGAGCATCCCCAGACGGCGGCGCTTATTCTCGCGCACCTCAACCCGCGCAAGGCCGCCGACATTATCGCCACCCTGCCGCCCGAATTGCAGAGTGAAATTATGTACCGGCTGGCTACGATGGGAAAAACCTCCCCGGAACTGCTGCGCGACATCGAGGAGGTGATCCGCCAGCAGATCGGCGCGGTCTTCGGCGCCGAACTGAGCGCAACGGGTGGAATCGAAAAGGTCGCTGAAATACTTAACAGCACCAGCCGCGCTTCCGAGCGCATCATCATCGATGCGATCCGTGACCGCGATCAGGAACTGGCAAATTCGATCAAGAGCCTCATGTTCGTCTTCGACGATCTCGTCCATCTCAACGACCGCGACCTGCAACGCATTCTCGTTGAAGTGGAGCAGCGCGACCTAGCCCTTTCCCTGAAGGCGGCCTCGGAAGAGTTGAAAAAGAAGCTGTTGAGCAACGTCAGCGAACGCGCTGCTGCCCTGATCCAGGAAGAAATGGAATTGCTCGGTCCTGTTCGCGTCCGCGACGTAGACGAGGCGCAGCGGAAAATCATCGACACCGCGCAAAGCCTGGAAGAACAGGAAGAAATCACGCTGTCCCGCTCCGGTCAGGATGTGCTCATGTAGCGCCCCTCCCCACCCCATTCTCTCCCTTGATGGACCAACCGGCTTCCACATCGCGCATCCTCAAGCACCGCTCAATCGAAGAGGACCTACCCGTCTTTTCAGAGCCGGAGTTGCATCATGGTATACCGTTGCGGATTCCGGGCCGGCGCGTTTTCAGCGAGGAGTCGCAAGAAGAAGCCGGCAATGCTTACCGGCTGAAAGGCATTCTCAGGCACGCACAGGCGCGCCTCGACCCTACCCCTGTCGAGATCGCTCCTGTCGAGTTCACGCCATTACAACCTGTTCGTGTGGATGCATCGGAATACACCGGCAAGCCGACCGAGACCACAGATCATGCAGGAACACCCGGCGATCAACTGAAGCCTTCCTGGCAGGAACAGATGGAAGCGGAGGTCGCACGGGCCAGGGAAGAAGCCTATGAGGAGGGGTATGCCGCCGCGCGGGAGGCGCTGGAAGTAGAATTCGAGGAAGTGGCCCAAACCATCCAGAACGACGTTCGCCGCCTGCACGAACTTTGCGCGTCCTTCATCACGGACGCGGAACCGGCGCTGGTCAACCTCGCCTTCGAGGTCGCGCAGGCCATCCTGGATGCGCCGCTGCCCTCCGGCATCAAGGGTGTTTCCGCCCGCACCATCAGCGAGTCCATCGAGCAAATGGCAGGCAGCGGCCTGATTGAAGTGTCGCTTCACCCTGTCGACTTTCTCCGGTTGCAAGAAGCAGGCACAGTCGAACAGCTTGAATCTCTCCATGCCAGTCTTCGCTGGGAGCCGAACCCCGAGTTGAAACAGGGAGACTGGTTCGTGCAGTCTCCTGTCGCCATGATCCGGCACATCGAGAAGGAAATGATCGATGCGCTGAAAAGCCGCATCGGACTCCTGACCGCCGTGCAATCCAGAAGCGACAAGAAAAAGGAGCGATAGCAGCATGGCGCAATTTCTCGATCATTGCCTGAAACAGATCCGGTCGGAGCCTGTCAGGTCGATCCGGTTCGGAAAGGTGCAGTCGGTAGTAGGACTGCTGGTTGAAGCCAGCGAAGTCAACGCTGCCGTCGGCGAACTCTGCCATATTTACGAAAACGAACGCCCGAACAGCCGTCGGATCAAGGCCGAAGTCGTCGGGGTGCGCGGTCGCACCTCGGTGCTGATGCCGCTGGAAGAAACCGTCGGCTTGCGGGCTGGATGCCTGGTTGAACGGTCTACCCTTCCCCTCACGGTTCGCGTGGGCGAGGCCCTGCTCGGGCGCGTCATCGATGCCAACGGGCGACCGCTCGACGGGAAAGGCCCGCTCACGCTCACCGACGAGCAGCCGGTCCACAGCGAGCCTCCTTCGCCGCTCCAGCGCCGCATGATCGACACGCCGCTCGCAACGGAAGTTCGTGCTATCGATTCGTTCCTGACACTCGGCAAGGGGCAGCGTGTCGGCATCTTTGCAGGCTCCGGCGTAGGCAAAAGCACCCTGCTGGGAATGATCGCACGCCGGGCGCGCGCCGATGTCAACGTGATCGGGCTGATCGGCGAACGTGGGCGCGAAGTTCAGGAATTCATCACCGACAACCTCGGCGAAGAAGGGCTTCAGCGGTCGGTGGTCGTGGCGGTAACCGGAGATCAGGCCGCCATGAGCCGGGTAAAAGGCGCCAGCGTCTCGGTAGCTATTGCCGAGTATTTCCGCGATCAGGGAAAAGATGTCCTCCTGATGATGGACTCGGTGACTCGTGTGGCGATGGCCCAGCGAGAAATCGGTCTTGCCGTCGGGGAGCCTCCCACCACGCGCGGCTATACGCCCAGCGTCTTTGCCCTGCTTCCGCGCCTGCTGGAGCGGGCCGGCTCCGGGTCGCGGGGCAGCATCACCGGAATCTTCACGGTCCTCGTCGATGGAGACGACATGAACGAGCCTATCGGCGATGCCGTGCGCGGCATCCTCGACGGCCATATCGTGCTCTCGCGCAAGCTGGCCCAGGCCAATCACTTTCCCGCCATCGACATTCTGCACAGCGTAAGCCGTGTGATGCCGCGACTGATTTCACCGGAAAAGCGGGCCATCGCTGACGAAGCCCGTTCGCTCCTGGCTGCCTACCGGGACGCCGAGGACCTGATCCGCATCGGCGCCTATCAGAAAGGGTCCAATGCCGCTATCGACCGCGCCGTCGTTGCATCCGAAGGCTTGACGGCCTTTCTCCGCCAGCGCGTGCATGAAGCAGACGCCGCCGACCCATTCCACACGCTCGATCAGATTCTCAAGAAACCGGCGCGATAATCCCTCCATCGACTCTGTTTGGCCGGACGTTTGCCAGAGGTTCCGACTGTCACCCGAACCGTCTTAATCGCCCGGAAAGGCTGCAATGGCAGGAAAAAAATTCTCTTTCCCTCTGGAAAACGTGCTCCGGCTGCGCCATCACGAAGTCGAACGTGCTGAAGACGTACTCACGCACCGGGTTCAACAGCGTGTGGCGCAGGAAGCTTGCGTCGAGCAGGCGCACCAGCGCCTCTGTGAACTCGTCAGCAAAGGAGTTGGGGGACAGACCATCGGGCCGCAAGCACTCAGACAGTACGACGCCTTTCGCCAGGATGCCCGGCGCGCCTATGAAGAGGCGCAACAGCAACTGGAACGCCTGCGCAAGCTCGAAGCGCAGGCCCGCGAACAGTTGGTCCAGCGAAAACAGGCGGAAGAAGCGCTCCAGACTCTGCACGACCGGAAAGAAACGGAGCATTTGAAGGAACAGGAGTCTGCCGAAATGGCCTTTCTCGATGAGCAAGCCATTGCCGGCTTCTACAGGAAGAAACAGGCCCCCTACATATGAAGAAGGTATTGATCGCCGTCGCGGTGAGTCTGTTTTCTTTCGCTGCCGGACTGATCGGGTTTTATTTCGCGCTGCCATCTGTGGCCCCCGACCGGGCCGAGGAGGCGCGTATGCACCTGGATAGCCTCATGGCAGCCGCCGACACCACGCGATTGGATTCCTTGCAGCGAATGTTTGCGGCTGATTCCCTCAACTTGCCGGAGGCTGCACTCGATTCGGTGCTGCTCATCCTGGGCGACACGTCGGTCGCCCCCTCCCTTGAGGTGGTTGAAGCCGCACGCCAGCAGATGGCAGCCCTTCGCGATTCCCTCCGGATGCGGGAAAAAAGCTTGCATGACGCGATCATCCGTGCAGATAGCATAGAGAAAAAACTCGGTGAACAACTTGCCAAACCCAAGACACAACCAGAAAAAAAGAACGAAAAACAAATTGATGTAGCGGATCTGAGCGCTGCGCTTTCCAAACTGGAGGACAAGGAGCTCCGGGCCATCCTTCAGCAACTCGATGTGGCTTCGCTGGAAACGCTCTACCAGAAGGCATCAGGACGGAATCGCGTGCGCTTGCTTCAGGCGATGCAGCCTAATCAGGCAGCCCGGTTCGTCCAGAACCAGTTGTATCCGGATGCCGCACGGAGAAGTCCTGAACCTTCCGAGGCTGATTCACTGGCCCGGAGCGGCGCTCAGGTTCCCAGCGGGTAACAAGCGCCTTCCTTTATAAGAATCCTACCTTTTCGCCCTCAAACGGCGTATGCCGAACCACTCAAAAAGCTCCGGTAGTATGCAACTTACCTCCTTGCCTCCTTCTCCACAACCGGATTTGCGCCCTGCCGGCTATGGCGCCCCTGTTCCGGCGCACGGTTCCGAGCCGCACGCTGCATTTGCAACGTTCCTGTCAGGCTTGCAACCGGATGCCGATCCGGCGCCGGCAGCGCAAACGGTGGAATCGCTGGCTGTGGACCCTGCCTGCCTTCCGGAAGGCAAGGATAATTTGCCTATCTCGAACAGCGCCGCCGGGCGAGAGCGTGATGCAGAAACACAAACAGCAGAAAACCCGGACGGCGTCTCCCCGGAGACGCTGCCGCCCGCCGATGCCGAACAACAGATTATACTGCCTCTGGCGCCCATGCCGTTGGCTCCGTTTGAAGAAGAGGCTTCCGACGACTTTCGCCTTCCTGAAGCAGGCGCGACGCTCCAGACGACAGGCAGCGCCGCAGATTTGAAGACTAGTCTTTCTACGACCTCACCGCCCACACAAAAAGAGGAGGCATCCCCGGCATCGACAG
>CBDUBU010000108.1:0-12508 GCA_965365465.1 uncultured Rhodothermaceae bacterium
CGCGACATTGCGGAACGCCTGCATCTTTCCGTCAAAACGGTAGAGTCCTACCGCGCCCGCATCAAAGGCAAATTGAACCTCGGAACCGCTTCGGAGTTGATGCAACATGCGGTGCAATGGGTAGAAAGCGAAGGGGGGGAGTAAGGCTGTGGGCAACAGGTGTTCGCGTTCGTCTGCGCTCGACGCAAGCGAGTGTATGTTTCTGTGGACACAAAAGCTGTTTTCAGCGCGTTCAGGCAGGTGGCATTTATTTTGAGATAGATGCATCCTGGCTGCCGCAGGCATTACGAAGGCATACCGCTTTTTATAGCATTCCAACAGGAGTTGACACACAATAAGGAGGAGTATCATGAGAGAACGTCGCACGATGGCGTATGGTTTTTTGCTCGCAGCTTTGCTCGTTGTTTCCGGCTGGACAACGGCATCGGCGCAGGTTCAGGCTGATTTCCAGACAGGAAGCAAACTCTGGCTCGACGGCACTTCGTCCCTGCATGACTGGAAGTGCGAAACCCCGGAGCTTAGCGGCTATGTGCAGTCTGAGTCGACGGACAACGCAAACGTGGTCAAGGTTGAGGCTACCATCCCGGTCGAGGCACTCGATTGCGGAAATGCCGTTATGACCAAGCGTACGATCGGCATCCTGAAGTCCAATGATTCCCCGAACGTTCAGTACAAACTGGTGAAAGCTACACCCGTGCCTGGCGCCGGGGGCGAGTTCAAGTTGCAGACGACCGGCCAGCTTACCATTGCAGGAGTTACGAAAGATGTCGCCATGGAAGTTCAGGGCAAGAAGCTGCCTGACGGTCGCATCCAGTATACGGGAAGCACGCCGCTGCTGATGACCAACTACGGGATCAAGCCGCCTGCCTTTCTGAACCTCAAGACGGGCGATGAAGTGACGGTCCACTTTGAGATCATCGCAGCTCCCAAATAATTGCTGGAAGAAGAGAGCCGCGCCTGACCGGGCGTGAGGAGAGACACCCGGTTAGGCTGCAAACAAAGCGAGGATACCGGAGCGACGCGCCAATTTCAGGCAATGCGTCGCTCCGGCGTCCTCGCTTCATGCTTTTAGGTGTCGCTCCAACTACTTGAGCCGCGCTATTTTCTGCGGATTTTTCCCTTGTCGTAGCCGAACAGGAGGCCCCGCAGGTAGAAACGCGCCTCCTCCGGATTGAGCCGCACCGTTCCGATTCTGTGCCGGATCTCGATGCTTGCAGGGGAAAGGCGGTAGTCATTAATCAACCCATAGTCGCACGCCAGATTAATCATCCGCTCGATGGCCATGGAGGTGTAATTCATGGAGGTAGTGGTTTACAAAAGGTGGGGCCTTCATGTTTTCTTCAATATACATCGAAAGCGCTTCCGGAGCTTCCTGACGTTATGAAAATAATGTAACAAGTTACAATTTGTCCGCCGGGTGGCGATTGCTTGCAAGCCGGGCGCCTGGAACACTTTCCCTGGCGGCGAGCGAATCCAGCGCTGCTGTGACCTGGTCGAGCGCAATGGACATTCCCTCTGCATTCCAGTGTATGTCGGAGGCATAATACACAGGGCGCGGGTGCTGACGAAACGGACTGTAGAGGCGCACTACGGCGACCCCGCGTTCTTCCAGAGCATCATAGAGCCGGGGCAGTAGGTTGTCATACGCACGATCCGTCACCCGTTCGTGGTAGACTGTGATCTTGTTAGGGATCGGGAGGAAAACAAACGCCGCATTGTAGTGGAGCCGCAGGCTGTCCCGTGTTGCTGCAATGTTATCAGCGACGCGGTTGATGAGACTGTCTGTGTGGTGGTAGAAAAACGTCCCCGGCAGACCCGTCGTTATGGTGTTTCGGACAAACAGCATGGGCGGGTCTGTGGTATAGGCGCCGATACGGGGACTGATTTTTCCGTACCGTTCAAACATGAACGTTTCATAGCGGGAGGAGAGGAAGAAGGACAGGCGGTTGCGTTTCAAAAAATAGGCGCATAGCTCGTTGAACCTGGAAAGCCTCTCAAGCGGCAGAAAAACGGTTTCCTCGTTCAGTTCTCTGCCTGAGCCGGTTTCCCTGAACTTCGACGGAGGCGGCAAATTCTGAGGATAAACCTCGGTAAACACCTGCGCCATATCTCTTTCCAGGACTTCGAGAACGACTGCCACAGGGCGGCTCCGGCGCGTCGACGAAGTGAGCGCTGCAAAAGGCGCTTGCCTGACGTGTCCCAGATAATGCACGGGCTGCTCCAGCCGTTGGGCCAGTTGCGTAGAGAAATCGTAATAGCCCAGATCCAGGCCGAAAAAACTGTCGCCTACCGTAAAGATGCGGTAGTCATCCGCCTCCAGGGCAGGATTCGCGGGCAGCGGTTCCGGCGTGGGCGGCAGGGGGATCTTGAACCTGTCGATCTTGGCGTCCAGGTACAAGCCTCCGTATTCGGTTGTGGTAACCGTCGCAAGACCCATCAAATCGGGCGACTGCACGACGAGAAACACAGCAAAGCTCGCCAGCCCCAGCATATACAGCAGTTTCAGCGAGGCTTTTTGTCTGGATAAGTGCGCCGGTCTTTGCATCGCTTCAGAATTGGAAATAAATGAAGTCTTGCGCTTCGCTTTTCCCGAGAACGAGCACGATCGCAACAAGGCCCGTGTAGAACATCCAGCGCATCCACCGCGGCCTGCCTGAGAAAAACGACTCCAGGGTTTTGCGCCGTTCAATGACATGAACGCCTTCCATCAGTCCAAGTGCGGCCAGCGAAATGACAAGTTCCGTTGCGCCAAAGTTTGGAAGGCTGACTTGAAGCCCGTCAGCGGAAAACAGGAATAGATTCCGGAGCAACACAAAGGCATCTGAAACCGAACCGGCCCGAAAGAATACCCAGCCGAGGAGCACAAGGTGAAACGTGAGCGCAATTTGAAACCCTTTCCGGAACCAGGGAGGCAGAACAAATCCTGCTGCTCTCATATTGGCCGGGATCTCGGAGTGAAAGGCAAGTCGGTCGCGCACTTCATCGGCCAGGACGCCGCCGATCAGGTACAAGCCGTGAAGCGATCCCCAGATGATGAAAGTCCAGTTTGCGCCGTGCCACAGGCCACTGATGGCAAACACGGCAAACAGGTTGAAGAACCACCTTTCTCTGGAAACCCGGTTTCCACCGAGCGGGATATACAGGTAATCCCGGAACCAGGTGGAAAGCGAAATATGCCATCGCGCCCAGAACTCACGGATCGACTTTGCAAAGTAAGGTTGCCTGAAGTTGATCATCAGGTCATATCCCATTACCCGGGCAGCCCCGATAGCCATATCGGAATACCCTGAAAAGTCACAGTAGATCTGGAAGGCAAAGAAGTACGAAGCAATGAGCACGTGCAGCCCGAAGTGCTCGCCGGGCTGGTTATAGACAGCGTTGACGTAGACGGCAAGCCGGTCGGCAATAACCACCTTCTTGAACAGGCCCCAGAGCATGAGCTGAAGCCCGCTCACCACGCGCCGGTAGTCATACACGTGTTCCTGCCGGAACTGCGGCAGCAGCCGTTCCGAGCGTTCGATGGGTCCGGCGACCAGTTGGGGGAAGAAAGATACGTAGAGGGCAAAGATGCCGAAATGACGCTCCGGAGCCTGACGGCCCCGGTAGACATCAATCGAATAGCTCAGGGTTTGAAAGGTGTAGAAAGAAATCCCCACCGGCAAGAGCAGATCGAAGGTGGGCGCGTGGGCAAATATATTGAACGACTCAAAGAGGGCGTTAACGGAATTGCTGAAGAAGTTGAAGTACTTGAAGGTAAAGAGTAAACCCAGGTTGCTCGTCAGACTCAGCAGCAGGTAGGGTCGGCGCGCTTTTCTGGTCTCAAACCGGCCCATCGCCAGCGCTGCGCCATAATCAATCAGCGTTGACAGGAAGACAAGCACGATGTACTCCGGCTTCCAGCACATGTAAAAGTAGTAGCTGGCCGCCAGCAGCAGCACCCACCGATGGCGAGGGGAGAGGGCATAATAGCCCGCCACTACCATCGGGAAAAAAATCAGAAAACTGTAGGAGTTAAACAGCATCGTTTGTGGTGGAAGACGATGCACCCAGGCAAAGAACACGTTCGGGATGGGAACCGCCGAAGTAGCCGCCGAACCAGAGCTGATCGTTAAACCGGATAGCGAACAGGAGCCGTCACTTTAACGACGACAATACACTGAGACTTCTTGATCGTACAGGTTGCCCACGCCTGTGTCCTTGGTCCGCAGCCGCTGTAAATTTTTCAGCGCCTGAGCATGAATTCACAAATACTGCACGCAAGGTAGGCGCTGCGGAGCGGCCGTTCAATCAGTTTTGCAGGTTGCGCCTCAAGCAAGAGCAAGTCGCGTCAGAGGAGAGAAGGGAGATGCGTTGGAAGCCCTATGAATGCCTGCGCCTTTATGACAGCTTGGAGGCGCTTGCATTGAGCCAAAACCTTACACGATTGTAAGAAATTTATCACACGGTATCTGTTTAACATGTCGGCATGACACGACGGCTCAGGAAGCGGCATTCCCTTCCCGAAGTGTCATCTTGGGGGAAGTTGAGAGTCTATGTAACGCCAATGGCAGGCGGCCCGGCAAGAAGGGTTCTCTGCCGTCCGCGCTGCGTTCCAGGTTAGTCAGAGACAGCCTCTGAGCGTTTTATTCCGGCCATGCTCCGTTTATGATCGGGCGCAGCTTCAGCTTGTCAGGGTCAAGAACGACATGACGGATGCGCTGACGTTTCCAGGTGTAGGTGATATGAACCATGCCGTCCGTGGTCTGGATAACGGCTGGATAAGAGAACTCCTGTCCTGCCTCGTTTTCGAGCACGAGGGCGGCCTGCCATGTCACGCCATCTTCCGAGAGGGCTACATTGAGAACCTTGCGCCCGGAATCCCAATCTCCTTTTTTACTGCGGGCGTGGTTGTAAACGAGCAGAAACCGCCCGTCGGCCAGCGTGACGGCATCGGTTCCGGCGTTGGGGTTTGGGAGGTCGAGCAGGGTCATTTCGCCCCATGTACGTCCGCTGTCGGCGGACGTGATCGTAAAGATCCGATCCTGCTGCGTGCGTCCTATTGCCTGAAGGCGCCCGTCACGGTGTTGCAAAAAGCTTGGCTGAATGGCCTGGATGGGCAAATCCTGATTCACGGGAGGCGTGGCCTCCCAGGTTTCTCCCAGATCGCTGGAACGCTCGAAATGGACGCGCCAGCCGTCATGTTCGGTGCTCGTCGGAGCAAGGATGTCGCCGTTGGCTAGCTGGATCGGCTTGTTCTTGATTGGTCCGAGAATGCCATCCGGCAAACGTCGTGGTTCCGACCAGGTTTGGCCTCCGTCTTCCGACGTGATGAGCATACCCCACCAGGCATCCGGAGAGGGTCCGACTTTGTAGAAAAGCATCAGCGGCCCTCCCTCCGGCTGAAACAGCACCGGGTTCCAACTTGGATACCGGCTCCCGTCGGGCTGCACGCCATTGGCGACCTCGACCGGGGTGCTCCATTTGCCATCCTGATAAAGGGAAAGCCAGATCCCCACATCCGGATTTTTCTCCCTCGTGCCCCCGAACCATGCCGCCGCCAATCCTGTTTCGGTTTCTGCGATCGTGGAAGCATGAACCTGCGGAGTCGTTGCCGTCTCGCCGATAAACTCCGATTTCACGATGGCAGGATCATCGGTGCGTGGAACCCCCGGAATCAGCATGATCAGGATGAGAAGCAGCAAGATCATGCTGGGAAGCAGCAAGATTTTCATGGAAGATGCCATTTTGCGGATGCTGTAGAGGCTGGTCTCGCATCAAAGGAGATGATTCGGAACCTTGTTTTGCTATAAGATCATGTTCTTTAGTTCTTAACGCAATAACTGGGATGCCCGCATTAAAATACCTGAGGGGATGGCGGCGTTTGAAGAACTTCTCACCACTTGGCCGCGCTCCTGCCAGAGCGGCTCCGGCTCCTAAACTGTAATTCGCAATGCTGCGCTTTGTTTGCTTCATCCTGCTTGTGTCACTCGCTCCTTTCCAGGTTGCGTTCGGTCAGGCGAAGGCTGCGTCGCCAGATGGACGCCTCGTTGTAGAAGCCTCTGTGAAGGAAAGGATGGGTCCTTTTGCATCCGGCGAGCGCCTGTATTACGCCGTACAGTACAAGGGCGCGCCTGTTCTGCTCGACTCTCCCTTTTCGCTGGAGTTCAGGGGAAGCCAGCCTTTCGGAGAGGACGTTCGCATCGAAAATGTCCGACAGTCGTCCTTCAACGACACGTGGCAGCGAGTCTGGGGCAAACGAAAGCAGGTGCGCAATCAGTACAATGAACTGCGCTTCGATCTGGTAGAACAGCAGGAGCCAAACCGGAAGATCGGACTGGTATTCCGCGTATATGACGACGGCGTCGGGCTGCGCTATGAGATTCCCGAACAGCCGGCTCTCAGCCGGTTTGAACTGGCGGCAGAAGCCACAGGGTTCCATTTCGCCGGAGATCTCACGGTCTGGGCCGCCGATCACGGCGGGTATTATTCGAGTCAGGAAAACGAGTTTCTGCCCCACAGATTGAGCCGGCTCGACCCGAAGAAAGTCTACGGCTTGCCGCTGCTGGCAAAGGCTGCCGATGATCGGTGGTTCGTGGTGACGGAGGCCGACCTGACGGACTGGGCCGGTATGTACCTCGCTCCGGTGAGCGATGCCCGAAATATGCTCATGACCTCCCTTTCTCCGAGGCTGGACAGACCGGACGTAGCCGTGATTTCTCAGGCGCCCAGCATTTCACCCTGGCGGGTGTTGATGGTTGGCGACCGCCCCGGCGCTCTGATCGAGTCAGATATCGTGCAGAACCTGAACGATCCGGCTGAGATAGAAAACACGTCGTGGATCGCGCCGGGAAAATCCGCCTGGGATCGGTGGTGGAGCGGCAGCTATGCGCCCGAAGTGGATTTCGAGGTAGGAATGAACACCGAGACGATGAAATACTTCGTGGATCTGGCGGCGGAAATGGGCTGGGAGTACCAGCTCGTCGACTGGTGGTGGTATGGCCCGCCCTTCGCTCAGGACCCGGTCTGGGGTAGAGCCAACCCGGATGCAGACATCACGAAAGTCGTGCCTGCGCTGGACTTGCCGGAGTTGGTCCGCTACGCCGGCGAAAAGGGCGTGGGTATCCTGCTCTGGATGCACTGGAAACATGCCGAGCGGCAGATGGAGGAAGCCTTTCCTCTCTACCGGAAATGGGGGATCAAGGGCGTAAAAATTGATTTCATGGACCGGGAGGACCAGGAAATGGTCAACTTCTACCACCGTACGGTGAAGCTGGCGGCGGAGAACGAATTGCTCGTAGACTTTCATGGCGCTTACAAGCCGACCGGCTGGAGCCGCACCTATCCGAACGTCATCACGCGGGAAGGGGTGCTGGGCAACGAGTACACGAAATGGAGCAGTCGGATCACGCCGGAGCACGCGCTTACGCTGCCCTTTACGCGTGGGCTGCTCGGAGAGATGGACTTCACGCCCGGCGGCTTTCGTCATAAAACCGTCGAGAACTTCCGCGCCGTGGGCAACGACGCGCCGGGGCCGTTCGTAATGGGCACCCGCGCTTACCAGCTTGCCATGATGGTGGTCTACGAAAGTGCGCTGGCAGTGCTCTGCGACAGCCCTTACAATTACCGCATCAGCCCGGCAGGCGTCGATTTTCTGAAGATCGTGCCGACAACCTGGGATGATACCCGTGTGGTCAACGCGCAGGTGAGTGACTATATTACCGTGGCGCGTCGCTCCGGTGAAGAATGGTCTGTAGGGTCGATGACGGACAGCACCGCGCGTTCGCTGAAAATCCCGCTGTCGTTTCTGGGAGAGAAAAAGTACCGGGCGGAAATCTGGTCGGATGCGTACGATGCTGCCGAATATCCGGATCGGGTTATGAAGTCGGAGCGCATCGTGACTTCAGGGGATGTGATAGAGGCCAATATGGCGCCCGGCGGCGGGCAGGTGATTCATCTGAAACCTTTGAGATAACACGGCTTCCGTTCTTCCGGTCATCATCCGGCGGGCAGAAAACAGGCGTTTGCGCCGCAGACACGTTTCCGTTATCTGTTGGGCCAGGCAGGACAGTCAATGCACTTCATGAAACGTTTACTGTTGGCGCTGGCCTTTGCTTGCGGCGCTGCCGCGCAGGCGCAACCCGCCCTGCAACGCATCCATCCGGCGCTGCTGACGGACGAGTGGACGGCCTCCTGGATCGCTCACCCGACAGCCTCGCCATACGACTATGGCGTATACCACTTCCGCAAGCGTCTCGAACTCGGCGCCGTTCCGGACACATTCATCGTCCACGTCTCAGCCGATAACCGCTACCGGCTCTGGGTCAATGGCGCGCCTGTGGGGTTCGGGCCTGCACGCGGCGACCTGCGCAACTGGCATTACGAAACATATGACCTGGCGCCGCACCTTCAGGCCGGCGAGAACACGCTCGCGGCGCTGGTGTGGAACATGGGCGAGCACCGTCCGATGGAGCAGATCACGCACCGCACGGGCTTTCTGTTGCAAGGCAACACGGCAGCAGAGGCTCCGGCCAATACCGACCCTGCGTGGCGCGTGCTCCGAAACGAAGGCTACGGCCCTGTCGTTTTTCGGGATAACGACCCGCGCCTGTTCAACCAGTACTACATAGGCGGCGCACTCGACAGCCTCGATGCCGCTCGCTATCCCTGGGGCTGGGAACAGCCGGGTTACGATGCGGAAGGCTGGCAGCCGGCGCACGCCCTCGACCTGGCTGCGCCGTCAGGGTGGGAGAGCCACCAGAAATGGGAACTCGTCCCGCGTCCTATTCCCATGCTGGAGGAGCGGCCTCAGCGGTTCAGCCGCCTCGCCCGCAGCGAAGGAGTCGCCGCACCTGCCGGATTTCCCTCTGTCGCAGCCGACCTTACCGTGCCTCCGCATACCCGCGCCGTATTGCTGCTCGATCAGGGAGAGGTGACAACAGGGTATCCGGCGCTCGTCTTCAGCGAGGGGGCAGGCGCTCGCCTTCAGATTACCTATGCCGAAGCCCTCTACGACAGCCTGGGGCGTAAAGGAAATCGCAACGAACTCGAAGGCAAGCGCATGGTTGGCGTTTATGACGTGGTGCTGCCCGATGGAGGACTGCGCCGCACATTCCGCCCACTCTGGATTCGTTCATGGCGCTATGTTCAGCTAGACATCGAGACGGGAGCGGACCCCTTTACCTTACACGATATCTACAGCGAGGCCGTTCACTACCCGGCAGCGCGCAGCGCCGTATTCGAGACCGAAAACGACACGTTGGCCGCGCTGTGGGATATGGGATGGCGAACGCTGCTGCTGAATGCGCAGGAAACGTTCGTCAGCGACCTGTCCTGGGAACGCATTCAGTATATCGGAGACACGAAGGTGCAGGCGCTTGCGTGGATGTACCTGACGGACGACTACCGGCTCGTGCGTCAGGCGCTCAAGCTGTTCGACGCTTCACGCCTGCCATCGGGCCTGACGCAGAGCCGCTACCCGTCCGATCTGGCGCAGGTGACCCCGCTTTATTCGCTGGCATGGGTGACGATGGTGCATGACTACTGGATGCTGCGTCGGGATGATGCCTTTGTGGAACAGATGCTGCCCGGCATTGCCGGGGTACTGGACTGGTTCGGGCGGCGGCTGGGAAGCGACGGGCTGGTAGAGATGTCGCGCCATGATTTTCGGAACCGGGGCTATCGCCGCTGGCGCAGCGCAAACTATCCGCAGGCCACGAGCGAACGCTCGACGCTGCACAGCCTGTTTTTTGCCCACGCGCTCCGGCAGGCCGCCGAGTTGTTCGATGCGCACGGAAACCAAGCTGAAGCCCGGCATTACCGGGCGCAGGCCGATGCCATCGTCGAGACGGTTCGGGCCTGCTGCTACGATGCAACGCGCGGCGCCGTGAGCGACACCCCTGACGGACTCGTCTTCACGCTGCCGCCCAATATCTTTGCGGCGCTTACCGGCGCTGTTCCGCCGGATGCGCATAAGGACCTTCTGCACAAACTTGTCGGGGGTGAGATCGACCTGTTGCCGCAGGGACGCTACTTTTTTTACCATCTGTTTCTGGGAGAGGCGTTGCAGCAGGCCGGGCTGGGCGCACGCTATCTGGACACGCTGGACCCCTGGCGAAAGATGGTTCAGCAGGGCCTGACGACGTTTGCCGAAACGCCTGAAAACCCGCGCTCCGACGCCCATCCGTGGACAACCGGCCCGGTTTACGCCTTCCTCTCTACCATTGCCGGCATCACCCCTGCGGAACCCGGTTTTCGGTCGGTTCGCATCGCCCCTGCGCCTGGCCCGCTGCGCCATATGCACGCTGTCGCGCCGCATCCGGATGGCGCGATAGAGGTGCGTCTGGAGCGAGTAGGGGAGCATGGGTTGCGCGGGCAGGTGCGACTGCCGGAAGGGGTGACGGGTGTGTTTGAGTGGCAAGAAAGGAGCCTGCCACTGCACGGGGGGCTTCAGGAAATTGACGTTGCCAGATAGCAAGCGGTAGTTCCGGCTGGCGCCCGGTGAAGTTGCGCGGGAGCGCTTTTCATCATCCCTGTTCTTCCTTACCAGAAATCGTTTGTCAGATGTTCGCACGCTTTTGTTTGTTGTTGCTTTTGCTGGCAGCGCCGGTTGCAGCGCAACCGTCTCCGATCCGCAATATCCTGTTCATCATGGGCGACGACCACGCGGCGTATGCGCTCGGCGCTTACGGGAGCCGCATCGCCCGCACGCCAAACCTGGATCAGCTTGCCGCTGAGGGGGTGCGCTTCGACCGCGCCTACGTCAACTCGCCCATGTGCAACTCGTCGCGTCAAGCGATCCTGACGAGCCGCCTGCCGCACACGCTCCGCGTCAACCAGCTTTTCACACCGCTCGATATCGAGGAGGTCACGATTGCCGACCACCTGAAAGCGCGCGGTTTTGCCACCGGGGCTATCGGCAAGATGCATTTCAACAGCTTCAGGGAGACCCTGCGGCAGTGGGGCCTTCCGGAGGAGTTCGTCGAGGGCGCCGACGACCATCATGGTTTCGATTTGCGCATCGACCGGGCCGAATACCGCCGGCATCTGGAGGCGCATCCGCCGCGCCGGGCGCCCGAAGGAACGGCAGTGATGCCTGCCGAGGTTGCCTTTGACGACCTGGATCGCCACTGGAATGCAGCAGGACTGCCGGATTCGGTTTACGATGAAAGCAGCGAGGCTCATTTCTTCGCCGACGAGGCCATTCGTTTCATGCGCGAACGTCGGGATGAGCGCTTCTGCCTGTGGCTATCCTTCCGCGAGCCGCATTCGCCCTTTACGTATCCTGTCGAAGATGCAGGCAGTTTCGATCCCTCCGTTATGCCGCTGCCCGTCGCCGGCCCGGAGGATGAACCGTGGATTCCGGCGGTTTTCCGGGACGCGACGCCTGCGCAGCGTCGCGGCATAGCTGCCTCTTACTACACCTCGGTCAAGCATCTCGACCGCAACGTCGGGCGGGTGCTGGACGCGCTGGATGAGATGGGGCTTGACGATGAAACGCTGGTCGTCTATGTGGGAGATCACGGCTATCTGCTGGGGCATCACGGGCGCTTCGAGAAGCACACGATGTGGGAGGAAGCCGTCCGTGCGCCGCTCCTGATGCGGCACCCCCGGCTGGGGCGAGGCCGCACAGTGGGCGCGCTCGTCGAGTTCATCGACCTGGCGCCGACGATTCTGGACCTGCTGGGCGTCGAACCGATGGAAACGGCGCAGGGGCGCACTCTCGTTCCGCTGTTGGAAGGCCGGGTAGAGGACCACCGGCAGGTCGTCTTCAGCGAGTACCTGATCGATGATCTGGCGATGGTCCGAACGGAACGCTGGAAGTACGTTTACACCGCCGGTCGCCAGGATCTGCGGATCGGCTATGCGACGGGACAGGGAGCATCGGGGCCGGTGCATCGGCTCTATGACCTCTGGCAGGACCCCGGCGAGCAGCACAGCCTGGCCGGGGAAGCCGCTTACCGGGAGGTGCTGGCCTACATGCAACGCCTGATGCTGGAGCGTTTCGAAGCCACCCATCCGGAGCGGCAGAAGCTGCCCGAAGGTCTTGACGCAGCAGGTAAACTGGCATGGTTCACGCGCCCTCTCGATCCGGGAGCGCCCGGCGCTCCCGTCGATTGATCGCACTTTCAAAACGCTTATCCAGAGAACGCTCCCTTGCAAACGCTGACCTTCACCAGGCAAGTCCTTTTGCTTCTTGCCGTCTGCGGTGTGTTTGTTCCGGCGCCCGCAGCGGCGCAGCCATACCCGCCTGTGGAGCCGATTGAGGTTCCTGCCTCGACGCTGCACAACCTCGCGCGAACGATGCATCTGCTGGCTGCTTCTCGTCCGGATTCGGCGCAGCACGTGAAAATCCTGGTCTACGGACAGTCCATCAGCGCTCAGGACTGGTGGTTGTCCGTCCGGGATTATTTGCAATCCGCATTTCCGTATGCAAGGCTCGAAATGGTCAACAAAGCCATTGGCGGCTTCTCGACGCCCCGGCTCGTTCAGACGGTGGCGCAGGATGTCATCTCTTTTTATCCGGATCTCA
>CBDUBU010000109.1:0-12468 GCA_965365465.1 uncultured Rhodothermaceae bacterium
CCCGCGCCTTCCAACAGGTTATGGACTATGCCCGCACCCACCGCCTGCATGAGCGCCCCCTCGGCGAGATCATGCAGGAAGTAGGGCTGCAATTCGAGGGTAAACCGTACATGGCCGGATTGCTCGACCAGCCTGGCGAAGAAATGCTGATCTGCCGCCTGGATGGGTTTGATTGTGTTACCTTCGTCGAAACTACCCTGGCTATGGCCCGCGTTATCAAACAGCAGAACTATTCCTACGATGCGTTCGCAGAACATATGCGTACCCAGCGCTACCGTGACGGCGTAATGGACGGCTATTGCAGCCGTATGCATTATTTCTCGGAATGGATTGCCGATAACGAAGCGCGCTCCCTGGTAGAGAACATCACGCAGAAGCTTGGAGGCAAGCCCCTGAACAAGAAGATCAACTTCATGAGCAGCCACAGGAAAGACTATCCGCGCTTTGCGTCAGACGACAACCTGTACGAGTGCATTCAGGAAATGGAGGACAACATGCAAAACCTCGATCTCTTTTTCATTCCTCAGGATGAGATCCGTTCTGTTTACAACCGGCTCCTCGCAGGCGACATCATCGCAACGGCCACCAACATAGAAGGTCTCGACGTGACCCATACCGGTCTCGTCTATGAAAATGAGGATGGCGCGAAAGGTTTTCTTCACGCCTCTCCCTCCGGCGGTGTAAAGATCTCTCCGGATTTGCAGCGTTACGTACAGGGGGTCAAAAGCCAGATCGGTGTTATCGTTGCCCGCCCTCTGGACTGAATGGTGATGCCTTTCGCACCGGATCTCAATCGCTGTTTTGCATCAGAGTCTACGTAGATGAATAGAAACGATTATCCTCCTGTTGGAGAAGCGCAGGGCAAGAGGCAGCAAATTGAGACGATGTTTGATGCGATTGCGCCGCGTTATGATTTGCTGAACCGAGTGCTAAGTCTTGGGATCGACCAGCAATGGCGCAAGAAGGCCGTTGCTTTGCTGCGTGAGGACAACCCGAAAACCATCCTGGACGTGGCTACCGGTACGGCAGACCTTGCCATCCAGGCCATGCATCTGAATCCTGAAAAAATTGTCGGCGTCGACATTGCTGAAGAGATGCTACGGATCGGACGGAAAAAGCTCGAACGTATGGGTCTTGCCTCACGCATCACATTGCGCAGGGGAGACTCGCAGCAACTTCCATTCTCCGATGGAGCGTTTGATGCGGCCCTGGTTGCTTTCGGCGTTCGCAATTTTGAGGACTTGCAGGCCGGACTTCGCGAGATCAGGCGCGTGCTAAAGAAGAATGGTGCGCTGGTGGTGCTCGAATTCAGCAAGCCCCGCGCTTTTCCGATAAAACAGGTGTACAGCTTTTATTCAAGACAGATTTTGCCTCGCGTGGGCAGCGCGGTCTCCAGAAATGCAGGCGCCTACCGGTATCTCCCCGATTCGGTAGCCGCTTTTCCGGACGGCGAACAGTTCCTGATGCAAATGGAAGAGGCAGGCTATGACGGCTTGCTCTGGAAACCGCTTACCTTCGGGATTGCTTCGCTCTACAAGGGCCGGACCCTCTGAAAACAACCCTGATGTCGCTGATTTAATCGATAGCCTGTTGCTCTACACAACTCGGACAGTCGAGCCACGCCTCAGCCGGAATCTGCGACAGCGCCTTCGGACTTCTCCCCCGCTCAAACACAGGCCGGTACAAGATGGCTCCCTCCTGGTAATGCGTCCCACAGGTATGACAGTCAACATCATCCTGCAACTCAACAGGGGTATAACCTGCAATCACCCACCCGTCGTGCCCGATGTGCGCAGCAAGGCTCTCCAGCGCTGCCCGTACCGTCTGGGACTTGTTGCCCGCGTAATAGGTCTCGGCTAGCTTCTCAAGCAGCAGTACAGTTGTGTTGTCTAGCGTGAAGTTCAGGCGATGCATACATTTTGCCCGGATCAACCGTGTGAAAATGTGTCTCTTCGGAAGTAGGAGCGCCGGCAGGCAGGCTGCAATGCGCACCTCTACGCCAGTTGATCCAGTGACCGGTAATCAGCAGAAAGCTTCCGATCATGGTCACTATCATCTCCAGTGGCGCTCCAGGGCCTATGTGCCCCAATATACCGGCTGCCAGAATGAAAACCAGTCCGCTGCCGAGAAGAACCAGTATCATCCATCGCCTGTGGCGACGATAGGCGGAAATCATAGCCAGCGCGGTCGTCGGAACCAGAAGCACCGCAATAGCGGGGTGCATCCATGCATGAAGCGTTTCCCCGAAGGGCCATAGCGGGAGCAAGGCTAGCAAAACCGGCAACAGCAGGCAATGCACCACACATATACCTGACAGCGTAATCCCGACACGATCCCACAAACCTGCAAGGGTCTTACGCGGCATCGCGTCCGAAAAGGTATGCTTCTGAAAAACAGCTTTGCTCACAAATCTACCGAAGTATACAAAGGTGTGTATTGCAGTACACACCTTTGTATACCTTGTTCCCCGCTTTCCCAGACCACCTCCGGCTCGACACAAAGCCTTACTTGACTGGCTTTGGGCCGTTGAGGTCATCGTCGGGGTTGTCTACCAGTCCTTTGCGTCTCGCCTCCGCCACCTTTGCAGGATCGGGGGCCACACCCTGTTTATTCACACCTTCCTGCGGCGTGCTCTCCGGGTCGCTGTTGACGACAGGATTGTGCGAATCATCGAGTTCAGGCTTTTTCTCTTCAGACATCCTGGTTTTTCCGGTCTACTTGGAAATTTAAAGTGGATAACTCTTCCAGGCGCTTTGTACCTGCTTGAACCACAGAAGTTAACCTGCGGAGCGTTACAACTTCGTATGCTGCCCGGAGAGACTGTTTGGCAAGGCCCTATCCATAGCAGCCTGCCACAAACCGGGCAGGTTGCCGGAATAACCTGTTCTGCCTGCCCGCCATAGCCTACCTTTCCCCCTGGTTTCCGGCAACGCACCGCCAGAGCATACCGCCTTCCCTCGCCTCTCTGTGTCATGCTGAACAAAGGAAAGCATCTATGCCCACAAAACGGCAGGCGCTCAAGGCGGACGATCCTGCCTTTCCTTCAAACTGGCAAACCAGCCGAAAAAGCTGTGAGAAGAAAGAAAAAGGAGGCGCTTCAACGCAATGACAGGGACCTGAAATGAAAAGAAAAGCGGTGTGGGGCGCGAAACCGCGTTTTGGGCCGCAAAAACCGCAAAACGGCCCTGACGTGGTCAAAAAGGGCGTTTTACACACACGAAAAACCGCAATAAACCGCTGAAAATCCGCAATAAACCGCAAAATAATCCACGAGGACCGCGAAGCGATGGCCCCTGAAAGGCAATGGGCATCCTGCTAAAGCAGTTTCACCACCGGGCCGAAGAGAAAGAACGCCTGCCTCTTACCATCCTTTCACCGGAGATGCAGGCATGGCCGGGCTGTCAACAGCAGGCTTATTGCTGGAAGGAGCGACCCTCTCCGGCTTCCTGAGAGGCAAAACCTCGGCTTCGTTCACCTCCGGCGTCCCGGCGAGAGAGGGAGGTTTCACCTGCACTGCCGTCCGTCGTACAGGCGGCAAGGGAGGCAATTCGCTTACATGCCGCGTAGAAAACATAATCATGTCCATATATCTCTTCCCGCCTCCCGAAAGCGTGCAGTTACGGACATGGTCGCCGGAGAGCAAATGATCCGAGATGTAATCATAGGCAACGTCGGTTGGCTGCACCCAGGATACCGTTCCCTCCGACACCATAACTCGCGAAGGTGCAACCTGAACAGGTACGCCAGACTGTGTGAAGCTCACTTCCAGCGACGGCGCGGCGGCATCATATGGCTCTCGGCTGAGCCAGGGATAGCGAAAAAGCATATCGAGCGGCTGTTGGTTGGGAATCAAAACCTTGAAAAACACTTCTTGCCGGGACAGGAACTCGTCGATGCTGAGAGAGGGATTTTGCTGTAGGGATAGATACAAGTCTGCTACATCCAATCCCGCCAGGTTAATGCCATTGTACATATCATGGCGATTTGCCGATCTGCGGTAATACTTGCCGTACCACTGGTTGAATTCTCCATTCAGCAACATGTTGATTTCGAAATGCAGATGCGCGCGGCGGAGCGTGATCCCGGTCCCCGTATAGCCGATTCGGCCCAGGGCATCGCCCTGCCTTATCCTGCTGCCGACTTGTACGTTCACGTCCCCAAGATGCGCGTACAGGCTATAAAAAGGAGCATTGTCCCACCAGTGTTCCACAACTACATACTTGCCGTAACTTGAGTACCTGGCAACCCGATTTGCATACACGACGCGCCCGTCATCTATGGCGCGAACCGTATCGAGCGGCTCGCCGGAGGCATCCCTGTAGAGTGGTTTGATATCGAGTCCTTCATGAAACCGGGTAAACACAACCCCGGCGCGTGTTTCCTTCTGGTTGCGTACAAACCCATACTGCCCTCCTTCCCACGGATACGACTTCTTGCCCTTGAAAAATCTATCGGTGTACTGGTAAAAGCTTTCACCATCCCCATCCAGAAGCGCCTGATTACTGGTGGGAAGAATAAGGTTGAGGGGTCTTGCGCTCGCGCCCCCTGCAAACAACCCTATTGCCAGAGAGGCAGCCGCAACGAGAACGCATTTGTGGTACGGAACAGTCATCTTATCGCACAAGTCTCGGGTTTTGACAATAGCGGAATATAGAAAACATGAAGCGGCAATCCCAGGTTACCGTTAGAAGGAAAACTGAACTTCAAAGCGAATATTGCGGCCCGGATCAGGAATCCCGTAGGGTTTGAAGCGACTCAGGTGCGACACATAGTTTTTGTTCAACAGATTATCTATGGCAAGCACCGGCGCCACAGACACCGCACCCACGTTCAGCGTTGCGCGGCACGAGACATCCCAGAGCACGTACCCCTCGGTGGGAGCCTCAAGCGCCGCAACACGTGTTTGCTTTGCCGCCAGAGTCGGCCCCATCCGGATGCTTATATCCTCAAACGCTCCGAGCCTGTTTCTATCAAAACCCAGGCCAATGTGTGTACGGAAAGGAGGCGAAAGAGGCAATGGCTCTTTCGTGGCCAGGTCCTGCGTAAACGTGAGATCCCCTGTTACCGACAGATGAAGCCAGTCCAGCGGGTGGGGATGCACATCCATGGTGAACTCTCCTCCCCACAGGCGCGCCCGTGTTTGACTGTAAGCATATACTACATATCCCGATGCAGGATCAATGCGATCTGTCTGACGGGCCACAATGAACTGATCGATGGTATTTGCAAAACCTCCTGCTTCCAGGTGTATGTGTTCGGAAAACCAGCGCAGCGTTGCATCCAGGCTGAAGCTGCTTTCCGGACGAAGCGAGGCATTCCCCTGCTCAAAACGGATGGTTCCCTCATGAACGCCGTTTCCGAACAACTCGATCAACACCGGAGCACGCCAGGCGCGTCCGGCGTTTACCGCCGCCGACAAGCCGCTTATAGGCTGCCAGGCCAGCCCCACCGCGCCACTGAACGCCCGGTAGTTGCGTGTCTGGCTTGCGACATCCAGTTCTTCGTTATCTTCCACATCAAGCCGACGAACATCCAGACGAACCCCTCCGTTTATGGTCAGGCGATGCAGTGTCAGTTCCTCAAATACAAAGGCAGCCGCGTTCCATACCCTGGCTCCCGGAATAAGGGATTCCTCCGCAAGCGTTTCGTTTCGCTGATACATTCCGCTCAGACCAAACGTGCCGAACAGTAGTCCTACAGGGTGATGGTGGATGAAAACATCGCTCGTCAAAGTGGAAAGGCGCAGATAGAGCGCAGGATCATGCCCGGAATCAGGTTCCGAGAACAGCAATGCGGACAGATGCGCCGGCTCCTCATGTTCTCCAAACTCCTTGCGCCGGTTCTGCTGCCAGGTGGAAATCCATTCCAGGCGGTGTCCTGCAACGGGAAATTTTGCCTCGGCGCGAACTGCATCGTGGGAAACACGCTGGTACGGCAGATCAATGTCATAACGATCTGAACCGGGCAGCAGAGGTGCATCAGGCTCAAAAAGACCAATCCGACTGCTGAACCGGCGGTACCCTGCCTCAAGGGTTCCCCTCCCTATGGACCTACCGGCGCGAACCGATCCGGTGTACTCAGACATCCCCGTATTCGGAACCAGTCCGGGAGGAGTGTCATAACTGCCCGCCCGTCGCGCACCAATGGAGGCATCATAAAAGAGGCGCTGCCGGTTGCCGCCTGCTCTTGCATGTCCCGCCCCCATACGCGCATTGCTTAATCCCTGTAAAATCACCGCACCAGCAAACGGATCTGTATACTCAAAAAGGCTCTTGCGCCTCGTCTGTACAACCCCGCCTATTGCATCCGAACCGTATAACAGACTTGCCGGGCCTTTCAGCACTTCTATCCGGTCCACATCGAAACTGCCTAGCTCAGGCCCATGCTCATCTCCCCACTGCTGGCCCTCCTGTCGTGTTCCGTCCTGAACGACGAGCACCCGCTGAGAACTGAGACCTCGAATGACTGGCTTGGCAATGCTTGCGCCCGTACGGAGCAATCTCACGCCCGGAACCCCTTCAAGTGCATCCAGCGCTGAAACGCCACGGTTCTCGGCAAGCACGAACCCCTCCACGACCGATACAGCTTGCGGTGTGGAAAGAACATCAGAGGCTTGCCCTTTGGCCGTCACGACAATGGGCGGCGCCTCTATGGCAGTAGGTTTTAACGATACATTCAAGGTAACGTAACCTGATCCCACCGTAACCACACGGCTTTCGCTCTGGAAACCCAGAAAGCTTATGGAAACCCTGTACGAGCCTGCTCTGGCGAGTTCAAGCTCATAGTTTCCTTCTGTGTCTGTTACGGCTCCTGACTGCGTTGCCGGGATGAATATGGCAGCCCCGATAAGAGCTTCATTCGTTTCGGCATCTGTCACTTTTCCCCGAATCGTCTGTGCTCCGGCCCGTTGAATGCCGGGCAGAAGCAGCAAACATACAAATAGAATGCGCATGGCGATCTCTCTGAAGTGAATACATATTGGAAGCTATCCATGGCACAGCATGTTGCGCGACCAACGAGTACGCCTGCTCGCAGAGAAGCAAATTGGCTCTGAGCGGCGAAGGAAGCGGACAAAATGCTGCGGTCACATCAGGGAGACAGGAGGAGCGCGCGCCGAACGGGTTGAGAATCGCCCCGCCAGATGAGAAAAGATGGGAGCTATGACGAGAACAGACGGCGAACCGACAGCCGGAGAGAGATCTTGCTTGAGATCCGCCAATACAGGGAGATAGTCACAGAGGCTGCACGACGTCGGCGCATCAGAGCCCGTATTGATGCCATGGCCCGGGCCGGGAGAAGAGGAATCAGGAAACTGAACCGGCGCTTCCTGATCGTGAATCCGGAGCGTATTGTGCTGAATACGATGCACCACAGGCGCAACCAACCCGCCGATGACGAAAACGGCAAGTAAGATGAATACGCGTTGTGGATGCCAACGGCTCATTCAAGGAGGCTCTCGTTTTACCGACCGCTGTTAGAGAAAAGAGTTTACGCTGCCGTGTAACACACCTGGTGAGTCAATGATTCGTCCTGTCGGCCGAAAGCCGAAGTTCCTCATTCTTCTACCGGCCTGTTCCGGCCACAATAGGATATTCTGCCTCAACCTCTCCATGCGCCATATCGCGCAGCCGGCGCTTGAGCAGGCGCCGGCGAAAGGAACTGATGCGATCAACAAACAGGATGCCTTCCAGATGGTCGTATTCATGCTGAACCACTCTGGCAAGCAAACCGGTTGCCTCAATCATCTGCGGCTGGAAATCCTGGTCCAGGTAGCGAACGCGCACGTAATCGGGTCGAATGACGATCTCCCGGATATCGGGAATGGACAGGCATCCTTCCTCGAATTCACATAGCACATCGCCCTCATCAACAATCTCGGGATTGATGAAGACCATAGGTTGCGGCGGCAATACCTCACCGCTTTCCGCCACATCCTCAGCCATTGAGGTCAAATCTACCACAAACAACCGCTCGCTGCGTCCCACCTGAGGCGCTGCCAGACCAATTCCTGTGGCGCCATGCATGGTTTCGATCATGTCCCTGATCAATTGCTGCAACTCCTCCGAGTTCTCAGCGACCTCTCGGGTTTCCTCACGCAGGACAGGCCCGCCAAACACGTATATTGGTAATACCATAGCACCTTTGCTTCTTCTGTATCTTGCACTGTTGCTCAGGCAAACTGAAAACGAGATCCCTGCACCAGGCGAGCAACAACTTCAACGATCGAGGTACTCCTGCAAGATGATAGATGCCGCCGCCGCATCGATTCTTCCTTTATCACGACGGGCTTTTCGTTTTGCTCCGGCGCTGCGGATTGCTTCTTTTGCAACCTCAGAGGTGTAGCGCTCGTCCCACTTGACCACATCCACACCGGGCAACACCTTTTGCATTCGGTTAATGAACTGTTGCACCGCTATCGTCATTTCACCTTCTTCGCCTTCTATGGTTAAGGGCCATCCGGCAACGATAACGTCCAGCCCATCCAGCGCTTGCAGGCTTTTCAGAACCTCTAAAGCTTGATCGGGTGAATAGGCTCCATACGGCTGTGCGAAAAGACGCAATGGATCGGATATCGCTATCCCGACCCTTTTTTGCCCATAATCTACTGCGGCTATACGCGAAGCTCGCATGAGCGCAGACGAAGAGTTATCGTTCAAACCTGCTGTCAATTTATCTATCCCAGCCCCAAACGCAAAATGCGGGCAGAGAAGAAAACTCTTCCCGGCCCGCAATAGATGCAAAAGCAGTGCGCTGCAACAATTTTCTTGCTAAAGCGAAACGCTGATCCGTCCCTTAGTGAACGCTGCTATGCCCGTTCTGCAACGCAAGAACGGCCTCCCTCTTGTCGGCGCTTCCATCCGGGATAGCATAGTTGAGCTCCTTGAGCGGGGTCTGCAAAACTTGCTTGAGACGCTTGCTCGGCTTGAAATGGGTCTTGCGGCGGCTCGGAATAAAAACGGTTTCGTTGGTCTTGGGATTGCGAGCTTTCGGCTTGGCCTTTGTCTTCTTCACCTCGAACACCCCAAAATCACGCAACTCAATGCGGATTTCCGGATCTGCCTCGATCATAAGCTCCCCCAGTGCTGCAATGACAGCCCCCACCCAGGGTTCGCTTTTGTAAATCGGTTCATCGAGTAGTTCGGCGACGCGACGAGCGACGTCCTTTTTCGTAAGCGTCTTGGGTCTATCCAGCATGATAAAGGCTCCTCATTGAATAATGCCTGAAACTTTATAGGTCGTTTGCTCCGTTGAGCGTAAGTCGGTTCGCGTTTGAGCACCCTGGCAACGTTACTCCAAAGTAAGAAGTACATCGCAAATGCGCTATCTCTAAATAACTCAAATGGTTCACTCACCGAAACCAGAGTTTACTAAAACTGTCCGTCGGGTATAAAATACATTTCGGCATTATCGGAGAAATCTTAAAGAAGACTTTACGGAAAAGCGCCTTTCAGAGGAAACACACTGGCGCTGCCTGCCTGACAGGCGCTGCCTATTCTTCGAACCGGTATACCCCATGCACCCCATCAATACGCTTGAGCCGCTCGATCAGGCGGCGGAGGTGCTCCAGATCGCTTACATAAAGCACGAGCGTGCCTTCGAAGATGCCGTCTTCCGAATTCACCGTGATAGAGCGAATGTTGGTCTTGAGGTTTTTTGATATGATCGTGGTTACATCACTCACCAGCCCAACCCGGTCCTCACCCATTACTCTTAAGGCTACTACAAACTGTACGTCCTTCTGACGGCTCCATTCGACTGGAACAATGCGATCAGGCTGGTTAATCAGAAGATTCGGCGCGTTTTTGCAGTTCACCCTGTGTATTTTTATACTCCCGCCTTTGCTTATGTATCCAAAAACATCGTCTCCCGGAATCGGATTGCAGCACGAAGCATAGCGCGTCACGATGTCCGTGTGCAGATCTCCATCAATCATCAGGGCCGGACGGCCTGTTGACTGAGCGGTATCGAGAAAGCTCTCATACCGGAGACGCAGGGTTTCATCCTGTGCCTCGGCCCCCTTTTCCTCTTCCTCGACAGACCGGCTCGATTCTCCATTCTTAACGAAGTTGACGAAATCATCTACATCGTAAAGCCCGACCCCGATCTCATAGAACATCTGTTGGGGATTCGGAAATCGTAACCGGGATACATACTTATGGACATCCTGCTCGTCTATTTCGAGGTGGGCACGCTTGATCTTTTTCTCCCATAAATCGCGGCCCAAATCTACGGCTTTCCGGCGCTTCTCATTTATCCAGTGACGGATTCGGCTGCGCGCCTTATGCGTTACCACGAACTTCATCCAGTCCGGGTTGGGCGTCTGCTTTTTGGAGGTGATGCCCTCTACCTGATCGCCGCTCTTCAGCTTGTAGGACAACGGCGCCATTTTTCCGTTTACCTTAGCGCCGATGCAGTGGAAACCGACCTCGCTATGCACCTGAAAGGCAAAGTCAACTGGCGTCGCTCCTCTGGGAAGGCTCAATAGGTTTCCTTTCGGGGTGAATACGTAGATTTCCTCATCGTACAGGTTCAGGCGAAAATCCCTGACAAACTCGGTAGCCTGTTCGGGTTTCGGATTTTCAAGCAGATCACGGACCCAGGAAAGCCAGGTGTCAAACCGGGCGTCTGTCTGCAAAACGCCTTCCTTGTACTTCCAATGCGCAGCCACGCCGCGTTCCGCCACTTCGTGCATTTCCTGCGTGCGTATCTGGACTTCCACACGCCGGCCCGCCGGCCCGAGCACCGTCGTATGCAGGCTCTGATAGCCGTTAGATTTGGGAACCGATATAAAGTCACGAAACCGCTCCGGCAAGGGTTTGTAAAGATCCGTGACAATGGAATAGACGCGCCAGCAATCCTCCTTGCCTTTCTTGCCTTCGCTTTTCAGCACGATCCGGATGGCAAACAGGTCGTAGATCTCATCGAGTAACTTGTTTTGCCCGCGCATCTTCCGATAGATGGAATACAGGTTCTTTGGCCGGCCATAGATGTCGAAGCTGAATCCGTCATCCTCTAGCCGCTCGCGGACTGGTTGTACGAAGGAGGCAATGTACGCCTCGCGCTCCGCCTTGCTGGCGCGCAGGCTTCCGACAATCTCATAGTAGGCTTCCGGATCTAATACCTTTATGCTCAGGTCCTCTAGTTCGCTCTTGACCGCGAACAATCCAAAACGGTGAGCCAGCGGGGCAAACAGATCATGCGTTTCACTCGCTATTTTGAGCTGTTTCTGCTTCGGCAGCGACTCAATGGTTCGCATGTTATGAAGCCGATCCGCGAACTTGACCAGAATGACCCGGATATCCGAAGCCATCGAAAGCATCAGCTTTCGTACGTTCTCGGCCTGACCAAGCTCTCTGCTTTCAAAAACGCCTCTGATCTTCGTCAGGCCGTCGATGATGGTCGCCATCGCTTCGCCGAACTCTTCCCGAATAAAGTCCAGCGAAAACTCGGTATCCTCGACAACGTCGTGCAGCAAAGCAGCGGCTACGCTGATATCGTCAAAGCCGATATCCCTCGCCACAATGGAAGCCACCTCAAGGGGATGTGTAAAGTAGCGTTCTCCGGACTTTCTCCAGTCATTGCGATGCGCCCAATATCCTAAAAGAAAGGCGCGCCGGATCAAGTCCTCATCCAGTGAAGACAGGCTGCGGCGGCAGAGTTCCAGCAAGGCCGTGAGCTTTGCCTCAAATTCCGGCTCGATCTGCAGATCAGTATTTCTGAGGATTGCCGAGGCCTGAATCATACATTGAATCTCTGAACGTGTTATGCACTTGTTACATCCCTGCTCATTAAACCATTGATAACGTGTCAGTTCCACCCGGCGCGGAAACCCGGCGGCGGAAAAGCCTGAGTGCGCCGACAGGGCAACGGCATAGCAACAGACCAGATGGGGATAAAATGCAGTAAGGCGTCCCTGCGAGATGCCGGAACGCCTTACTGCAAAATCAGCTTTGAAATCTTGCGCTGTGAAGATCGACAGGAAATCAGGGCTGTTTCTCCTGATCTGGCGTTTCTTCTGCGCCCCCTTCAGGCTGCTCTGGTTCCTCAGCCTGATCGGCGGCCTCCTCTGCAAGCGCCGCCGCTTCTGCTGCGGGTTCGGTGCGCTCAGGTACAGGTATCTTCTGCTCCTCAGCAACAGGCGCCTCAACCGTCTCGGTGACAACACCCTCGTCGGCCACAACCTGGCTTGTCGTTTCAACCGACGTTGCTTCCGGCGCGGTCGCCTTTGGCTGGGAACGGCGGCGGGTTCCACTTCCGGCGCTGCCTCTGCGCGTGCGGCGGCGACGGCTGCCCGTCTCCGTGCCACCCGGCCTGACATCGTTGTAATCCACCAACTCGATCATAGCCATCTCGGCGCTGTCGCCGGCTCGATAACCCAGCTTGATGATCCGGGTGTAGCCGCCGGGCCTATCCGCGATCTGTTCCGCAATGTCCCCGAAAACCTCCTTGACAGATTCCTTGTCCTGA
>CBDUBU010000110.1:0-12440 GCA_965365465.1 uncultured Rhodothermaceae bacterium
AGCCGCTTGCAGGTGGTCCAGGTCGCCGTAGAAGTTATGGGCGTTGTACCAGTTCGTATTGGCGTACTGCGGCATATCCAGCCACGGAAACCCGCCGTACGGCTCATTGAGCACGTTTACCTTGACTTCGTTGATAACCACGTCCTGCTGGTTTTGCAGATTTTCCTGCGTGATGTCGAGGCCCTTCATGCGGTCGGCTTCGGCCCAGAGCATCGTTTCGAGCTTGTTCGAGGGGACGATCTCGAAGTAGTTCGTGAAGTCGAAGCGCGTAGAACCGTTGAGCACGCCGCCGTTGCGCTGGACGAGCCGGATGAACTCCATCTTCCCCAGGTTTTCAGACCCCTGGAACATCATGTGCTCGAACAGGTGCGCGAAGCCGGTGCGCTCTCGCGGCTCGATGCGGAAGCCTATGTTATAGTACACCGCCACCACCACGGTCGGCGCCGTGTGATCGGGCGAGAGCACCACCTTCAGGCCGTTGTCGAGTTTGTGGTATTCGACCGGCACGCTGAATTCGGCGGCCCCCTGCCCGAAGGCCATGGAAACGCCGGCGAGGCAAAGCAGGATCGGGAGCAGAAGGGCTTTTCTCATAGAACCTCTCCACCAGAAGAGCAGATGAGCGATAAAGAGTTTATGGCAGCATTGCGCCGCTGTGGGTCGCCGTTGTCGGAAGGCATTCTTGCATCCTGAAGCGTGGAAAATGCCAGCGCCTGTTACGAAAAAGAGGAAGAAAGGTTACACCGCGTCCGCTGCACGCCGGGCATGGGGGCGAAGGATGGCCTTTCTCACCCCTTTTCCTCCGGAATGACATTCAGGAAGATCTTTTTCGTTCCGCGCAGCACAGCTACCGGCGTGAGGGCGCCAATGCGCTCGTCGGTGAGCAGGCGCAGCAGATCGTCGATTCCGGTGATGCGATGACCGGCCAGCCCCAGCAGCACATCGTTCTTGCAAAGCCCCGCACGTTCCGCCGGACTATTCTCCATGACTTCCACGATAAGTACGCCGCCTTTTTCTTCGAGTTCGTGCAGGCGGCGCAGGCGCAGCGGAATCTCGACGTTCTGCCCGGCTACGCCGATGGCGCTCCGGCGAACCAGCCCGTGCCGGATCAGCTCTCCGGCGATGAACCGCGCCGTGTTGATGCCTACGGCAAAAGCAATGCCCTGGGCGGGCAGGATCATGGCCGTGTTGACGCCAATGACCTCGCACCGGGAATTGACGAGCGGGCCGCCCGAATTTCCGGGATTGAGCGCCGCATCCGTCTGAATCACGTCTTCCATGAGCCTTCCGGAGCGGGCGCGAAGCGACCTGCCGAGCGCGCTGACAACGCCTGCCGTGACCGAATGCTGGAACCCGTACGGATTGCCGATCGCCACGGCAAGCTGGCCCGGCTGCAACGCGCCGGAATCGCCGAGGCGTGCGGGGGTCAGGTCCGGCGCGTCCACGCGGAGAACCGCCAGATCCGTTTCCGGGTCGTCTCCAATGATTTCGGCTCGGAACCTCCGCCCATCTGAAAGGCCCACATCGACGCGTGAAGCCCCATGCACCACGTGGCTGTTCGTGAGAACAAACCCGTCGGGGGTAAAGACGAAACCCGATCCGCTGCCTGCCTTCCGCTCCGTTCGGCGGCGGTCCCTCCGCCGTATGTCCACACTGACCACGCTCGGCCCGACCGTCCTTGCAACGCGTGTGACGGCTTGCGAGTATGCATCAAACAGAACCTCATCGCCCGGTTGCTCCTTCGGAGACAGGGGAGAAAGGGATTCGCTCGAGCCGGTTGCAGCCAGCACATAAACACGCGCCATAAACACCTCTTCCTTGCGCCGGAGCCGATTCCGGCAAGTTGCTTTGTCCGGGAGCGCGGGCGCCGGGCCTGCTGCTTCAGTTCTGGTGAATCAGTCCCACCGGGCTGATCCAGAGCGCTCCGTAAGCCCGCTGGTTCTCCTCATCCGCAGGCGTTTCGGGCGCCGGCAGATCCACGGCGCTGCGGTGCGCCACGCCGGAGCCGAAGGCCAGCAAGTTTCCTTCGCCGTCGTGTAAAATGGCCTCTACGACGTAGCCCGTACCGGCTGAAGCCAGCACCCGCGCCGCTGCCGTAATGGCGCCGCCGCCCGAACTTCCGACAACCTGAATCGAGAAGTTATTGGTCACTACGCGGCGGTCATCGACCAGCGACCCGGCGGCCAGGGACGCCGCGTCCGTCAGGATTTTGTAGTACAGGGCGCGGTCGATCAGGCCGTCCGCGTCCCGGTTGGCCTCCTGGATCTGAAAGGTCACATGAGCGGCGCCCAGCGAAACGTCCAGATCGGATACTTCGTTTGTCGTGGAAGGAGCAGCCCTGTAGAGGCGCTCCAGAGTCTGAAAATGCCGTTCTCCAATCATGATGTATGTGCCATTCTGTCTGGTCGTTGCAGAGATTATTTGTTGGAACAGACAATCAAAAAGCAGTCCGTTTCCGAAACATGACAAAAGTGGCAGCAAACAGCCGGGCGCGGGGCGTGTGGAATAGCAGCAAGAGAGGCCGGCCTCTCTTACCCCTGCCAGCTATCTCTCCCCCTCAGCCTGTACCATCTCCGAGAGGGTTCAATTGAGTTTGTAAGAGGCGAAAACGGGAGGGCGCGGCGTTTCATCCCTTACAGGTTCTATCTCCTTTGCGTGCTGCAAGGCGCGCATGTAGTTGCGCAACAGGTCGTGCAGGAGTAGGAACGCTTCCCGTGGCTCCAGCAAGAGCGTCTGGTTGCCAAGCTGCATAAACACATTACCGGTATCGCACCAGCCATTGTCGAGCAGCCCGTACTGCTGCGCAGAACACAACAGATCTGCAAGAACATCATGAGGGTATTCCATTCTTCCAGCCTCCTTTCCCGATTTGAAGAAGGCGTCCCTGGGTGTTGAGGACTCCTTCCTTTCAGGAGTACGCACAAAAATATTCTTTCACAATGCCTTGATGTAAAATAGTTGTTGTTACACTTGAAAAAGAAGGAAGCCTTTCAGACCTGCGACCGTTTCCCCGGAGGATAAGCTCCCCGGGAAAACGGTCGCGGCAGTTCAGGTTGAGGGGCAGAGATGTTCAGCGGACGAGGGCAACCGTCAGCGTATAACGCTGCGTGGGGGTTGTGACGACGACCAGATACGTTCCGCTTGCAACGGGCTGACCGGCATCGCTGGCGCCGTCCCATACGAGTTCGAAACGGCTGATTGCTCCGAAGTCGTCTAGCCGGAGCGTCCGGACAAGCTGCCCCATGATGTTGTAGATCTCGATCCGGATGTCTGCGGCATCTACGGGCGCTGCAAAGTGAGCCGAGATCGTCGTCTGCGTCGTAAACGGGTTGGGATAGGCTTCCAGCGCGCCTTTTCCTGGGGCAGGGGCTTCCTGGTCCTTCTCGATGGGCGTGGTCTCTCCTTCATCCGTGCAGGTGTTGCATATCTCGCCGCCCTGTGCGGGTTCAAGCGCAAGGAAGGCCGTATACATCGAAAGAACGCGGTAATTGAGGCTCTGGCTGATGATCTGGCTGATGATGTCATTGCCTGGATAGCCTTGCTCCAGCAAGTGGATTTGCTTGCCGGTCCAGAAAGCTGCTAGCGTCGTATCGGATGTCGCCGCGTCTTCTTCCTTCAGCGTGATGCGCTGCGAGAAGGGGGTGGTGCGGTAGATGCCTGAGGTCTCGATGACAAAAGGGAAAGAGCCGTAATACTTGCCGACTTGCAGGATGGGTTCATCCAGGTTCAATGCCTGAAGGTTGTCGCTGGAGGAAAAGCGGCCGTAGGAAAACCCGTGCTCCAGCGTGGTGTGCATATCGAACGAACTGATAGCGCCGCCCAAAGCGCCGAACGACTGCGCCAGCGCCTGCGAGAAGGTCGCTCCGTTGCGCAGGCTTTCATGCGCGCCTCCTGTCAGCCGGGCCAGGTTGGTATAGAAGTATTCATTGCCGAAATACGTCCTTCCTCCGATGGTGTAGTAAGCATAGTTCCGGTTTGCCAGGTCAATGATGTAGATGGGAGGAAGCTGGCCGGTTTTGGCCTTGAGGTCGGCGATCAGGTTATTGGCCGCCGCTGCCTCGCCGACCTGATCCGAACTGGAAATCAGCAGCAAACTGCCTCCGGAGCCGTACGCTGTCGTGAAGTCAATCCCGCTGGAAAGGGCGGCGGTGAGGTTGCTGTATCCGGGTAGGGGCTTCGGACCAAACGCCTTGAAGGTTGCCTCGATGGAGGCCGAGTCTGCCGGAATCCACTTGTCACTGGCGCGCAGAACATCGAGCCTGGAGAGAATGACATTGAAGGAGTCGGTGGGAGCCAGGCGTGTGTGGAGCGCCGTGCGAACCGCTTGAATCAGTTCCGATTCGGCAACCGTGGTTTTGGAAGCTTCATAGTCCAGGATCACCATGACCTTTCGGCGGTTCGGCACGTTGAGGGCTTCGGAAGGAAGCAGCGCGAGTTGGTACCATCCTTCGTCCTGGTATCGGGCGTGGCTCAGGTAAACGCCCTTTTGCATGGGAGAATCGAAGGCCAGATGGAGCGAGCCTTGCAGGTTATCCCAGGTGAGGTCGGCCGCAGCGTAGTGGCCGAGGGAGTCACTGTGAGCCGGCTTCAGGGACGCAGCGGGCAGTTCGAGTATTCGCGGGTTGCGCCAGTTCGCATCCGGCCATACAAGCAGGCGCATGGTTTTCAGCGGGTTATAGGAGGATCGGATGAGATCCGACGGAATGGCTGAGGCTACGGTCTGCGCCGTCCACTCCGTCGGCATCAGGTACGTGATCTTCACCTTGCGCTTCTCATTGCGGTGCATCGGGTAGACGCGCAGTTCATAGGCGCCATTGCCTCTCTTGAAAAGGATCGAAGGGTCGCGCCGGCGCCGCACGATATTTTCATAAATGTTCGAGGCCGTCCACTGATCCATGATGTCAGCGCGGATGATGTCATCTCCGATCCACAACCAGGAGTCTGTGACGGACGCCTCTTCAGGCAGGTTGAAATAGAACTGCACCTCCAGAGAGTCGCTGCCGGTAAAACCTGCGCCGCGGGCGGAGAAGGTGAGGTACAGTCCATACTCCATGTAAATGCCTTTGGGGCGTACGGAAAGGACGGCTTCCTCGATGGTTCCGGGATAGCTGTACCAGGGCTGTTGTGGGTCTAGCACGCTCAGGTAGCCCTGCGCGAAGGACAGGCTGCCCGGCAGCAAGGCCGCCAGCGCCACGGCTGCAAGGAAGCGTTTGATTCGGTAACTGGTAAACATAAGGGTGCATGCTCCGCATTATAAAAGAATACTGTTGCTTGTAGTAGTACACCCGAGAAGCGGTCCATATGTAATGCAGGGCATGGCTAAAGTCCTGACCGGATGCGCCGATATTCATAGTTGACATGCACCCTGCGAGGCGCAGGAATAGCCCATTCACCCAGTTCGGGCGCCTTCATGCAATCTCTTTCATGCATCTGCCCTCCTTTATAAAACCCTGTGTTTCGGTCCTGCTCCTGGCAGGCTTTCTGCTGCTGCCGGCGCATAGACTGATGGGCCAGGCTTTGCGCGTGGCATCCTACACTTCGGAACAGGGTTTGCCGACCGGGCTGACGAAGGATGTGCTGCAAGACCGGAGCGGGTTCCTCTGGATTGCCACCGACGCAGGGCTTACCCGGTTTGACGGACGTCTTTTCCGGACGTTCACCACGCGGAACGGACTTCCGAGCGATTACGTCAAGTCGGTTTTCGAGACCCGTTCCGGACGCCTGCTCGTAGTCACCGACCTCGGCATTGCCGAAAAGGTAGAAGAAGGCGGCAATGCGCTGTTCCGCACGCTCATGACCGGCAGCCGCCGGCCCTCCGATGATACGCTGTTTTATCCCAAGCATCTCTATGAAGATCGCAACGGAGCGCTGTGGCTAAGCGACACGCACGCGGTATTCCGGTTACACGGAGATCAGGCGCAGCGTTATTTTTTTCCGGAAGAGGCCTGGGCGCAGGATTTCTATTGCAGCTTTTCGCTGCTCGAAGACGCACAGGGAAGGCTGCTGGCTGTCTCGCAACAGGGATTTCTTTACCGTTTCGACAAGGATGCCGATGCCTTCCAACTGATTGTTTCTCACGAGCCGCAGATGCCTCTTGCAACAAGAGCCGTGCTGATGCGGCCTGACGGCGCACTCTGGATAGGGACCGACTCAGGAATTTATGAGGTGCGCCTTTCCCCGGATGCCGGGCAGGCTTTCTGGTCGCTGCTTTACCCCATTCGCGCAGTCCGGACCTTACATGAGGGCGCAGACGGGAATGTTTACGTTGGCTCTTATGAATCCGGTCTGCACCGTATAGCGCCCGGCGCAACGGCGGTCGCGCCCTATGGGCCGCTCCACGCTGCAATCGTCAACCGGATCATCACGGATCGGGAGGGAAAGCTGATCGTCAGCACGGATGACGGCATTCACATCCTGTACCCGCAGCCTTTTTCGACTTATGTGGCCGGCTCGCTGCGCGCCGTTGAGTCTGTGGCGCGTCGGCCCGACGGGCTGCTGGCAGTTGCGGTGGGAAAGGAGGTTTTCGAGATAGACACAAAGCGCATGGATCTGCGCCGCACGGCTCTTTTCACCAGCGCCGAGCAACCATCGGCCCTCGCGGCGGATGCCACGCGGATCTGGACAGGGACGGCCAAAGGCATCGTATACCTTTATGAAGAAGGGCGGCAAAGCCGCCTGGCCTTGCCGAGCAAACAGCTCGTATTCTCCATGACGGTAGGCCGGAAAGGCGATCTCTGGTTGACACAGTACGGCGTGCCCGGCGTGGTGCGCGTGCGCCCGGATCTCAGTTGGCGTCTTTATGGAGCGTCTGAGGGAATTCCTGAGGGCGTCACGGCGGTAAAGACCGCAGCGGGACGCTTGTATGCGCTCGGAACAGGACGTGCGACCTACCTTTTTGCCTACCATCCGGAAACAGATCGCTTCGAAAACGAAAGTGTGGAGGCGCGTTTTGCCGACCCGGATCTTTCCGTAAACGACCTTGATGCCGGAACGGAGGGTGATTTGTGGCTGGGTTCCAGTTACGGCCTGCTGCGCCTGCACAACGGAACGGTGAGGCACGTAGCCGGCGGTCCGGAAGATGGAAACGTGCGCGCCCTGGCTGCCGATCCGTATGGCGGCGTCTGGGTAGGCACGTCGCGCCTGTTTTACCATGTGCAGTCCGGCGGCGTCAGCTTTTTTACGCGGGAGGACGGGCTGGCGAGAATGACGGCCAGCTACCGCTCGATGACGACAGACGCACAGGGCAGGCTGTGGACAGGCAGTTACGGAGGGATTTCCGTTCAGCAGCGCCCGCCCGGCGCATTGCCCCGGACCCCGGCTCCCGTTTTCCTGGCTCGTTCGCTCGGTGATGCTCCGGCAGCCGACAGTACACGGGCCGCCTACGGTTCAACGCTTCAGGTTCATTTTGCAGCCCTCACGTTCCCCGGAGACCGCGTCCGGTATCAGACGCGCGTGAGGGGCCTGCGCGAAGCGTGGAGCGAGCTGTCTTCTGAAGACAAACTGGTGCTGCCAAGCCTCGGCAGCGGCGTCTACACGCTGGAAGTGCGCGCCCAACAGGCGGGGTATGCCTTGAGCGAACCCGCCCGTTTTACGTTTTTTATCACGCTGCCGTGGTACATGACCTTCTGGGCCTGGGGGACGTACCTGCTTCTTGCCCTGCTTTCAGCGGCGCTGCTCTGGAGCCACTATCAGGACCGGAAACAGCACCGACAAACAGAGCAGGAACTGGCGGCAAACCGGACGCGCTACGAGTCGATTTTTAACAGCGTTCGGGATGTCATTTTCCAGACGGACATGCAGGGTCGCTGGACGCTGCTCAACCCGGCCTGGGAAGAGATCACAGGACATACGGCGGCAGAGAGCACGGGCAAGTTTTTCTTCAGCTATGTGCATGAAGAAGACCGGCGCGAGGCGCTTGCCTGGTCAGTAGCCATACGAAAGGGTAAAGTGGACTCCTTCTCCCATACGGCTCGCTTCCGAACCAAAGACGGCGGCATCTGCTACTTCGAGATACTGGCCCGCGTCATGACGGACGAACAGGGCGAGGTGTTGGGTTCTTCCGGCACATTGAGCGATGTCACCGAGCGCGTGGAGGCGCGTCAGGCGCTGGAACAGCACGCAGAAGATCTGATGATGGCAAGGGATGCCCTGGAAACGCAGGCCGGCGATCTGGCGCAGGCGATTGTGGAACTGGAGCAGGCCAGAATCACCGCCGAAGAGGCAACCCGCGCCAAGAGCGAGTTTCTGGCAAACATGAGCCATGAAATTCGCACCCCCATGAACGGCGTCATCGGGATGACCAGCCTGCTGCTTGAAACCGATCTCTCGCCCATGCAGCGGGATTACGTCGAGACGATCCGTGTTTCCGGCGATTCCCTGCTTTCCGTGATCGGCGACATCCTCGACTTTTCCAAGATCGAAGCCGGAAAGCTTGAAATCGAGCGGCACGCTTTTGAAGTACGCCGTTGCGTTGAGGAGGCAATGGATCTGCTTTCCACACAGGCCGCTAAAAAGGGCCTGAAGCTGTTCTCCCGGTTTGACGAAACAGTCCCGCCGTTCGTTCTGGGAGACGTGACACGGGTGCGGCAGGTGCTGGTGAACCTGCTTTCCAACGCGGTCAAGTTTACAGAGGCCGGCGAGATCGGCGTGCAAGTAGAAGCCTGCCCGCCCGGCGATGCAGATTCCTGCCTGGAACTGGCTTTTATGGTCACTGATACAGGAATCGGCATTCCTGCCGATCGTCTCAACCGGCTTTTCCAGAGTTTCAGCCAGGTAGATGCTTCTATCACGCGGCGCTATGGCGGCACCGGGCTTGGACTGGCTATCTCGAAACACCTCTGCGAAATGATGCACGGAGCCATTGGTGTAGAGAGCCGGGAAGGAGAAGGCTCGCAGTTCCGTTTCACGGTTCGCGTCGAGGCATGGGAAGCCGCCGCGCCTGCGCCGCCTGTCGCACGGGAAGGGGAACGCGCCGCACACCGTTCGCAAAGAATGCCGAGGATACTGCTGGCCGAGGATAATCCGGTTAATCAGAAGGTGGCGCTGCGAATGCTGGAGCGCTCAGGGTACACCGCTGATGCCGTCGCCAGCGGTGTGGAAGCGCTGGAGGCGCTTGAACGTCAGGTTTATGATATCGTGCTGATGGACGTGCAGATGCCGGAGATGGACGGGCTGGAAGCAACCCGGCGCGTTCGAGACAATCCCTGCCGGTACGGCCGGCCGCACATCATAGCCATGACGGCCGGGGCCATGCAGGGCGACCGGGAGCGTTGCCTGGAGGCAGGCATGGATGCCTATGTAGCCAAACCGGTTCGCCTGGAGGCGCTCGGGCAGGCGCTGGCGCAGTGGAACGGGAACGATGATACCGGCGCTGACGATGTAGACGACAGGCGGCGGCTGCGGGAACGTTTGATGGCAAGCGTAGGCGCCGACGACCCGGAATTTGCGCGTGAATTGCTGCAAGCCTATCTGCAAAATGCAGGATCCCTGGTGGATGAAATCGTACGGGCGGCCTCAACCGGCGCGCTGGAAGATGCTCGCCGGGCGGCGCATACGCTCAAATCGAGCAGCTTTTATGTAGGCGCCGACGAACTGGCAACGGTCTGCGAACGTCTGGAAACACAGACTGCTGACGCGTCTGATCTCGTCGAGGCGGCGGCTGAAGCGGCCCGTCTTTTCGCCGCCTTTTCGCGTCCGGCTGCCGCCCTCTCCCTGCTGCTCGATGCATAGCTGAAAAACGGTCTGGCAAGCCGGGGGCTGCTGCCGGAGAAACCCTTGCCGGGCCGCCTGCAACCTTGCAGGCGCAAAACCCTCGCGCTGCTGCTATGGACATAGCGGTCGAGCGGGAGACAGCCCCTTGCCGGCGTATCAGCGAATATCAGCGAACCGAGTGAAGCTTCTATGGTTTGAGCAGGGCGGGCGGCGTGGAGAAGAGATGCCGGCTCGCCTTGCCAGACAGTTTTTCAGCTAGTTTGCATAGCTCATGCGGTTCAAGGTGTTGCCTCTCAGGCAGGTTTTATTGCTGGTTCTGTCGGCGGCGGTGCTCGCCGGGTGCGGAAGAGAAAAACAGGTCCGAACCGAGATCCCCGTCGATAAGCTGTTCACGCTGCTCCCCCCTTCCTATACCGGCATCGACTTTGAGAACCGGCTGACCGACACCGAAGAAGTCAACGTCTTTACCTACCGCAACTACTACAACGGCGGCGGCGTCGGCATTGGCGACCTCAACGGCGACGGACTGGCCGACCTCTTTTTCACGGCAAACCAGCTTTCCAACCGGCTCTATCTCAACCGGGGCGCTTTCCTTTTCGACGATGTGACCGGAACGGCGGGGGTCGGAGGCGATCACGCCTGGTCCACCGGCGTCACGCTGGCGGATGTCAACGGCGACGGGCGGCTCGACATCTACGTGTGCAACGCCGGCAACTATCCCGGCGACAGCCGCGCCAATGAACTGTTTATCAACCAGGGCGCCGGCGAAGACGGGGTTCCAACTTTTACCGAGGAGGCTGCCGCCTATGGGATTGCTGACGACGGCTATTCCACCCACGCCGCCTTCTTCGACTATGACCGGGATGGCGACCTGGATCTCTACGTGACCAACAACTCGCCGCGCCCCGTCGGTTCGTTCGGCCTTTTCAACATCCGCAACACCCGCGACCGCAGGGGGGGCGACCGGCTCTACCGCAACGACGGGGGCCGGTTCACCGATGTCAGCATTGAGGCGGGCATCTATGCCAGCGAGATCGGCCTCGGCATGGGCATCACCACCGGCGACATCGACGGCGACGGCTGGCCCGACCTCTACATCTCGAACGACTTTTTCGAGCGCGATTACCTGTACCTCAACAACGGCGACGGCACGTTCCGTGAGGCGCTCGAAGACCGGATGCGCCACATCAGCCTTTCTTCGATGGGAGCCGACATGGCAGACATCAACAACGACGGCGAACCGGACATCTTCGTCACCGATATGCTGCCGGAGGACGATTACCGGCTCAAGACGACCTCGTCCTACGAGTCCTGGAACGTGTACGAGGCCAATCTGGAGAACGACTATTACCACCAGTTCATGCGTAACATGCTCCACCTGAACCTGGGGGGTGGCGTGTTCAGCGAGATCGGGCAGATCGCAGGTGTTTCAGCCTCCGACTGGAGTTGGGGGGCGCTCCTCGCGGATTTCGACAACGACGGGGCCAAAGACATTTTCGTGGCAAACGGCATCGACCGGGACGTGACCGACCAGGATTTTCTGGCTTACCTTGCAGAGGTGGTCAATATGCGGGCCTTGCAGACAGGCAAGCGGCCTGTGCCGTACGTGAAACTCGTCGAAAGCATTCCCTCCAACAAGCTGTCGAGCTACCTCTTTGCCGGCAATGGCGACCTGACGTTCACGAACCGGGCGGCGGACTGGGGCCTCGATACGCCGGGCTATTCCAACGGGTCGGCTTACGGCGACCTGGATAACGACGGAGATCTGGATCTGGTAGTAAACAACGTCAATCAGGAAGCTTTCGTTTACCGGAACGAGTCGGATACGCTGCTGGACAACCATTACCTGAAAATCAGGCTGGAAGGGGCAGGGATGAACCGCTTCGGGGTCGGCGCGAAAGCGTATATCCGGCAGGGGGACCGGGTTTATTACCTGGAGCAGATCCCTGCACGAGGGTTTCAGTCGAGCGTAGATCCGGCGCTCACGTTTGGTCTGGGAGCGGCCGACACGGTGGAGGCCGTTTTCGTGGTGTGGCCCGACGGACGCCGGGAGGTGCGAACCGGCGTGGCGACCAATCAGACGCTCGGTTTCAGGCAGGAAGACGCTGCCGCCGCCGGTGAGGAATGGGAACTCCCGCGGGAGGTCCCTGCCCCGGTGTTCACCGACGTTACCGCCTCGGTTCCGCTCGGTTACAGGCACCGGGAAAACGACTTCATCGACTTTGAAAGGGAAGGCGTCGTCCCGAAGCTGCTCTCCACCGAAGGCCCTGCCGTGGCCGTGGGAGACGTGAACGGCGACGGGCTGGATGATCTCTACCTGGGGGGCGCCAAGGAACAGGCCGGGCGGCTGATGATCGGACGGCGCAGCAGCGGGTTTGTCCCTGCTGACACGGCCCTGTTCGAGCAGGATGCCATTGCAGAGGACGTGGGAGCCGCCTTTTTCGATGCCGACGGCGACGGCGACCTGGATCTGTATGTGGTTAGCGGCGGCAACGAGTTTTCGCAGATGGCGCCTGCCCTGAACGACCGCCTGTACCTGAACGCCGGCGGCGGGCGTTTCGAGAAGGCAGCGGGCAGGCTGCCCTCCATGTTCGGCAGCGGCTCCTGCGTGGCCCCCGCCGACTATGACGGCGATGGAGACATGGATCTGTTCGTCGGCGGGCGGCTCGTGCCCTGGCGCTACGGCTTCAACCCGGAAAGCACCCTCCTGCGCAATGACAATGGACGGTTTA
>CBDUBU010000111.1:0-12332 GCA_965365465.1 uncultured Rhodothermaceae bacterium
CAACTGCATCGAAACGGGGATAGTCCAGCCGAAGCGTTCCGGGATGAACTTGTCGACGTTGAGGTCGGTCGTGACACCCCAGTTGAGGAAGGCATTCTGATCCCGGTCGTCGAGGGTGCTGGCTAGCCCGCCGAACCCGTCGGCCTGCCGCTGGAACGTAGCCTTGAAGCGTCCCAGGTCGGCAAGGCGTATGTCGGCGTTGAGGAGGCCCGCCCACCCGTTGGTCTGGTCGTAGCCTGAGACGCGCAGTTCGTTTACCCATACGGTGACGTCTTTGAGCACTCTGGCGGGATCAAGGCTGTTGATGTCGTTCGGATCGGCAGGGTTTCGGATGCCGATCACGAGGGTATTGATCTTGCTGAGTGAAGGATTGCCCCGGATGCCGATTCGCGTGCCCGGAGGGGCGAACGCTTCGACATCCGGCGCGCCGATGGAACGATTGCCGTTACGGTCCATGCTCCAGAAAACGCTGTCCGTCGGGAAGCCGGTTTCTGCCGTGTAGTCGTCGCGAGCTATCTTGAGTTCATTCAGGGCGCCAAGCTTCAGGTTGAGCGAGTTCAGGTCAACACCGCTCTGGCCGTTGTAAGTAACGTACGTTTGCCAGAGCTGGTCGCTATTGCCTATGTTTTCCGCGCTTGGCGTGAGGGGTTGTTCGTACTCGTAGTAGTCGTTGGTCTCGTTGGCGCCCAGGCGCACGAAGATCCTGGCTTTTTCACGCGCTGCCGGGAGGTCGAACTGCGCAAGTTGCGCGAGGTCCGTCTGGTCGCCCAGAGAGCCGTGCATATGTATGAACATCCGCAGGCGTTCATACTTCAGCAGGTCGATGCCTTGAAGGAAGGTGCGGAATACTGCACGCTGGCGGCCGGGATCCAGGTTTTCCACGCGCAATAGCATGGACTGCTCGCGCTGCTTCTGGAAACTGCCCTGCGCCGTGCGGGCGCGGCTCTGGACGGTGCTGAAGGGCAACAAGTAGGTGTCCCCGTTTTCCTCGTTGTTGACGCTTGAAACCGTGAGCGTAGAGAGTGAATCCACCGGAAGCGTGACACTGCCTTCGACGACTTCCTGCGTGATATCCGTTGATTTCTGCCACTGGCTGCCCACCATTTCCAGCGTCGCAAAGCGAAGGGTGACAGGCGCTTCGTGCCCGGTTGTCCAGACGCGAATGAACTCAATGCCGGTGAACCCTTCGATGGTGCCCACGCTTCGGGTAAATTCGGCTACGGGAATGCGAACCTGGTACCAGCCGGTGGGCCCGGATGGGCCGACGATTTCGTTGAAGACATAATCGCCTCTGCCGACGCCGCGCTGCGCCGCGAGCGCATCGAGATCCGTGCGGCTCAGGGGCAGTTCATACTGATAGTAGCTGTTCGTTCGGTCGACGATGGAGTTCCGGTTCAGGTCTTCGGTATCCGGGTAGCGCGAATTGCCCGGACCCTCTCCCTTGATCTTGTTCTGGGCTTCGTAGGAGTTGAGTTCCAGCCCGGCGAAGTAGCGGCTGAAGCGCTGCTGGAGAGAAGCGCCGCCGTCCGGGTAGAACCGGGGATCCTCGTAATAGGCGCGGTTGCCGAAGTAATAGAAATCGTCTCCGGAGGGGTCCTGCAATGCCTTTTCTACCTCGGCGCGGTACTGCGGGTCGCTGATGGCGCCGGCGTCGCGCTGGAGGGCATCCAGGAAACCGGAAAAGCGGGTGCGTTCCAGGGCCAGTTCCATGCCTGCATAGGCAGCGTCATTGTAGGAGGCCAGTCCATCCAGGCCCAGGTCTTCCGTGCGCTTGGTGTTCTGATCGATGTCGATGGTGTTGCTCTGGATCACGCTTGGTCCCCGGCTCCACTGATTAAGGTCGGAAATACCTGCGGCATTGAGCGACAGTCCGTCTTCCGTGTTGAGCTGCTGATCCGGAATGATGTCCTCTGAAATCTTCCCCAGGTCCACGTACAGTCTGGCTCCTGGCCCGGCATCGTTCTGCGCGTTATCCACATAGGGTCGGAAGATGAACTCGACGAACTCTATGTTTTTCTGGCTGAAGTCGCTGTAGCCCTCCGGAATGCGCTGGGTCATGCCGCCCCAGGTGGAAGCCGGGTTCTGGAAAAAGGCCGGAAAGTCTGTGGTATAGTTATACGGCCCGCGCTCCCTGGGGTTGTAGTAGATGTCCATCGTCGTCAGGAACTGGTCCGTCTCTCCTTCCGTATCGCGGTTTGGATAGACTTCCAGAATAGGAACACGTGCGGTGGCAGGTGTGACGGGGACTTTCAGGAGGTCGCTGATGTTGGCGTTGAGCTGGTACCATGCAAAATTGGCGCGCCAGTTCGTGCGCAGGGAGTCGGCTCCGAACTGGACCCCGGCCTGGTCCACGATGCCGATAGAATCCGGGGGCGCGCTCAGCATCCACGCGCCCGGCTGTTTCAGGGAGTAGGTGGTTTCAAAGCCCTCGAAGTCGTCGATGTAGGAAATGCCGCTGAGTTCGTCTGAAGCAAAGTCCCGATCCTGTTTTTGAAGGTCGCGGCGCGTCTGATCGAAGGCGATGGTCTGAGAGTTGCCGGGGCGCAACTGGGCAAACTCGCCGGTGACGGAAATGGCGCTCGGCGCTCTGGTCTGGATAAAGGGAAGGAAGTCGATAGCGCGGGTGAGCCAGCGGGGTTCCAGATCCAGCTTGCCGTCTACGCCCCAGATCGTATTGGAGATGGGTTCTTCCCCGATACGAAACTTATCGATGGGCGACTTCTGGTTGAGGCGCATGATGGTGCTGCCCACCAGAAGGCGGTCATTGAGATTGTAGTCCGCGCGAAGGCCGAGCAGGGTTTTCTGTTGCAGGTTCAGGAACTGGTTCTGCTCGTAGGTGATGTTGATTTTACGCCCGGAGGTAAGGAAGGCATCATTCGTAATGGTCACGGTGCCGCCGGCATAATCAACCGTATAGTCTACGCCTTCCTGCAGCGGCGTGCCGCCCGACGTAACGCGCACGGAGCCTTCGATCAGGCCTGCATAGGCGCCGAGGTCATAAAAAGATTGGGTAGCGCCCTTGCTGGCGACGGCCATCCGGTAAATGTCGTGCTGCGTATCGCGGATGGCATTTTCGCGTTTTTCCGTGTAAAGCCTGTTGAATACGTACAGCTCTTTTTTTCGGGCGGCATCTTCACCCCCTGTTTCGTCTATTGCCTGCGCAATGCGCTCTCCGAAGGGTTCGAGGTAAGGGAAGATCAGCAGTCCCGACTGTGGATCTATCGTGATGCCGGGGACAAAGTCGAACTGATTATCCGGATTAACATTGCCGCTTTCGTTCAGGCGGTCCAGGCCCAGCAGTTGCAACAGGGTTTGCCGCCCGCCGACGCCCGGCAGGTACTCGGAGGGCGTCTTTCCGGGAGGTTCGTAATAGAGTTTCAGGTCGAAGTTGTTGGCAGAAAGGCCGCCGCCGCCGAGCGGGTAGAGGTTGCGCAGTTCAAGGTACCAGGCGGCAGGATTGAAGCCCCGATCCAGCGCAGGGGGTTGCAGGTTCACCGGGCGCAGCAGTTTCAGGACGAGGCGCTGCGCGTTCTGGCCGCCTGACGAGCCGCCGGTTTCGTCGCTGAAGTCGCCTACGGTGTACTGATTGCCGTTTGCTATGTACCGGAAGGCGACGGAAAGGGCCTCATTCTCCTGCAAGCGCTGGCGCAGCGAGATGTAGCCCAGGTTGTAATCCACTTCGTAATCCGTGCCTTCTCGCAGGAGTTTGTACTTGCCTACCTGATAGTCGGCTGCCGAAAGCCCCTTGCCCTGAAGGTAGGCGTCCGGCGTCGTGCTGTTGCGGAGGGCAACGGTCAGTTCCGCATCGTCGTACTGATCGGCCGCTTCTTCGCTGGGAAGTTGTGGGCGTGTAAAGGCATCGGCCTGGAGCAACAACTCTTCCGGCTCTCCAAGATCCACCAGCGCCACGGCCTGCCGGGTGTTTTCTTCAATGCCGCTGGAAAGCTGGGTTTTCCACACCTCGATATCGGTAATGCGCTCAAATCCGTCATAAAGAACGACGCCCCTGCTAGGCTCGGAGAGCGCGTCTTCCCAGCGGTTGCGGAAATAATAGGCTACAAAAAAATGCGAGTTCTCGTCGTAGTCCGTGGGTTTGACTTCAAACTCTTTGGTCTGAGATCCCCCTTCGATAGCGAGGTCATTAGCCTGGCCTTCCTGCTTGCTGGCAACGGTCGTGAGATGCACCCCCCCGATTTGCAATTCGGTTTTTATGCCGAACAGGCTCTGTCCGCCGCGAATGAGGGTTGAAGAGGTGGGAAGATAGACGTTGCCGGCTTCGATGCTCTTGATGATCTCATCCTCGTAGCCCTGGTACTGAAGCTTCAACTGGTTCTGGTAGTCGAACTGGCTCTGCGTGTCCCAGTTTACATCGACCCTCAGTTTGTCGCCGATCATGCCGGCAATGCCGAGGCTCAGATCCTGCTTGAAGGTAGGGTCCGTCTGGCTGGCGCGTCCCGTAAAGGCAACCTGCTGATCGCTTTTGCGGTACTCGAAGCCGGCCTGGATGTTGGCGTTGCCCGTTACGCGCAGGTCTACCTGCGGCTTGCCGAAGATCGTGGAAAAAGCGCTCTGGCGTCCGCCCGGCACGACGATGTTTACCCCCAGGCCGCCGCGCCGTTGCTGCCTGCGCTGCGCCAGAAGCTCTTCGGAGAGGGTTCGCCAGTTGTCTGACAGGTCGTTGCGGAGGCGCTCCTGCCGGTACTGTTGGAGGTCAAGACGTATGGGATAGCGGACATCTTCCCTGCCGACCATTTCGCGGGCAATGTACGAGCGCCCTGTTGAATCGAGCTTGATTTCATGCGTCCAGTAATTTCCCAGGCGCGGAGAGAGCGGAGGGGTGACACGCTGAAAGATGGATGCGGCGGGGTTGGGGCGGCTGTTGCGCTGGAGATAACGGTCGATGAGGCTGGAGTCAGATAGCGCCGCATCTGTGGTATCTGCAAGAGACGAATCCGGCAGCGAGGCGTCCACCGCTACGCTGTCGGTGTCTGCACGGGCCGAAAGCCAGGCGCGACCGGAGCCGTCGTTCAGGGTCTGGCCCGGCGCGGACGATGCAATCAGCGCGAAAGCAGCAACAAACGCGCCTCCTGCCAGCGCCAGGAGCAACCGGAAGGGATGGGACGCGCCCGTACGTACAGATTCAGGCGTATTTATGCGGCTGGAAGCGTGAGTTGATCGCACGTGATCCTGTTGCACTTCTGATGGAACCAAACTTGAGACTACGTTGCCGGGCAAAAGCCTGCGGCCTCCCGTAAGGAGTCCCCAGTGTTGCTAGCGCGAAAGAAATGGTAACAAGACGTGCCGATACGCGATCTTCGTTTGGCTCAAGTAACAGGATACGCTGTCGCTGATCTCGATCAAGAATGATAAACAGTAAGCTTTGTGTTCAGCGATGCCATAAGGTAATGTCCCGATCAATCCCCTTCAAGAGGGAAAAGGAATCCCCTTTGTGTTCAGGGAATAGCCTTTTTTCAACGAAGCACTCATACAGGGCATTCCTTTTTTTGTTCTTAAGGCAGGAATAATTAAGTGCGAAGGCCCGTATTATCTACATGCTTCGCAGAATCTTCGTGAAACGGAAAAACCACCACCAACAAGCGTAGAAAAAACCATGCCGGATGCTGGATTGGAAGGGAAGGTGATTGTCGTTACAGGAGCTACGGGTCGCCTGGGTCGCCTGATCGTGGACCGTTTCGTAAGGGAAGAGGCCATTCTGGTCGGCATTGTTCGCACGGAACAGCAGGCGCGGGACTTGTTTCCACAGGGCGCCCGGAGTTCTGCCTTTGCAGCAGACATAACAGAGCCGCAGGCGGTAGCTGCTTGCTTCCGGCAGATTGGTGAACGGTTTGGACATATTGACGCTCTTATCCATGCAGCAGGTCAGTGGGCTTCCGCGCCCTTGCTGGACACGAGCGCAGAGGAATGGGAGCGCTTGCTCCGTATCAACCTGACCTCTGCCTTTCTGTGCTTCCGCGAGGCCGCCCGGCTGATGCAGGGCAAGAAGGGCAGGTTGATCGGATTTTCTGCCTCGCAGGGCGCGGATCAGGGCCTGTCGGGGCAGAGCGCCTACGCCGCATCGAAAGCCGGGGTCGTCCGGCTCGTTGAGGCGGCTGCTGCTGAAATGAAGGGAACGGGGATAACCGCGCACGCCATTGCTCCTTCCACGATTCTGTACGGAGACGAAGGGCGCCAAAACGGCGTTTTAGCAGAGCGCCTGGTCGATCTGTGCCTGTACCTCTGCTCTGAAGCCGGTGATGCGCTCAACGGCGCGACGTTACGCGCGTACGGAGCGTAGATGTGGTTCTTTCCGGGAAGGGGCTGCCGCTTCCCGGCTCTACGAGGCAGTTTCTCGACCCTACGCAGAAAACGAGTTTTCTGCGGCGCCCATACGCTGGATGAATAGGGTAGAGAGCACGATCAGAATCATGAGAAACACGCTGTAGGCTGCCGCTGCGCCAAAGTTGTACAGCCGGAGCTGCGCCAGAATCTCGACGCTGATGGGCCGGTTGTCGTAGGTGTAAAGCATGATGGAAGAAACAAACTCCCCAAGCGCCGTCACAAAGCTGAGCAGCGTGCCTGCCAGGATGCCGGGACCGATGAAGGGCAGGACGACGCGGCGGAACGTGATGCCAAAGCGGCCTCCGAGGTCAAAAGAAGCCTCGGTAAGGCGGTCATCGTAGCGTTCCAGCGCTGCTGCCGTCGAGCGCACGATAAGCGGTATGTTCCGGATGAAATACGCCATCGGAAGGATCCAGAAGCTGCCGACCAGGATTTGCCCGAAGGCCGGCGCCGTGGGCGTATTGAAGGTGAGAATGAGGTTAACGGCGATAACCGTCCCTGGAATGGCAAAAGGCAGCGCCGTGAGCAGACGCACGAAGCCTCGCCCCGGCAATTTACCGTGGGTCACGTACAGCGCGGCGGCAACCCCAAACAAAACGTTTGCGCCGGTGGCAAGCAGGGCCATTTGCAAACTATTGAGAATCGGATCCAGCACGGCGCTATCCCGGAAAAGCGCGAGATAATTGTCGAACGTGAATTGCTGCGGGAGGATCTGAAAAGTCCAGCTTCCTTCCTGCGCAAAAGAGACCAACACGATCGTGAAGACAGGCAGGAGCAAAAAAAGCAGCAGCGTGGTTGCGCCTGCCAGAGCAAGTATACGGCCCGGTCCACTGCGTACGGGTCGTATCGGAGGGGCTGTTCCCTTGACTGCGCCGCCGATGCGCCCCCGGTTTGCCAGTTCGAGGAAAAGCAGGAACGCGAGGCAGATCAGCGTCAAAAGCGTCGAGACAGCAGCGGACATCTCGAGATTGCCGTTGGTCTTGTAGTTGTAAATCTGCAGCGTCAGGAAAGGCTCGGATCCGGCGAACAGGAGAGGAGCCGTAAAGGAGGCCATGGAAATCATAAAGACCAGCAGCGAGGACCCGACGAGCGCAGGCCGCAGGAAAGGCAGAATGACCCGGCGAAAAGTGGTAAAAGAGGAAGCCCCCAGGTCTGCCGACGCTTGCATGAGCGTAGTATCGAGGCCCCGCAGCGCTGCTGTGACAAAAAGGTACACGTATACGTACAACGAGTACACGTGGACGAACCAGACAGCCGACAGGCCCTCAATGGAAAACGGCGCCTCTTTCAGTCCCAATACTGCTTGCAGGCCGCGCGGCAGAATTCCGCTTTCACCGTAGAGGAACAGAAAGGCCAGAACCCCTACGAGCGGCGGCAGCGCCAATGGGAATGCCGCCACCGACACCAGAATCCGTTTCATCGGGAAATCGTAGCGAAAGAAGAGATAGGCCAGCGTGGTTCCAAGAACACCCGCCCCCAGCACGGTAAGGAGCGAAACAAATACGGAGTTGAACAGCGCCCGCAAGTTGGAGGAACGCCAGGACTGGAACAGCACTGCGTAGTTTTCCGGGTCTAAGCCAACGACGAAGAGCCGAAGACTCGGATACAGCACATACCCGACGAGGACAAACAGGACAGGCAGGACGAGCCAGACTGATGCGCGGCGCGAAAGCATAGTTTACCGGCAAAGGACCTTTCCTTCGTAGACCTAAACAGACATGCGGCCTTCCAGCGCACGGGACAACGTTGCTTCGTCGGCATATTCGAGATCGCCGCCGATAGGCAGGCCGCGTGCAATGCGGGTGACACGTACGCCAAAGGGTTTGAGCAATTGGGAGATGTAATAGGCCGTCGTATCTCCTTCCACGTTGGGATTCATAGCCAGAATCACTTCCTGTATGGCCGGCATCGGTTCTTCGAGGTAACCAGGCTGCGCCTCGGCGATCCGTTCCTTCTGCGGCGCGCCTTCAGAAGGGTTCTGCAGCGAACTGGTAACCCGTTGAATCAGGTCCCGGATGCACAAATCTTCAGGGCCGATTCCGTCCAGCGGAGAAATCACGCCTCCCAGAACGTGGTAAACCCCGCCAAACTCTCCGGTTCGTTCGAGCGCCATGACATCGTTCGGCTCTTCCACGACGCACACCAGGGAATGGTCACGCTTCTGAGAGCGACAGATAGAGCAAAGGTCGGTATCCGTGACGTTGTGACAGATGGCGCAATGCTTGACCCGGTCTTTGACAGCTACGAGCGCCTTTGCCAGATCAACCACCTCTTCACGCGACATTTTCAGAACGTACGCCGTCAGGCGCTGGGCCGTCTTGCGCCCGATAGTTGGCAACTTCGTGAATTGCTCCACGAGCGCTTCGACAGCCTCAGAGGTATAGTGCATAGAGGATCGAGAAAGAATATGCTCAGTTGTGCAGGATCAGAAAAGATAGAGCCTGCCGGAGACAATGCTATGTCACCATGCCTTTTCTCAGTGGCCCGGAAAGAAAACCAGGTTCAGAATCCCAACTGGCTCAGGTCAAAACCGGGAGGAAGCATACCGCCTGCGGCTTTCTGCATTTCCTCTCTGGCAAGGCCGGCTGCTTCCTCAAGCGCTTTGTTGACTCCTGCGATGATGAGGTCCTCCAGCAACTCAAGATCCTCAGGATCGATGGCATCCCGCTCGATCTTGATCGAGACGACGCGCTGGGCGCCGTTTGCAGTGACCTTAACCATGCCGCCGCCGGCCTCGGCGGCGACTGTTTTTGCGGCAAGGGCCTCCTGGGTTTCTGAAACCCGGCGCTGCATATCCATGATCTTGCCGAACATGTCGGCCATATTCATTCCGTCTGTCATCGTATCTCTTGTTTTAGGTGAGTGTCCTTTAGAAGAGTGGTCAACGGGGTTTTGTTTCTGATCGGGCAGGGACGCACGGCGTTCCGGATGGTCTACCAGACCAGTTCGCCTCCAAACTCGTCGAAGATGGCGCGGATAACGGGATTATCCTGTCGTTTGTTCTTCATGTACTCCACAGGGTCGATTTCCCTGGACGTTTCTGCCGGGTCTGGCAAGGACTGGTCCTGGCAAACCGTGAAACGAAGGCGGGTTACGGGAGCCTGCGTAAACTTGGCCAGGTGTTTCAGGAGAAAATCACTCTGGCTATCCAGAAGCCGCTGATGAAAGTCATCCGGTACGGTAACCGTAAGGGTATCGTTCTGTATTTCGACAGGGTTGCCGTGTTTTAACAGGGCGCCTACGTGAATGCGTTCCGCCATTACCGTCTGAACGTAATTCGGCCATACCGGGAGGGCAGGGCGAAGGGGACGCGCTGTTTCGACAGCGACCGGCGCCTGTGTGCGCGGGGAGGTCGCGCCTGCTGCGGGAGAGACGTTTTCTGCTTCCGGATTGAGCGCATTCTGCGGAGGTTTCTTTCTGGCGAGCGCGGGTGGACCGAAAAGTCCCGGAAAAACGGCAGGGGCAGGGGATGACTCTGAGGCTGATTCAGGTTTTCGGACAGGCGCGGGAGAAGAAGGTATGGAAGGACCGGAGCGGACTTCATCATCGGACTGCCGCCTTTCCGCTCCGTCGTCTTCGTCATCCGACACGTGAACCACAGGCGGCGGGCCCGCCGTCTCTGGAGCCGGAGCAACAGGATGCTGCGAGCGTTCGTCCGCCTCAGAAACAGCCTCCGACATCTTTTCGTTGAGAAGGGGGGGCGAGTAAGAAGCCGAAGGCTCCTGAACACGGTAAGGAGCGGTCACAGGTCGCAGCGCTGCCGCGCCGGACGGAGAAGCCTCCTGCGATACAGACGTTCGCCCTGATGGTTTTTCTGAAGGCAACCTGTTCTCTCGCGCCAACGATTCCAGGTGGTCCAGTTTGCGCAGGGCCTCTCTCAGGTCAACCGTTCGGGCGAGGTTCGCCATCTTGAGCATTGCCATTTCCAGCTTGAGGCGAGGCTGCGTGCTTCCTTTTATCGCGTCCTCTGTCTCGGCGGTAATGAGCAGCAGCCGCAACAGGTCTGCCTCCGAAAACTGCTTGCTCGTTTCGGCGTACCGTTCGCGGGTCGATTCCGTAGCTTCTATCAGGCTGGTATCCGGCATCGTCCCTGCAACCAGCAGGTTTCGCAAGTGCTCGGCCAGCCCTACCAGGAATTCCTGAAGGTCGTACCCTGCACGCATGATTCGCTCGACAAGGCGCAACATCCCGGCGCTGTCCGACGCTGCCACAGAGCGCGTCACTTCAAAAAACAGATCGATGTCGACGGCTCCGAGCGCCTGCGTCAGCTCGGCGTACCGCAGGTTGGCGCCGCAGAGGGAAACAGCCTGGTCGAAGGCAGAGAGTGCATCGCGCAGCGAGCCGTCTCCTTTGCGTGCAATCAGCAGCAAGGAGGCGTCATCCGAAGTAAGGTCTTCTTCCTGGCAAATCTCCGCAAGGCGGCGTGTGATCTCCGGGATCCCGATGCGCCTGAAGTCAAAGCGCTGACAACGAGACAGGATGGTTGGCAGAACCTTGTTTGGCTCAGTCGTGGCGAAGATGAAAAGGACATAGGGGGGCGGTTCTTCAAGCGTTTTCAGCAGCGCGTTGAACGCTGCATTCGAGAGCATATGCACCTCATCGATGATATAGACCTTTTTCCGGTTACCCTGTGGAGGAATGCGAACCGTATCCCGTAGCTCCCGGATGTCCTCTACCTTGTTGTTTGAAGCAGCGTCGATTTCGATGATGTTCAGGTTCCGGCCTTCCTCGAAGGATCGGCAGGAATCACATTGCCGGCAGGGTTCTGTGTAATCGGGTCGCTCCTCGACAGGAGCCGTGCAGTTGATGGCCTTTGCCAGGATACGCGCGGCGGTTGTCTTACCCACCCCACGCGGTCCGCTGAAGAGATAGGCATGGGCCAGCCTGTCCAGGCGGATAGCGTTCTTCAGGGTTTCGGTGACGTGATCCTGAGCGACGAGGTCTCCGAACACCTGCGGGCGGTACTTACGGGCAGTGACCAGGTAGCGTTGATTTTGCATTACAATGAGACCAGGGTAAGATTCTGACAGCGCACGTTGCCGAAGGCAACATAGGCGACGGGCGCTTCTCTCGCAACAGCTTGTCAGGGGGAGATGATCCGGTTGCAACAAAAGAAAAAAGCCGGTGATCCGTCAAGGTCACCGGCTTGCGCCTGAAAAAGTATAATGCGCCTACTCAGTCACTTCAATGACTTTGGTGCCTGCCATTGCGTCTCCCCAGCGGCGGCCTTCCGCGTCTGTCATAACTTTATAGATTTCATAGATGCCGATAGCAGCCGAAAGCAGCCCGACGACCGGAATCAATGCCCAGCCGAGAATGGGAATGTAAAGCAGCAGGGTTACCAGAACGCCAAGCCCGAACATCCAGTTGCGCCGGAACGAAGTCTCGATGTCCATTGGCTTCCCGTCGAGGCGCACCACATTAAGTTGCATAAGTTTTTTTCCAAGAGAGCGCCGCCGCATGAATTCGATATCCAGGCCATCGCGGGCAACCATATAGGCAGCGCCGATAATGCCTCCAACGATCGGGATTACCGATCCGATGACCCCGGCGATAAGACCGTCGATGAAGGCTGCCAGAAAGCGTTTGCCGAGATCAGCCTTGCCAACGGCCATGGGGCCGGCCAGGCTCGCGCCGGGGTCCATCGCTGATCTTGTTCCGTCTGTGGCGCCAGAGGAGACAGGGGGGACGTAAGGTTCGCGGGAAGATTCCATAGGATTATGCCTCCAGCATTTTTGGGTAGCAGTAAGTTAAAATTGTCCGGCCGGGTGACGCATCGACAGGTGATAAAAAGCGCTTCCTGCTCCCGTCCCTTCTAGCAGGTATTGCACGAGCAGAGGAGCGTGGATGATCTCTTTGCAATAGATACAAACAAAAAAAGCAAAGCGCAAAGAACCATTTTACAAGCCTTTGAAAAACAGATCCCTAATGGTGCAGTTGCTAGGGTGTGTTGACAATCAAAGTAGCCAAATCATGGCTGAGGCGAGATAAAC
>CBDUBU010000112.1:0-12288 GCA_965365465.1 uncultured Rhodothermaceae bacterium
GACCGCGTTCTTGGAGCGCGTCAAGCCGGTTTCCAGCAGGGCAAAGCCCGCCTGCATCAGGAAGACCAGCCCTGCGGCGAGGATGGTCCAGACATAGTTAAGGTTGAGTTGCACGGTATCGGCCGTTAAGACCGCCTCTGCGGCTTCAACAGCCTCCTGTGCAAACGAATGAGAAGCCGTTGCTGCGAGAAGTACGGCAAAGAGGAGAAGTGATCGTTTAAGCATGGCTCAGACTGCTCCGGTATGGTGAAGTGAGGAGAACAGGGAAGGCAAATCAGAAGCTGATTCCGATGCCGCCGTAGAAGAACGTGTCGCCCAGGTACGCTTTGTAGGCATCGGCCAGGCTAACTTGAAACCCGATCATCGGGCTGATGGTAAGCGTGCCTGCCGCGAAGTCGCTTCCTGCCGTCAGTCCCAGATGGCTCAGGGCGGTTTCGTCATCGAGCACGTAGCTGTTATCCAGTCCCAGAACCAGGCCCAGGCTGAACGGATGCGCGCCCATCGTCACTTCATGGCCGAGGCCCAGTTCTGCATACAGCCCTTCGTAGGCGTCAAAGTCGTAGGCTACGAGCAGGCTGGGCGTCAGGGGGGCTGCGTCAAGGCTCAACGAGCCGAACACCTCGTTGGAAGGCTGGAGGTCCAGTTGATCCTCTCCCGGCAGCGGGAACGTATAGAGCGTATACCCGGCTCCGACCGATACGCCGCCGAGCGTAACCCCGTAGGCTGCCGTCAGGTCGGCTTCGTTCAGGTGGGCCTTGTTTTCAACGCTCGAACTTTTGGGGTCAAGGTTGCCGAAAAAGGTGAGCGAGAAGCCCTGGTACTCTGCCGAAACCGTTGGTTGAAAAACGAAGCCGCTGGAGAGCACTTCGCCGCGCCACACATAGGGGCTGCCGTAGAAAAGGGAAGAACTGACGCTTACCTGTGCAAAAGCGGCAGGAGCAACTGTCAGCAGGGCAAGCAAGAGAAAAATCGTACGACGTGGTAACATGAGATTTGCGTTTCAGTTTGACTTATAGGTGATGAAAAATGCGTCAGAGTGAACCCCTCAGATCCAGTCGCCGGGGTAAATCTTGTTGCCGGCTTTAGCTTTTGTTTCCTGATCTCTGAAAGTCGCACCAATAATAAATTAGGCAAATATCAATTGTCAAGTAAATAATTAAACCAAAAGCGGTTCCAGATCAAAAAAATTATACAAATTCCGGAATGTTCAATTTTGCATGGTATAAAAGAGGCGGCAAGATTGCCGCCGGCTCATATGCAGCGCAAAAGAAGAGAGGCAGTCTTTCCGTGAATATTTATAGAAGAGAGTTTATATTGCTCCATACATAGGTCTGCATCTATTTACAAACTCCTGAGCATCATGCAGCCATCTCTCGTGCATTTCGTCGGACCCTGGATGGAAGAGGATAGAGCGGTAATAGAACAGGCCGTGGCAATGGCAGAGTCGCGTGTCCCTACGGCCCGCGCCTTTGCGCAGGAACCGTGGACCTGCTTCTATGACCGTCGCAAACAGGAAGACGGCTATGTGGCCCGCCGTCGCGGGCAGCGGCGCACCCTGAAGGCGCCCACCGCCGCCGAACTGGCGCATCGCATCTGCAACGGCAGCCTTTAGCGCCCGGCATCGGTCAAATGCTGATCCCGGCGGCATTTTTACAGCCTGTAGAAAGCCTGAAACAAACGTCGTTTCCTCTCCGCTTACGGAGGTCGACCTGATGTGACAGGACCCTGTCACTACGCTTTTCTATCTTGCATCCAAGTTTCACACAGCAATCAGGTGCAAGACCATGACAGATACAATCAATCTCTCCCGGCTCGCAGATTTTTTTGAGCCGGAAGACATCGAGTGGAAACCTATCACCTTCACAAAAGACCGTAAGAAGGGGTTGGCGGCGGCCTACGTGACGAACAGGGCCGTGATGGACCGGCTGGATGAGGTTGCAGGGCCGGGGAACTGGAAGAACGAATTTCAGACCGGGCCGGACGGCGGGGTGCTGTGCGGCATCTCGGTGCGTGTGGGCGACGGATGGGTCACGAAATGGGATGGGGCTGAAAATTCGGACATCGAGCCGGTAAAGGGAGGCTTATCTAACGCCATGCGTCGGGCTGCCGTGCAATGGGGGATCGGGCGCTATCTGTACAAACTTCCGGCGCAGTGGGTGAGTGTGGATGAACGAGGCCGGTTTAGCCAGGAACCAGCGATTCCACCGGCTTTTCTGCCGGTTCGGCCTGTCGCATCCCCGGAGACGCAGCGCAGCGAGCCGGTCGAGACGACGCCCGCCGCCCGCCCTGCAAGCGCTCAACCCACACCGTCCACCCGGCGCCCAGCCGCGCGTAACGAAGCCTCTTCGGATGCCCGACGGGCCGGAGGCGATGCCGAGGAATATTTCATGCCAAAAAACTTGCCCTTTTAGGCTGTTTCAGGTGATCTGCGAGGAGGGCGCATTCCGGCAGGCCTAACAGGATGCCAGGGAACAGGCAGGAGGAGGTTGTTCCACACGGGCTATTGGTTTATTATTAAGCCTTCATGTGTCATCTTCCTGCCTGCCGTTCTTCTAATGAGACCTTATAGCGTTCTGTTTTGTGCATTCGTGTGCGCGTTTGTTGCCGGAGCCTGTGACCTGTTCGATCCGGTGGAATCCGAGTCGGCGCTCCAGGAGTTCACCCGGGCGCCGCTGGAGAACCTGCTGGACGGCGCCGTTAGCCTGACGCTCAATCCATCCGGAATCAACCCGCTGGCGGCGGAGCTCGCATTCCAGACGAGAGAACCCGCCCGGATCACGATCGAAGTGCTCGGCGCCGAGCCGGTAACCTACCGCGCCGGGGGTCAGGCCACCGAACACCGCATTCCTGTACTGGGCCTCTATCCCGGCATCGAGAACAGGATTGTCCTTCGGGTCGTCGGTACAGGGCCGGAGTACGCTCTCGATACCCTGCGCCTTGCCACCGCGCCGCTGCCGGAGTTCATGCCCGACATCCGGATTGAAAAGGCGGACAGGGACCAGATGGAAGCGGGATGGACGCTCAGCAACCTGAGCATCGGAAAAAACAGCAATTACCTGTCTTACCCCATTCTGTTTGATTCCAACGGGGACATCCGGTGGTACCTGGATCTGTCTTCGTTTGGCGGTATGGTGGCTATGACTGAGCCGCTTGCCAACGGCAACCTGCTTTTCCTGTACGGATCTGCGGTCTACGAATACGATATGCTTGGCGTTGAGATCAACCGGTGGGATACACCCGGTTACTGGACGCACCACGACGTGATCGAGAAACCCGACGGCAACCTGATCGTGGCAGTGGATAAAAGTGGAATTGGAACCGTCGAAGATTTCATCATCGAAATCGACCGCGCCTCCGGCGCTATCGTCAACGAATGGGACCTCCGTCAGGTGCTGGACATGAAGCGGCGCGACCTGGTCTCGGACGAGGTGGACTGGTTCCACATGAATGCAATCTGGTATGACGAAGGCGACGATGCCCTGATCATCTCAGGCCGAAACCAGGGCCTTGTCAAGGTCACGCGGGACAACAGACTGGTCTGGATTCTCGCGCCCCACAAGGGGTGGGGGAAAGCCGGTCCTGAGGCCGACGGGCACGAGACGGCTCCCTTTCTGCTCACGGCTGTGGATGCCTCCGGGGTTCCCTACCCGGAGCCGATCCAGCAAGGCATGGAGGAAGCGCCTGATTTCCGCTGGTCCTGGGGGCAGCACGCCCCGCTGCTCCTACCGAACGGCAATCTGTTTGCCTTCGACAACGGATACCGGCGCTACTTTACGGATGGCGACCACTCCTTCAGTCGCGGCGTCGAGTATGTCATTGACGAAGCAGCAATGACGGTGCGGCAGGTCTGGCAGTATGGGGAAGAGCGCGGCAGCAATTATTACTCCTCCATCATCAGCGATGTGGACTACCTTCCCGAGACGGGCAACCGGCTGATCATGCCGGGCATCATCTTTACGCCTGCGCCGCACGCGCGGGTAACGGAAGTGACGTATCCCGCAGGACGGGTTGTGTTCGATGCCAACATCAGGTTCGCCAACTTCTATTCCAACGGGACTTTCGCCTACGGCCAGTTCGACCTCGTTTACCGCTCGGAGCGTATGCCGCTCTATCCGACTGAACCGAGCTTCGTCAGAAGCACGCGCCAGCGGTTCCTGCGCAATCCGCTTTGAGCGTTAGCGCCAACTCCTGTGAGGAAAAATGCCTGCCGGAGCCAAGCTGAGGTGGATCGTTCTTTTGCTTCTCGGCGTTGGGCTGGGAATGATCTCCTTCTACACGAGTGAGCCGGATACCGGCTGGCCGGTGGTTGAACGGCAGCATAAGCCGTGGACTTTCTGGTGGTGGATGGGAAGCGCCGTGGACCGCGCCGGACTTTCCTCCCAGATCGCTGCGTATGCGGAAGCCGGCTTAGGCGGCCTGCACGTTATCCCGATTTATGGCGTGCGAGGCCAGGAAAGGCAGTTCCTTCCATACCTGGGTCCGGCCTGGATGGAAATGCTCGGCCATGCTGCCTCGGAGGCTGAACGTGCGGGCATGGGCCTCGATATGACGGTCGGGACCGGGTGGCCGTTCGGAGGACCACAGGTGAGCGACAGGCACGCCGCCGCCAGCGCGGTCTTTCAATCCTATGAGGTTGATGCCGGAGGGCAGGTGTCCGACCTGATCCGGCATGTCGATGAAAAACACGGGCGGCAGGCGCCGCTGCAGGCGCTAATGGCCTATTCGCAGGAAGGCGAGGCGTTGAACCTGACGGGTCGTGTGGACGATCAGGGCCGCCTGTCGTGGAGTCCGGAGCGAGGGCGGTGGAAGCTCATCGCTGTTTTTCAGGGCTGGACAGGGCAGCAGGTCAAGCGTGCGGCGCCCGGCGGCGAGGGCAACGTGCTGGACTACTTTTCCCATGAGGCGCTTCAGCATTACCTGACCCGGTTTGATTCCGCCTTTGCCGCGCTCGGGCGCGTCCCCGTGCGTGCTTTCTATAATGACTCGTATGAGGTGTATGCTGCGAACTGGACGGATGATTTTCCGGGCCATTTCGAGCGCAGGCGTGGTTATGACCTGCGCAATCATCTGCCTGCCCTCCTGGGCGAAGGCGATGCAGAGGTCGTCGCCCGCGTCAAGTCCGACTACCGGGAGACGGTAGGCGATCTGCTGCTGGAGGAGTTTGCCCTTCCCTGGGTGGCATGGGCGCGGGGTCACGGGGCGCTCACGCGAAACCAGGCGCATGGCTCGCCCGGCAACCTCATTGATCTCTATGCCGCTGCTGCGATCCCGGAGACGGAGGCATTCGGCGCCATCCCTTACGCCATTCCTGGTCTTTCCCCCGATCCTGACTATCCCGCGAGCAGCGGAACCCCGGATCCCCTCCTGTTCAGGTTTGCTTCGTCGGCTGCTCATGTAAAGGGATCACCCTTGATTTCCTCTGAGACAGCGACCTGGCTTGGCGAACATTTCCGGGTGTCGCTCGCAGAGGTCAAGCCGGAACTCGATCAGTTGTTCATCGGCGGCATCAATCACGTTTTCTTTCACGGCATTCCCTACGCTCCCTCGGAGGAAAGCTGGCCGGGCCGTCTTTTTTATGCTTCCACGCATTTTGGCCCGACCAATTCATTCTGGAGAGACCTCCCTGCGTTCAACCGGTACATTGCGCGTTGCCAGTCCTTTCTGCAATCCGGCTCGCCGGACAACGACGTGTTGCTCTACTTTCCAATCCACGACATCTGGCACGATCCGGAAGGATTGATGATGCCATTGTCCGTTCATAACGCAGACACATGGTTTTACGGGTCATCGTTTCACGCGCTCGCGCAGCAGATGGCGGCGGAAGGTTACACCTTCGACTATGTATCGGATCGGCTGCTGGAGGAGGTTGAGAGCGAAGATGGAAAGCTTCAGGCGCCCGGCGGGCTATACCAGACCCTTCTCGTTCCGCAGGCGCACCTGATGCCGGTTGCCACGTTCGAGAAGCTGACTCACCTGGCCGAAGCGGGCGCAACCGTGGTTTTCTACGGAAAGCTGCCTTCCGACGCACCGGGTCTGGGTCGCCTCCCGGAACGACGTGGGCGCTTCGAACAACTGCGATCCGGCGCTATGGCGGCGCTCGATTCCGGTTCGGGCATACGGGAGGCGGAGATAGGGAACGGGCGTTTCCTGGCAGGAGACAACCTTTCGGATCTGCTGGCGCGTGCAAACGTGCGGCGGGAATCCATGACCGCAGCGGGCCTACAGTTTGTGCGAAGGCGGTTCGAGGGCGGCCATCTGTATTTCGTTACCAATCCGGGAGCCGAACCTGTCGAAGCCTGGGTTCGGCTCGGCGTAGAGACTCGCGCCGTCGTGCTGTTTGATCCGGCCCACGAGCGCCGTGGACTTGCAGCGCTGCGCAATGCGGGAGACAGCGCTGAAGTGTATCTTCAGCTTCAGCCGGGCGAATCTTACATCTTGAAAACCTTTGCAGCCAGCGCTGCTGACGCGCCGCCGTGGGAATACCTGCACCTTCGCGAGCCTGCCATGCTGCTCGATGGAACATGGCGCGTCCGCTTTGTGGCCGGAGGCCCTGAACTTCCAGAGGACGCTGAGACGGAGCAGCTTGTCTCCTGGACCCATTTCGGCCCCAATGCAGCGCGGTTTTCCGGCACGGCCCGCTACACAATTTCCTTCGATATGCCGGAGACCGGAGCCGACGAATGGATTCTGGATCTGGGGGAAGTGCGGGAGAGCGCGCGCGTGCGGGTGAACGGCGACTCGGTGGGCATTGCATGGAGCTACCCGTTTACGCTGCGGGTGGGAGACTTTCTGCGCTCCGGCCGCAACGAGTTAGAGGTAGAGATCACAAACCTGATGGCTAACCGCATCGCCGATATGGACCGGCGCGGCGTGGAATGGCGGAAGTTTTACGATATCAACTTCGTGAACATCCAGTATAAGCCTTTCGACGCGAGCGGATGGGAGCCTATGCCTTCGGGCCTGCTAGGTCCCGTCCGGCTGCTTCCTGCGGATGTTGCGCTGAAGCCGGAGCGGTAGCGAGAGACGACCACGAAAGGATTACTGGAGCCGCCGTTCCACGCTTTCCAGTTCGGGCGAGGCCATACCCAGTTTGTATTCGAGTTCTTCCAGCGAAAGACCTTTCGTCTCCGGCATAACTTTCCAGGCAAAAAAGAACTGCAACACCATCATCACGGCAAAAAAGGCAAAGGCATACCAGCCCGATGCCTGCGCGACAACCGGGAAAGTCCATGAAACCGCAGCCGCCATGAACCAGTGGGTGAAGCTTCCCAGCGACTGGCCCTTCGAGCGCACCCGGTTTGGGAATATCTCAGACAGGAAAACCCAGATGACAGCGCCCTGCGAGAAGGCGAAAAACGCGATAAAACCGAGCAGTCCTACCAGAACCACCGTTCCGGCTGAGATGCCTGTATAAAAAGCCCAGGCTACGAGCGCCAGGCAGGCAGCAGTCCCTATCGAGCCGACCAGCATGAGCGGACGCCGCCCAAACCGGTCGATGATAAAGAAAGCCAGAATGGTAAAGACAAGGTTAGTGCCGCCGACGGCAACGGACTGTAACAGCGCGACATTCTCTCCTGCGCCGGCCATCTGAAAGATTCGGGGGGCATAGTACATAAGCGCGTTGATGCCGGAGAGCTGGTTGAACATCGCAAGCCCCAGGGCCAGCAGAATGGGCATCGAATAGCGTTGCTGGAACAGCTTTGCTTCTTCTTGCCCGGTTTCGGCGCGCAGGGAGGCCACGATCTCGGTCATTTCGCGTTCTATGTTGATCTCGCCCAGCCTCTCCAGCACGGCGCGGGCCTCGACGGTGCGGCCTTTTTTGACCAGCCAGCGCGGGCTGAAAGGAATGAAGAAGAGCAGCAGGAAAAAAAGCGCTGCCGGAAATGCCTCGACGCCGAACATCCACCGCCAGGCCGTAGCGGCCTCGATCGACTCCGCTACCAGATAGTTCGAGAAGAAAGCCAGCAAGATGCCGGTGACGATGTTGAGCTGGTTGACTGCGACGAGCCGCCCGCGCAAGTGGGCCGGGGAAATCTCGGCAATGTACATCGGAGCAACCACGGAAGCCCCTCCCACCGCCAAGCCCCCGATAAACCGGTAGATGAGGAACGCGATCCACGATGGAGCCAGCGCACTTCCCACAGCGGATACGAAGTAGAACACGGCCAGTACGATCAGCACACGCTTGCGTCCGAGCGCGTCGCAGGGCTTGCCCACCCCGAAAGCGCCGACAATGGTGCCGATGAGCGCGGAAGCTACGGTGAAGCCGAGCCAGAACTCGTTCAGGTCGAAGACCCGTTGCAATGCCTCCGTCGTTCCGGAGATGACGGCGGTATCGAAGCCGAAGAGCAGTCCGCCGAGCGCGGCTACGACAGTGCTGAAGAAGACAGAGCGGCGAGAGCGCATAGCCTTTTGTAGCTTTGAAATGGAAGAAGCGAGGATGCCTCGATACGGGAATATCGATCCGGGATAGCGATAGCGCAAGCTACGTATTTACCTGGAACCCATTCTCATGTTTTTTCAACGGCTGCAAGCGGAGCGCGGGTGAGCGCGAAGAAGCGTCCGGCCGGCATTCCGGGCAATCAGCCGCGTTCAGCGATCTGCGACTGGAGAAAGACCAGGGTGTGTTCGATCAGTTCATCGGGGAGGGAGGGCTCCCCCGTCAGGGCCATTTCCTGCACGGCTTCGATGGTTGTGCGATACTGATCGAGATAGGTTTTGCACGGCGCACACCGGGCGATGTGTTTTTCAAACCGGCTCCGCAGGGAGGCATCGAGCGCGCCCTCAATGTACTCGTCAAGAAAGCGGTTGACATCTTTACAGGTCAGTAGAAAGATGCGTCGGCTGGTGCGCAGCATAGCTTTGGAAATGCCTGAATCGTCACGGACTGTAAGTTCCGGGAGAAACCGAACGCAGCTTCCGGCGCCTTGCCGGACGATGCCCGCGATCCGCCCGCCTGCTTGGTTGAACGAACGGGCTGCACGTTACGAAGGAGCATCTCTGCTTAAGCCTCTCGCTTCGCTCTTCAATAAAAACACACAGATGCGAGCAAGGAGCAACAGCGCGGCTGCCAGACTCCCCAGAGCCGGGGTCAGAGGGCAGGCGAGTTGGGAATTATACTTTCTTTCAGCACAGCGTGACCGTTGACCCGCACCGGCGCGGCAGGACGCTGCTGTGTAAGAAGCTCCCAGGTGCGGGTTGAGAAATCATAAAAAGGTTGTTTGTGGTGCAGCCATCCGAAATGAATCACGAAGGGCGTCACGCTCAGATAGTCGCCGCGTCCGGGCAAGCCGGAGAAAAGAGCGAGCAGAAAATCGCGAAGGCCGGGATAGGCAATGCCTCGCAGGGAATACACGAACTGGTCGCTGTAATAGCGGCAGACGACCTTTGTGAAGTCCGGGTCGTATTCGGTCAGCCCCTCGATAAAGTCGAGTTGGGGGCTGTGCAACCCTTGAAACCAGGGCACGGTGGAGAGGTTGAGACGGCTCATCGCCATGGCGATGCTCCACTCGCAGGACTCCTCGCTGCGGCCTTCGTTCAACCGGCTCCGGAAGTGGGTTTCGTCGCGGCGCCTCAGAAAGTAGGCCGCCGTCTCACAAACGGTGCGCGTGACTTCACGATCCTGGCTGTACATCATACCTGCCTGCACGCGCGGCAGGTGTGTTAAACCGAAGCGGCGCATCGTTCGCCGCCGCCGGTCCAGAAGAATATCGACCAGCACGCCCACGCCTTTCGGTCCTCCAAAAAAGAAATCGGCTCTTTCCTGGCCCGTGGCCGTAAAGGGTAAGGCAGATAGCTGAATCCAGAGCGGGTCCGGGTTCCGGCACCAGACCATGTCGGAGTCTACGTAAAGGCACCGGTCAAAGGGCATAAAGTCGTGCAGGTGGTGCTTGAACCCGACGATGGAGCGGTTCGGCTCCGGCAGGATGGCGAGGCGCTGGAACAGCGTATCCAGCCCATAGCGCTCCAGCAGCGTCTTGTGCGAGGGCGGGCAATACAGGGCCACCGGCCTATCCGGGTCATAACGGCGCAGCGTTAGCACAGACGCTACCGCGTGGCGAACGTACCGATCCGGCCCGTACGTGTGATATACGTATCCCTCTACTGGCGCAAACATGCAGTTATGGACTTAGGGCAAATCGTAACTACCGGAAAAAAGAGATTCTCTCTGATCCTGAGAACACAAATTACACGGAATGCGTCGGGGCGCTTCCTGGAATCAGTCCGGCGCCCTGCCGATCTCCCCATATGTCAAAATAAATCCTGCTCTGGCGCTGCCGGCCTGTAGTAAACGATGGAATCGGCAGCGGAGGTGCTCATAACGCCGTGTCCGGCGCTATGTTCTCCCGTGTCGGCGGGACGCATTATTGTGTTTATGCTACTTGCCGGCTGTAGTCTTATCAAGCTTCTTGCGGAGGCTGGTCATCAGCGCGTCGAAACCCTTCTTGCGCACGACGGACTGGAACGAGCGCGCATAGCCTTCAGCCGTGCTGACCCCGTCCAGAACGATGTCGTCTACCCGCCAGGTTCCGCCGCGATATCCCATTGCGTACTCCACTTTCGCAGGCACGTCCTTGTAGGTGACGGAAGTCACGGCCCGCGCGTTATCCCCGTCCACGGTGACCTTTTCGTAGGACACTCTGGTGCGGTACATATCGAGATCCGAAAGGGACTGGGAACGCACCACGTCGCCGAATACCTGCACGAACTCGGCGCGCTGCGCCGGAGTGATTTTGTCCCAGTGCGGGCCAAGAGCCGTTTTCCCCATTGCCTCGAAATCAATGGCATCATTGACCACCTTTTTGAGCTGATCCCGCTGCTGATCGGTAAAGGTCTTTTTGTTTCCAAGCAAGGCTTTGATTTCGCGGTCTCGCTGCTCGAGCAAACCTTTCACTTCGGCAGCGCGATCCTGCGCCTTTGCAGGCAGCCCTGAGGCGGCGAACGCAAGCAACCCGAGAAGCGCCAACGACAAGATTCTGTTCAACATAGCAGACATATTCATACTCCAAAAGCTGTTTTGATGCGTGAAACGCATAATATTCGTTTGTTTTGAATGCACCTACAGTTAATCAACAAGCGTGCCGCTTTCGATCCGGTTCAGCAGAATGCCTGCCGCCCGCAGCAGGCGAAGCACGGCCACATTGTAGCGCTGCACGGCGTCGTAATAGTTGGCTTCGATCTCCAGACTGGCCCGCACGGCGTCTACGAGGTTTTCCGTATCTCCCAGGGCCAGGTCAAAGTTTATCTGCTCCGTCCGGAGCCACTCCCGGCTCAACAGCAGCGACTGATCCTGCGCATCGACAGCGGCGCGGGCGATGATGACGTTGCGGTAGGCATCCTCCACCTCGAAACGGACCAGTTGCTGTGCGGCCTCCAGTTGATAGCGCACCTCGCTGCGTTCCGCCTCGGCCTGCTCGACCCGCGCCTTTGTTTGCGCGAAATTCAGGTTCTGGCGCAGGCCCAGCCCGGCCAGCAGGCTGCGGCTCAGAAAAGGATCGCTGATGTAGGGGTTGGGTTGCCGGTAGCGCCCGGCTGCGTAGGCGTAGCGGGCAGACCCGGCCAGAAACAGCTTGGGGTAGTAACTGGAACGCGCGACATCGACCAGCGCATCGCGCGCCTGAATGCCGGCTGAAGCCTGCGCGACTTCGGGCCTGTTCACGAGGGCAAGTTGCAGGTAGGCGTCCAGCGAATCAAGCGCAAAAGGGATCGGTTCCAGCACCTCGTCTTCAGCAGCCAACGCTGCATTCTCCGGCAGGAAAAGCTGACGGGTGAGCGCCGCCTGCGCCGTCATCCGTTTTTGCACCACCTCCACCACCCGGCGCGTGTATTCCTGCTCCGTGATGAGCACCTGATACCGATCCGCATCATCTACGTCTGACTCTCCTTCCTCCAGGAGCCGGTCGATGGTTTCCTTCGCCTGCCGGACCACGTCGCCGGCCTGTCCGGTCAGACGGGAGAGGGCATCGGCCAACAGCAGGCTGTAATAGAGTTCTCCGGTGCGCAGCGCCACCTCTGCCGCTTTCTGGCGCACAGCGGCTTCCTCTACCGCTACCCCGTAACGGGCCGCTCGGATGCTGCCGCCGAGTTCGCCCCAGGTATAGATCGGCTGCGTAAACTTCACTTCGATCTGATTGAAGGGGCGCAGCTTGTCCCATTCGTTGCGCACGTCGGGCAGCAGGTACAGGGCATTCCGGTCAAAATCCGAAGTCGGGATGCTCAGGCCCGGCGCCAGGGAGTGGGCGGTCGTAGCCTGAAAATCTGTGAGAAAACGGCTGGCGCGGGCCAGCC
>CBDUBU010000113.1:0-12185 GCA_965365465.1 uncultured Rhodothermaceae bacterium
GAAAAATGAAGAGATTGTCCTTTAACTGAAGCTCGTTGACCAGCGATTGAGGGAAGTAGGCCACGATGCCGATCATAATGATCAGCGAAATCCCGTTTCCGATTCCGTTCTCAGTGATACGCTCACCTAGCCACATCACAAACATGGTTCCCGCCGTCAGAACGATAACCGTGCTGATCATAAAAAAGGTGGGACCTACCACAATGGCCTGGCCTGTAGCGCCATACTGGAGGTTGATCGCAAAGCCGATCGACTGAAGCGCGGTGATGCCCACCGTGCCGTACCGGGTGAGCTGCGTGATCTTACGCCTTCCTTCCTCTCCCTCTCGCTGAAGCTTCTGAAAGTAAGGCACCACTGCTCCCATCAACTGAATGATGATGGAGGCCGTGATATAAGGCATAATGCCAAGTGCAAAAATGCCCGCAGCGCTGAAAGCGCCACCCACAAAAAGGTCCAGAAATCCGAAGATGTTATTGGGATCCGCAGCCGCATTGACCTCCGCAAGAACGCCTGCATCAACACCCGGCAACGTGACGTGCGCACCTAGCCGATATACGACCAGAATCCCTAGCGTATAGAGGATACGACGACGCAGCTCCTCGATTTTCCAGATATTACGAATATTTTCGGCGAGACCAGCCATACACTCACCTGACCTTGCGCCCCATTATAGGGCAGTTTTGTCGTTAACCAACGACGGTAGCCGTGCCACCTGCCGCCTCGATCTTCTGCTTCGCGGAAGCACTGAATGCGTGCGCAGACACATTGAGCGGAGCGTTTACTTCTCCTCCCCCCAGTATCTTCACGAAATCTTTCTTGTCGGCCACCCCCGCCCCGATCAGCACCTCGATGGTGATGGGTTGGGAAGCATCTATTTTGCCTTCTTCCACGAGGCCGCCAAGCCGGGAAAGATTCACAGGCTGGTACTCCTTACGCGCCGGATTCTTGAATCCGAACTTCGGCAAACGACGCTGCAGGGGCATCTGCCCGCCTTCGAACCAGGCCGGTATGCTGGATCCCGACACACTCTTCTGTCCTTTGTTGCCTCGCGTCGAACTGTGACCGCCGTAACCGGACCCAACGCCGCGTCCAATTCTTTTGCGCTTCTTGGTAGCCCCCTTCGCGGGCTTTAAATTGCTCAGATCCATAGGTCTATCTCTCGCTAAACGCCTGCGCTAAAAGCCAGACTCGCATTAATAAAGAACCCGTAAGCGTATCTCCCTGCCTACGCCTCTACTTCCTCAACGGAAACCAGGTGTTGCACTTTGGCGATCATACCGCGAATGTACGGTGTGTCTTCATGCACCACACTCTGATGCATACGGCGCAAACCCAGCGATTCAATCGTCAGCTTCTGCGGCTTTGTCCGCCGTATGACACTTCGCACTTGCGTGATTTTCAACTTTGCCATGTTCCTGCCCGGATGTAAATGCCCAACGCTCTGAAGCTTGCGCTGTCTTGAATCAGAAAGCGCAAGCAAAGGAGTCAGACAGATGTATTTATCCTTCAAACACTTTTCTGAGTGGAATGCCCCGTCGCTTTGCAACTTCGGAAGGATCCTCCAGAAGGCTGAGCGCGTTCATGGTAGCAGCCACCTGATTGTGCGGATTGCTGGATCCGAGCGACTTCGACAGGATGTCGTGGATTCCAGCGCATTCCAGCACGGCGCGCACGCCCCCGCCGGCAATTACTCCCGTTCCCGCAGAAGCAGGCTTGAGGAGCACTTTCCCGGCATCCTGACGACCAACTACCGTGTGCGGAATCGTGTTCTGCTTGAGAGGGATGCGGATAACGTTCTTCTTCGCATCCTCCGTCCCTTTCGCGATAGCATCTGCCACTTCATTTGCTTTGCCGAGACCTGAGCCTACCATTCCATTGCCGTCTCCTACAACCACGACGGCATTGAACGAAAAGCGACGTCCGCCTTTAACAACCTTTGCGACACGCTTTACAGAAACCAGGCGCTCGATCCATTCGCGCTGATCGTCCGTCGCCCGTTCCCGGTTACGACCGCGTTTTTCTTTTGCCATAGCTGCGGTATTGTTATTTACAACGCTTTTGTTATCCCATTCAAGGAATGGACGAGGGAAGCATAAAACGATGCGGACCCACCGAATCTTTCTAGAAGGATAACCCTCCCTTACGCGCGCCTTCAGCCAGCGCTTTTACTCGCCCGTGATACCGATATCCATTTCTATCAAAAACAGCAGATTTAATCCCGGCCTCTACTGCCTTTCGAGCTATCTGCTCTCCGACCGACGCGCTGATTTCCACCGGCTTGCCTTCCGCCGCAGCTTCTTCCCTGCTCGATGCAGCAGCAACCGTATGCCCGCTGACATCGTCGATAAGCTGTGCGTATATATGCTTGTTTGAGCGATAGACGGAAAGACGCGGGCGCTCCGGCGTCCCGCTTATCTTCGCCCGAACAGATTGCTTGATGCGTTGGCGCCCGACGGCGCGCTTGTTGTTTGTCATGATGTCCGTAATGCTTTCGTCGAAAGATTTCCGACCCTTCGACCTGGTGTGCCTGGCTTATTGCTACAGCAGTAGAGAAGCAAACAGATACTGCCGCCCTCCTTGCCTGCCTTTTTACCGCGCTGCCGTCTTGCCGGCCTTGCGCCGAACCTGCTCGTCCACATAACGCACGCCCTTGCCCTTGTAAGGCTCCGGCGGACGCAATGCCCGAATCTTGGCAGCTACCTGACCGACCATCTGCTTATCGGTGCCCTCGACAATGATAATCGTATTCTTGCTGCGCTTCGTATCCACCGAGATGGAAATACCACCTGGCGGCATGAAGTAGATCGGATGCGAAAACCCGAGGGCCAGTTCGAGCACGCCATTGTTCACGGCGGCGCGATAGCCCACACCGATAACTTCCAGCTCTCTGCGATAGCCCTCTCTTACCCCTACCACCATATTGTAGATGAGCGAGCGGTACAGACCATGCAGTGCGCGGTGACGCTTTTGCTCGGTCGGACGAGCAACCAGTAACTGCCCGTCTTCCTGCTGTAAAATGATATCCGGGTCAACCTGGAGCGACAACTCACCCTTGGGACCTTTAACAGTCACCATGTTGTTCTGGGCGACGTTTACCGAAACGTTGCTTCCAAGCTCAATCGGCAGTTTGCCAATGCGCGACATTGCTAACCTCTACTTACTCTGTGATATTAATCGGACTACCCAGCCTGCCGGACGGCTAGACAATGTAAGCAAGCACTTCACCACCTACATGTATCTGACGCGCTTCCTTATCCGTCATAACGCCTCGCGAGGTCGATAGAATGGCGATTCCGAGGCCATTGCGCACCCGTGGCAATTTGTCTGCCCCTACATAAGAGCGCAGACCCGGACGCGACACACGCCGCAATTCCTGAATGGCCGGCGCTCCGCCAATCCCATACTTGAGGTACAGGCGAATCAGTCCCTGCTTGCCGTCGTCGATATTGAGGTAGTTGCGGATATAGCCCTTCTCAAGCAGAATCTGCGTCATAGCACGCTTCAGCTTGGAAGCAGGAATATCAACGTGTTTATGCCCCGCACTTTGCGCGTTTCGAACGCGCGTCAAGTAGTCGGCTACCGAATCTGTGATTGCACTCATTATGGTTTTTCGTTTTAGCCAGTTCGCCGCTTCCAGCGCTTGACTAAGTGGAACGATTCCCTGTGTATTACCAGCTCGATTTGCGAACGCCGGGAATCTTGCCGGCCAGCGCCATCTCCCTGAATACGATACGCGAAACACCAAACCGGCGCAGATAACCCCTGGACCTGCCTGTGAGAGGGCAGCGGTTGTTCAGCCGAACCGGGCTTGCATTGCGTGGAAGCTTTTGCAAGCCTTCCCAATCGCCTTGCTCCTTCATCCTACGACGCCGTTCCGCATACTGCGCAACCATACGACGGCGCTTGGCTTCACGGGCCATCCAACTTTTCTTTGCCATGTTTCTTTTGCTTTACGGGTTGGTCACGCAGGCATTTCTTCTGTTTTCTCCTCGTCGCGACGAACAAAGGGCATTCCCATCGCTTTCAGCAATGCAAGCGCCTCTTCGTCGCTCTGGGCCGTCGTAACAAACGTTACGTCCATCCCGGAAATGCGATCTACCTGATCGACATTGATTTCCGGGAAGATAATCTGTTCCTTCACACCCAGGGTGTAATTGCCCCTGCCGTCGAAGCTGCGATCCGGAACGCCGCGAAAGTCGCGGACGCGCGGCAACGCTAGCGTAACAAGGCGGTCGAAGAACTCAAACATACGATCTCCCCGGAGCGTTACCGATACCCCCACCGGCATTCCTTCGCGGAGCTTGAAGTTCGAAACGCTCTTCCTCGCCTTTCGAACAACAGGATGCTGACCGGTAATGCGGCGCAGTTCCGTAACCGCATCATCAAGAATTTTCTTGTTCTGCGTTGCCTCGCCGACACCCTTGTTGACGGAAATCTTTACGAGGCGCGGCACCTGCATCACGTTGCTGTAGTTGAACTGCTTCATCAACTCATCAACGATTTCTTCGCGATACCGCTTCTTTATTCTGGGTACGTAAGCCATTACTGTATCTTCAATCTGGTGCGGCTGAAGCCGCTGCTGTCCTTAAGGCTCCTCAAAGAGTCCGCGCAAAAGGCATAGACTGTTGGAATTACTCCTGTAGGCTAATGTTCCACCTGCACGGAGGCTTCACGGAGTTTGGTTTCAAAAACCGGTAAGGCCCGGCTGAACCCTCAACGATCCAACTCCTCGCCTGTAGTTTTCGCATAACGAATCCAGCGGCCCTGGCCAGTCTCTGCATCCTCAATCCATTTACGCCCTACGCGGGTCGGCTGGCCTTTGGAATCTACCGGCATCACATTGGAGACATGAATCGGCATTTCCCGCTCAATGCGCCCTCCTTGCGGGTACATCTGATTGGGGCGTGTATGCCGAATCCTGATGTTCACCCCCTCAACAATCACACGCTCGGTCTGCGGGTAAACACGAAGGATCTTGCCCTCATACCCTTTCCAGTTGCCGGCAATGACGCTGACACGGTCCCCTTTCTTTACGTGCAGCTTTTTCTGCTTGTTCTTCGTACGTGGCATATCTGAACCTCGGATTGGAATTTGCCGATTACGAGACCATCATTTCCCGACGACTATCTCGCAGCCTGCAATCCAGGCATAATATTTACAAAACTTCCGGCGCAAGCGAAACGATGCGCATAAACTGCTTCTCACGTAGTTCACGGGCCACCGGCCCGAAAATACGCGTCCCGCGAGGCTCGTCCTGATTGTTCAGGAGTACTGCCGCATTCTCATCGAAGCGGATGTAAGAACCATCGCTGCGGCGGTACTCTTTCTTCGTGCGGACAACAACGGCGGTGGATACCTCTCCTTTCTTGATCCCCCCACCCGGAATAGCCGATTTCACGGAAACAATGATTTTGTCGCCTACCCGCGCATAGCGACGTTTACTTCCTCCCAGCACTCGTATGCAGAGCACTTCTTTGGCTCCGCTGTTGTCGGCAACGTTCAGCCGAGACTCTTGCTGTATCATGGCTCTACCTGTTTTCTAAGCTTATGAGGTGTACGTCTCAAGCCGGCAATACGCTGCCTTACTTCAGGTGCAGCGCCAGGCTTGAAACCTGACATGCATAGTTACTTGGCGCGCTCCACGATCTCAGCGAGACGCCACCGCTTGTTCTTGCTCAACGGGCGCGTTTCGACAATGCGGACTGTATCACCCTGGTTCGCGTCGTTGTTCTCGTCGTGCGCCATCAATTTGGTGGTGCGCTTGACGAACTTGCCGTAAATAGGATGCTTCACCTGGCGCTGGATCGAAACAACGATGCTTTTGTTCATCTTGTTGCTCGTAACGATTCCTATGCGCTCTTTGCGTATGTTTCTTTCGACTGTTTCCATGTTCTTGTTCTGGCTTGGTGAGCCGTGGGCCGAAACCTCACCAACTACCCTTTAACTGTTAAAAAATCAAGCGCCTTTCTCGTTCAGGATCGTCTTGAGACGGGCAATGAGCCGGCGCTTCTGGCGCAGGAGGCTTGGGTTTTGCAGCGTCGCAACAGCATGTTGAAAGTTGAAGTGCTGAAGCTGCTCTTCCTCCTCACGCAAACGCTGCCTGATCTCTTCTACTTTCAGGTCTCGAATTTCTTTCGCCTTCATTGAATCGCACATCTGTAAGGCGCCCCCGGCACTGGTCCGGAAATCATCCTTCTGTGTTTTGTAAGCAGCGAGCCAGAGCCCGCAGTGGTGGCCTTGTTTGTTAAAACTAGCTGCGGGTAGGTGTCTCCGCCGGCTTATAGTCAGGCCGAACGACAAATTTGGTTTTCAGTGGCAGCTTTTGTTGAGCAAGGCGCATAGCCTCACGGGCCAGTTCCTCGTCCACCCCCCCCCCGATCTCGAAAAGCATCCGGCCGGGTCGTATCACCGCTGCCCAAAACTCCGGAGAACCCTTGCCGCCGCCCATACGGGTCTCAGCCGGCTTCTTGGTAATAGGCTTGTCCGGGAAAATTCGGATCCAGACCTTACCGACACGTTTCATGTGACGCGTCATGGCAATACGAGCCGCTTCAATCTGCCGGCTCGTGATTTTGCCCGGTTCCAATGCCTTGATGCCAAAGTCGCCAAAGGATACCCGCGTCCCGCGCGTGGCATTGCCCTTGATGCGGCCTTTCTGCATACGGCGAAACTTGGTACGCTTGGGCATTAACATAGCATCACCTCTTCCAGCTTAAAGCGCCGGGCCAACCCCCGGTCACTTCTACGTTCACGAATATATCTTTACGGGGCGCTTTACGCTGCTTGCGCTGCCCCTTTAGCAACGTCGGTATTAACGAGCCTTAGTCTTCTTTGCGACGGCGATCCTTGCGACGGTCGCGGCGCCGGCGTTCGGGCGGAAGCTGCTGTTGCTGCTGCATCTGCTGACGCTGCGCCTGCACATTCGGGCTTAGATCCGGCGTACCGATGATCTCGCCGCGCGACACCCACACCTTTACGCCTGTGGTGCCATAAATGGTAAACGCCGTTGCCTCCGCATAATCTATGTCGGCGCGGATGGTGTGGAGCGGCACCCGACCTTCCAGGTATTGCTCGGTACGGCTCATTTCCGCTCCACCGAGGCGGCCGGACACTTTTATACGTATCCCTTCAGCGCCCATGCGCATAGCGGCCGTAATAGCCTGCTTCATCGCGCGACGGAAGGAAACACGCCCTTCAAGCTGTTGAGCCACATTCTGCGCTACCAGGCTCGCGTCTAGCTCAGGACGTTTGATCTCGTTGATGTTGATCTGAATGTCCTTGCTCGTGAGCTTTTTCAACTCCTCGCGCAGCTTCTCCACTTCCTGCCCTCCGCGCCCGATCACTACACCGGGGCGGCTGGTGTGAAGCGTCAGGATAACGCGCTTCGGCGTGCGCTCAATCACGACCCTGCTCAACCCTGCCCGCTTGAGACGCGCCGACAGGTATTTCCGAATCTCTTCGTCTTCGATGAGCTTCTCGGGCAGATCCTTTTCAGCGTACCAGTTGGAATCCCAACCCCGGATGATTCCAAGGCGAAATCCAGTCGGATGCGTTTTCTGACCCAATGTCTTGACCTCTTTGTTGCTTTCGTTACTGAGAACCAGTCAGGAGTTATTGCCCCCGCAACCACGGGAGTCCTTACCGGCTTACTTATGATTCTCCTGGTCTTCCTCTACCGTCCCTATTACAACCGTCAGATGGCTGGTGCGCTTCTGGATCGAATGGGCGCGCCCGCGAGGAGCAGGGCGAAACCGCTTGAATACACTTCCTTCGTCAACCCGGATTTCCCGGACCACGAGATCCTCTTCGTTGAAGCGCTCGTCCTTGAACTTGTCCATCAAGTTGTTGACCGCGGAGTGGATCGTGAACTCTACAGACTCTGTGGCCTTCTGCGGCAGGTAATGCAGAATATTCAGCGCTTCCGGCACACGTTTGCCACGCACCAGGTTCACTACCGGCCGCATCTTCCGAGGCGAACTCCGAATGTACTTACGTACCGCTCTTGCTTCCATGGTCTTTCATCCAATTGAACGTTGAAAGTTGAAAGTTGAAAAGGTCTACGCAAAAATACGCCCCTCAACCTTCAGCTTATAGCCATTGCTACTTCTTGCCGCGCTTGTCTCTCCTCTCGCCTGCGTGCCCACGGAACGTACGCGTCGGAGAAAACTCTCCGAGCCGGTGTCCCACCATGTTCTCCGTCACATAAACCGGAATGAACTGTTTCCCGTTATGAACGGCAAAGGTGTGCCCGACAAAGTCCGGCGTAATCATGGAAGCGCGGCTCCAGGTCTTAACAACCTTTTTTCGCCCTCCTCGATTCAGCTCATCGACTTTCCGCTGGAGCTTGTAATAGACGTAAGGTCCTTTCTTCAGTGAACGTGCCATATTTCCTCTAAGCTTTCAGCCGATTTTCTCGCATTGGTTGTATGAAACGCACAGGCTGATGCTGTTTCCCGACCTGCTTCCTATTTCTGGTTGCGACGCCGGACGATATATTTGTTTGATTGCTTACGCTTCTTGCGCGTCTTGTAGCCCTTTGCCGGTACACCCTGCGGTGAGCGCGGATGACCGCCGGAGGCCTTGCCTTCTCCACCTCCCATCGGGTGGTCGACAGGGTTCATAGCCACACCACGGGTTTTCGGGCGGACGCCAAGCCAACGCTTGCGCCCGGCCTTACCGTAGTCGATGTTCATGTGATCCGGATTGCTCGTCGTGCCAATCGTTGCCATGCAGCGATCCGGCACCATCCGGGTTTCCCCCGACGGAAGCCGCAACGTAGCGAATCCTCCTTCCTTTGCCGTAAGCTGCGCATACGTTCCAGCGGATCGCGCCATCTGGGCGCCCTTGCCGGGCTTCATCTCAATCCCGTGTACGAACGTACCGAGCGGGACGTTGGCGAGCGGCAAACAGTTTCCAAACTCAGGAGGAGCCTCCGGCCCGTTCAGCAACGTCATTCCAACCTGCACCTCATTGGGCGCTATGATGTAGCGTTTTTCCCCATCGGCATACACGAGCAGCGCAATACGCGCCGAGCGGTTCGGATCATATTCTATGGCGGCTACTTTTGCAGGAATGCCAAGCTTGTTGCGTTTGAAGTCAATAATGCGGTAACGTCGTTTATGACCGCCGCCCTGGTGGCGCGTCGTAATGCGCCCCTGGTTATTGCGCCCCCCTTTATTCGTCAGCGGAGCCAGCAGATTCTTTTCAGGCTCTGACTTGGTGATCGTCTCGAATGCCGAAACCGACCGTTGCCGCTGTCCGGGTGTAATGGGTCTTAACTTTCTGAGTGCCATAATTCGTCTTTCTCACTATCTGGGGCTTACGTGCCTGCCTCCAGGATGAAGCAGGCTTTGCGCCCTGTTCGCATCAGCATTGCACCGCTACGCACTTTTCACGCCAGACGGTGCAGCTCGCGCCTGCTGAACTATACGTTCTCGAAGAAATCAATCTGCTCGCTTCCTGGTTCGAGCGTTACGATTGCCTTTTTGTAGGAGGCCGTACGCCCTTCCACGACCCCACGACGGGTTGACTGCCGGCGGCGCTTTCCACGCACCACCATCGTGCGCACCTCCTTTACCTTCACTTCCGGATAACGCGCTTCAATCGCCTTCCGGATCTGGATTTTGTTGGCTTTCTTATCCACCTTGAAGGCATAATGACCAGCTTCCATAAGATTGGTCATTTTCTCCGTCACGATTGGATGAATCAAAGTATGTCGGCTCATTGCTCAGCTTCGGTTGAATGAAGACTCACGTCACACAGACGTGGAAAATATGCGTCTATTCCGCAGACTCGGGTTCAGCGGCAGCCGCCCTCTTTCCAAGCTGCGCGGTAAGAACGTTAAGCGCGCCTTCCTGCATCACGACAACCTGCGCGTTGAGCAGATCAACCGTGGAAACCGAAGCCGCTTCACAAACATTGACTTTAGGCAGGTTTCGACCGGACTTGTATACGTTCGGCTGATGCCCTCCGGTGAGCAACAAAACTTTCCGGTCGTTCAGCCCGAGCGCCTTCAGAAGTCCTATCATCTGCTTCGTCTTCGGCGCATCCATCGAAAAGTCTTCAACCACCTGGATGGCATTCTCCCGCGCTTTGTACGTCAATGCCGACCGCCGCGCCAGACGCTTCGTCTTGATGTTGATGTTGAGCCCGTAATTACGCGGGCGCGGCCCAAAGATAGTACCGCCTGAACGCCGTATCGGCGACTTCGCGCTGCCGGCGCGGGCAAAGCCCGTCCCTTTCTGACGATACAACTTACGTGTGCTCCCCGCTACTTCGCCGCGGTCCTTTGTCTTGTGCGTACCCTGGCGGCCATTTGCCTGTATGGCTTTCACATCCAGCCAGATGGCGTGGTCGCTGGGCTTAACCGCAAAAACGGAGTCATCCAGGTTTATGGTGCGACCTGTCTCGCTTCCATCCTGCCGGTAGACCTTCACTTCCATGATCTATGCCTTCAAAATTATGACGCTTGTCTGTCCTGAATAGCGAGCCTGAGATATCCTTTCAAGCTCCTGTTCGCGAATACGAAGCTGCTATGCCCCGTCAAGCTTTCTTCTTTAGCAGTTCGACGTAGCCGTTCTTGGGTCCGGGAACGGCTCCCTTTACCAGAATCACGTTATGATCGGAGAGGATGCGTACAACCCTCAAATTTTTCACCTTTACCCGTTCATTGCCGGTGCGCCCGGCCATACGCATACCCTTGTACACACGCGAAGGATCTGAGGAAGAGCCGATAGATCCCGGAGCGCGTCCCCGGTTATGTTGCCCGTGCGTTTGCATCCCTACGCCGCTGAAGCCGTGTCTCTTAACGACACCCTGAAAACCTTTCCCCTTCGACGTACCCGCCACATCGATGAGCTCGCCTTCCTGGAAAACATCCGCAACGCGCAGCTCGTCGCCGAGCGATACGTCCAGGTTAGCATCCCGAAACTCTACTACCTTCCTCTTGGGCGTTGTCCCGGCGGCCTCGAAATGCCCTTTCATCGCTTTGGAGGTGCGCTTTGGCTTCTTCTCGCCAAAAGCCACCTGAATGGCTTCGTAACCGTCCGTAGGCGCTACTTTTACCTGGGTTACCACGTTTGGACCTGCCTCTATGACCGTGCAGACTACGTTTCTGCCTGCCGCGTCGAAGATACTGGTCATGCCGACCTTTCTACCTATCATTCCGCTCATTGTAATCCCTGTTCTTACGGGTTGACGATGCAACCGGATTAAGTTAAGCGTTACCGCCAGTTTAACTCCTACTGGCGCGCTGTCATGTTCCAGCGCGTTGCAACACCAATTCTACACTGCTGATCTGAAGAATATTGGGATCAAAACCAGCCAGTTCGGCCAGAAATGCCCCGTTTGTCGATGATAACCGCAGCCTGTTCTCAGAATCAATATTATAACCGAGCGCAACCGGAGCCGTAAAGCTCTCGGAGGTCAGCGTCAGCACTTTCTGATTCTCCTCTAGAACGTAGCTGCCCTGTATCTCACGAACCTCTTCGTCCGAATCGAGAAACATGACAAAACGGTTATTCGCTTCAAAAGCTGCCCGCACGCCGTTTAGCTGAGCGAGCGTAAGAAGATTCGCCGTGAAGTCCTGACCGTTAACGTTTATCCTCGTCACCGTCCAGTTGCCTGGAAAGACTTCGGCGCCCGAAAGCGAATCGTCCGTGCTGTCACATCCGGCAGCGCATACCGCAAAGATCGCAATCAGTGTCCAGCAGAGCAGCTTGCGCATCACCGTCCCTCTTCAGACTCACACCTTTATCTCTACATCCACGCCGCTCGGCAACTCAAGCTTCATGAGCGCATCCACCGTTTTGCTGCTCGTCGACAAAATGTCGATCAACCGCTTGTGGCTGCGCGTCTCAAACTGCTCCCGGCTTTTCTTGTCAACGTGCGGGCTACGAAGCACCGTATAGATCGCCTTCTTGGTAGGAAGGGGAATCGGGCCGCTTACGACCGCCCCCGTCGACTTGACCGTCCGGATGATCTTTTCCGCACTTTTATCGATCAAGCTGTGGTCATATGACTTGAGCTTGATTCGAATTTTCTGGCTTGCCATAGTGTTTTTCTCTATTACAAAACAGCAGTCACCTTCTAGCCCTTTTGCTGGAAGGTGACCGGCTGCTTAAATACTCAGACGTCGAGGATTTTGGAGACGACACCGGCTCCCACCGTCCGTCCCCCCTCCCGGA
>CBDUBU010000114.1:0-12159 GCA_965365465.1 uncultured Rhodothermaceae bacterium
TTTCCTGCCGCCGCAACTCTCCATGCACCAGGAAAATGCGCTGCAAGCGGGAGCGGTCCAGTTTTCCTATGAAATCGAGCAAGCCCGGTTCGTCGGCGTGCGCCGAAAGGCTGTTCATGACCACGACTTCGGCCCGCAGGTTGTGTTCCTCTCCGAAGATGCGGACCTGCGGCTCCCGGTCGACGATGCGCTTGCCTAGCGTGTGTTCGGCGCAATAGCCGACGATCATGACCGTGTTGGACGGCTTCTCGATGTTGTTCCGGAGATGGTGTAGGATGCGCCCGGCCTCGCACATACCGGAGGCCGAGATAATCACCATCGGCATACGGGTATCGTTGAGCGCCTTTGACTTCTCCACATCCCGGATGTAGGTCAGCCGGTCAAACCCGAAGGGGTTTTCGTCGGTGCGCATATAATCCCGCAGGTCGCGGTCGTAACACTCCGAATGGGCCATGTAGACGCTGGTGGCGTTCACCGCCAGCGGGCTATCCACGTACATCGGAATGGCGGGCAGGCGGCCTTCGTTCGATAGCTGATCCAGCGCGTACACGATTTCCTGGGTCCGGCCCACGGCAAAAGCCGGGATGATGACCTTGCCGCCGCGTGCGCTGGTCCGGTTGATGACCTCCGCGAGCCGGTCTTTGGTTTTTGCAGGAGGCTCATGCACTTCGCCGCCGTAGGTCGATTCCGTGATCAGGAAATCACAGTCGTCCATTTTCTGCGGATCGCGGAGGATCGGGCGACCGGGGTTCCCCACATCGCCCGTGAAGCCCAGCTTTTTGACCCGGCCTCCTTCCTCCACCGTAAGCACCATGGAAGCCGACCCGAGAATATGCCCGGCATCCCTGTATTCCACCTGTACGCCCGGCGCCGGAGAAAACGACTGCCGGTATGACACCCCGACGAACTGCTCCAGCACGCCCTCGGCATCTCCCATGGTGTAAAGCGGCTCGACCGGCGGTTTTCCGCGCTTCCGGTTCAGCTTGTTCACAAAGAGGATGTCCTTTTCCTGAATGTGGGCGCTGTCGATCAGCATCAGGCCGCACAGGCTGTAGGTTGCGTGGGTGGCGTAGATGCGACCCCGGAAGCCCTGCTGGTACAGTTTCGGCAACAAGCCGGAATGGTCGATGTGCGCGTGAGAAAGCAGCACCGCGTCGATAGAGGCCGCGTCGAAGGGAAGCTGCCGGTTCTGCGTGTCCGCTTCGGCCCGGCGGCCCTGAAACAGGCCGCAATCCATCAGCAGTTTTTTTCCATTGTCAAGTTCGAGCAAGTGCCGGGAGCCGGTCACGGTGCGGGCTGCCCCCCAGAAGGTCAGTTTCATGCCTGTTTCAGGATAGGTGATCGGTGACAAAAGGCAAGGCGCCTCAACTTCGGCAATTGCCGCCTCAAATAAAACCGTACACGGCTGAACCTTCGCTTTCTGTGGTCGTTTTCTGGAGAGGCCGGCGCGGCCGGCGCTGGTCTTCCGGCAATGAAAGGCCCCTGCCCGAACCAGGATATGTCTGCATACGCTACGCTTTTCACCTGCGCCCTCCTCCTTGCCGCCATGATGCGCCCCGCAGCAGACGGCAACCCGATGAGAACAACAGACGATCTCGCGGCGGCCATCGAAAAGCTATGCGCCCGCTATCCGGGCGCTACGGTGGCGGTCGCCCTCCGGGACGACCAGACCGGCATCCGGCTCGACCGCAACGCCGACCGCCTTTTCCATGCGGCCAGCACCATGAAAGTCCCGGTGATGATCGAGGTATACCGGCAGGCGGAACAGGGGCGCTTTTCCCTGGACGACTCGCTCGAAGTGCGCAATGCCTTCCGTTCCATCGTGGACGGTTCTCCCTACCGGATCGAAGACGACGCAGACGATGTCATTTACCAGCATCTGGGCGAGAAAATGCCCGTCCGTGACCTCGTTTTCCAGATGATTACCGTTTCCTCGAACCTCGCCACGAACCTGCTCATCGAATTCGTTTCGGCAGACTCGGTTCAGGCTGCCATCGAGCGGCTTGGAACGCAGAAAATGCAGGTGCTGCGCGGCGTGGAGGACGGCCCGGCCTACCGGAAAGGGCTGAACAATACGGCAACGGCGGCGGACCTCGCCCTGCTGCTGGACAGGCTCCGGCGCGGGCAGGCCGTTTTCGAGAAGGCCGACCGCGAAATGATCGACGTGCTGCTGGCGCAGCAGTTCAATGAGATGATCCCTGCCGGGCTGCCGAAAGGGACACGGGCGGCGCACAAAACCGGCTGGATCACCGCCATCCGGCATGATGCGGCGGTCGTCTTTCCGGAGAGGGGGGAGCCGTATGTGCTGGTGATTCTTACGGAGGGATTTTCAGATGCCAACGAAGCAGATTTGTTAGGCGCCGAAATCACCCGCATGGTTCACAAGGCGCTGCGCTCCTGAGAAACTATTTGAAGGCCGTATGACGTATCGGCCCGCTGCAAACCAGGCAGGTTGCCGGAATAACCTGTTCTGCCTGCCCGCTATAGCCTACCTTGACGCCCGGAGCAAACCACCCGGAAGAGCAAGGCAAAAGAAAAAATAAAGCGGCCTGGGGCGCGAAACCTCGTTTTGAGCCGCAAAAACCGCAAAACCCCCTTTTCGACCCCGCCAGGGCCGTTTTGCCTGCACGAAAAACCGCAATAAACCGCTGAAAACCCGCAAAAAAAGACATAAAAACCGCAAAACAATCCATAGCAAACAACAAGCGTGAAGCCTGAAAGGTAATGTAGCCACGCAATGCGGCCCAAAAAACGGCAGACGCTATCGACTTGCGCTGCTCTACCCTTTCTCTTTTCAGGCCAAACCTTGCGGGTCAGGGCCGGTATAAGCAACCATCTCTTTCCGTGAACGAAAAAATCCAGACGCTTTATGGCGCGAACCTATTCGATCATGACAGACCTGGGAACCCCGGCTCCTGCGTTCCTCCTGCCGGTGGTCAACCCGGACGCTGCGGACAAAGAGACGCTTTCCCTGGATGATTTCGCGGATGCGCCCGTGCTGGTCGTGGCTTTTCTCTGCAACCATTGCCCCTACGTCCGGCACGTGGAAGATGCCCTGATCGACATTGCCCGGACGTATGGCGTGCATGACGTGCGCTTCGTGGGCATCAGTTCCAACGACGCCGACCGGTACCCGGATGATGCGTTTGAGAAACTCGGCGAGCGGGCGCGGGAAAAGGGATACCCGTTTCCCTATCTCCATGACGAGACGCAGGCGGCGGCGCGGGCCTACGGCGCGGTCTGCACCCCCGATTTCTTCGTCTACGACTGGGAGCGCAAGCTGGCCTACCGGGGCCGGATGGACGAGACGCGGCCCGGCCTGGGCGAGGCCACCGGAAAGGATCTGCGGCAGGCCCTCGATGAACTGCTCGAACACGGAGCCGTAACGAGGGAGCAGTTTCCCTCGGTGGGCTGCAACATCAAGTGGAAGCCGGGCAACGAGCCGGGCGCCTGAACAGGTTCCATTCCCTCTGACCGCACCGGCACGCATGGGCTGGATCGTCTTACTTCCTCCGGTTCTTGCCATTGCGCTGGCCCTCTGGACGCGGCAGGTGTACCTGTCGCTGTTTGCCGGTCTCTGGCTGGGAACGACGATTCTGGCCGGGGGCAATCCGCTGGCCGGGCTGCGCGAAATGGCCGATCAGATCGTGCTCGTGTTCGCGGATGCCGGAAACACCCGCGTCGTCCTGTTCTGCCTGCTGGTAGGGGGCCTCGTGGCGCTGATGCAAGCCTCCGGAGGGGTGCAGGGGTTTGTCGAATGGGCGCAGGCGCAAGGGTGGGGCCGTACGCGCCGGGGGGCCGAACTGCTCGCCTGGGGCGTCGGCATGGTCGTTTTTGTCGAATCCAGCATCACCTCGCTGACGGTGGGGGCGGTGAGCCGCCCGTTTTTCGACCGGCTCCGCCTGCCCCGTGAAAAGCTGGCCTTTTACTGCGACGCGACGAGCGCGCCCGTCTGCATGATGATCCCGCTCAACGGCTGGGGCGCCTATGTGCTGGGGCTGATGCTGGCCCAGGGCATCACCGAGGGCGCCGTCGGGCTGCTGGCGCAGGCGCTGCTGTTCAACTTCTACGCGATCCTTGCCATTGTTTTTGCGCTCGCGCTGGCGCTGACCGGATGGGGGTTCGGCCCGATGCGGCAGGCCGAACGCCGCGCCGCCGAAAAAGGGTGGCTGATCCGTCCGGGTTCGCGCCCGATGATGTCGGAGGACGTGGCCGGCATCGCGCCCGTCGCGGAAACGGGTTCGCAGGCGCGGGACCTCCTGATTCCGCTGTTCGTCATGGTAGCGATGATCTTCGCGGGCCTCTGGATCACGGGGTCGGGCAACCTGATGGCGGGCAGCGGCTCGACGGCGGTGCTGTGGGCCGTCGGAGCGGCCATTGCCGCAGCGATGGTGCAGTATGCGCTGCCCCGCGCCCGGCTCGGCCACAAACCGCTGATTTCCCTTGCCGATTCGACGGATCTGGCGCTCAAGGGTTCGTCCGGGCTCGTGGGCGTGACGGTGCTGATCGTGCTGGCCTTTGCGCTCGGACAGGTCTCGCGGGCGCTGGAGATGGGGCCGTACCTGGTGGGGCTGATGGGCGCGGGCGGGCCGGCCTGGTGGCTGCCGGGGCTGGTGTTTGCCGCCGGATGTTTCGTCTCGTTTACGCTCGGTTCGTCGTGGACGGCCTTTGCCATCCTGTTTCCCATTGCGCTGCCGCTGGCCGGGGGCCTCGGCCTTCCCCCGGCGCTGATGCTCGGGGCCGTGCTTTCGGGCGGCATCTTCGGGGATCATGCCTCGCCGCTTTCCGACACGTCGATCATCTCGTCGATGTCGGCTGCGTGCGACCACGTGGACCATATCAACACGCAACTGCCCTATGCCCTGCTGCTGGCGGGCGTTTCCTTTTTCCTGTTCCTCCTGGCCGGGGCGGCGCTGTAGAAGCAGCATAAAAAGAAAGAGGTCCTGCTGCCGAAAGGGAAGCAGGACCTCCAAGCTGTCCGGGAGCCCGGTAAGCTGTCGCTAGCAGGCTTCGCCAGAGGCTCCCATCTGCATATCAGACATATGGATCACCTCCTTAGCAAGGGCTTCAACATACGCGCCGACTGCCGCCCAGTTACGCAGCCGGTGCAGCGGAAAATGCCCGTAGGCTCCGCTCTGTACGCCGCGTCACAACCCTGGTTCCCACCGTCCCCACCCGTTTTTTTCGCGGCGGGCAAAGAGGCCGTGCTCACGTCGCGGCGGGCGTTTCTTCGGGGGCTTCGTCTTCCCAGGTTTCGATGGCTTCCAGCACCGCTTCGACGATTTCTTCCTCCGGGACGGTGCGCAGCATCTTGCCATGCTTGAACAGGTGCGCGCGCCCGCGACCGAGCGAGATGCCCAGGTGTGCTCCGGCGGCTTCGCCGGGGCCGTTCACGGCGCAGCCCATCAGCGCCACGTTCAGGTCTTTCGTGAAGTTGCGGGCCTTGACGGCTTCCTCCACCTCGTTCACGATGGTGAAAAGGTCGCCGGCCAGCCGCCCGCAGGTCGGGCAGGCGATGATGTTGACGCCCGGACGCCCCAGGCGCAGCGATTTCAGAATCTGGTGCCCCACTTCAACTTCCTTTACGGACTCCGTGGCAAGCGAGACGCGGATGGTGTCGCCGATGCCTTCGGCCAGCAGCGCGCCGATGCCGATGGAACTCTTTACCGTGCCGGTGCTGAGCGTGCCGGACTCGGTCACGCCCAGGTGCAGCGGATAGTCGGTGCGCTCGGCCAGCAGCTTGTACGACTGGATCATGAAGTACACGTCCGAGTGCTTCACCGAGATCACGATGTCCTCGAAGTCGTGAGCGCGGCACGTCTCGATGTGGCGCATGGCGCTCTCGAAGAGCGCCTCCGGCTGCGGATAGCCGTACTTGTCGAGGATGTCCTTTTCGAGCGAGCCGGAGTTGACGCCTATCCGGATCGGGATGCCGGCGGCTTTGGCGGCCAGCAGCACCTCGCGCTCCCATTCCGGCTTGCCGATGTTGCCCGGATTGATGCGGACCTTTGCCACGCCCGCCTCGATGGCTTGGAGCGCGTACTGGTAGTTGAAATGGATGTCGGCCACGATGGGCACGGGCGCGCCCTGCACGATGTCCGGCAAGGCATCGACATCTTCCGGGCGCGGCACGGCCACCCGCACGATGTCCGCGCCTGCCGTGGCGAGCGCCTCGATTTCCGCCAGGGTGGCTTTTACGTCATGGGTTTTCGATACGGTCATCGACTGCACCGAAATCGGGGCTCCGCCTCCGATCTGCACGCCCCCTACCTGAACCGCGCGAGATATACGACGTGGTCGCTTCATACTTTTGTTTTTTCTCTTTTAACAGGTCGCCTCCCTATACGTGCATCGTCCTGGAAGGCTCCCGTCGCCTAGCGCCAGCGCAGTTTCACGACGAGGGGGCGGTGGTCCGAAAGAAGTACATCCGGCACGTGCGCCGAAACGACCTCCCACTCCGGCCCGGCCAGCACGAAATCGATGCGGGCAAAGGGGGCCCTGGCATGATAGGTAGCGCCCCAGTCCTGCCCGGCCACTTTGAAGGCATCCTGCAAGTTCATGCGCTCGGCCAGCCGGTAAAAAGCCCGGTTGTGCGCCGTGCTGTTGAAGTCGCCGCTGACGATCAGGGGCAGGGTTTCCTGCTGCAGCAGGCGCAGGATCTGTTCCACCTCCCAGTCGCGCACGCGGAAGGCTTCACGGTATTGCCCCATGTAGGGAATCCATACGCGCGGGTTCAGCAAGCCCAGGTCGTTGTCGTTTCGCCGCCAGGGCTGGTGTTCGCCGAAGGTGCGCAGATGCAGGTTGTAATGAACGGCCTGCCGGCCCTGCCAGGTAAAGACCGTCCGGACCACCCGTGTGCCTGTCTTGTCGTCCGGATTTATCCAGAAAATCATTTCGGTTCGCTCTTCGGGAACGAAGCGGGTCAGGACTGGCTGTGAGGTATGGGTCACTCCCCTGTTCGCCCTCGGACCAGGCGATTGATACCCTCTGGACTCGATCAACTTCAGCAAAAAGGACGCGCCCCGTTCAGGCGTGCGGCGGCGGAAAATCAACCCGGATTCCTGGAAGCCCATCAAGTCGGGCTGCTCCCGCTCCACCAGCGCCAGAAGGTCGTCGGTGCGCTCGTCGGGTTGGCGGCTGCCGTAATCGGGTATGTTGAAAGTCATCACTGTGAACGAGTCTGTCCCTGCCTCCGCCTGCCTGACGAAACGCTCAAACGGGACGAAGCGAACCACGATCAGGATCAGAATGACGGCGTGAACGAGCAGGAGCCGCCAGCGGCGGGCCAGAAGGATGAACAGCGTGGCGGCCAGCAGCAGGAGGCTCAAGTAAGGCAGCCCTACGGCCAGCAACTCCGTCCACCAGAGCAGGCCGGGCCGGAGATAACGCGCGGTGTAGGCCGCCGCGAAAAGCGCAGCAAGAAGCGCGTAAAGCGCCGTAGTGAGAAAACGTAGAAAACGCCGCACCGTGTGATTTTTACCCGCGTTTTATTTCCGACTGGCTTCGTAAAGGGTGCGTTTCTCTTCATCGGTCAGGGCGTCGTACCCCTGCTCGCTGATTTTGTCGAGAATGCGGTCTATCTCGCTCTCCACGGCGCCGGCTGTGGTTTCCACGGTGGTCTGGTAGGTGCGCATCGGTCTGACCTTCGAGCGGCCCGTCGGGTCTGCTTTTTGCGAGCGACGCGCGGCAAGCCAGGCTTCCATGCGGGCCAGTGCGCCCTCGTCTCTGTTTCCGGCAGGAGAAGCACGGCGGGAGCGCCGCTCCCGGCTGCGGAAAAAGACCTTCGCCCAGGAGGTCAGGTCGATGCCCCGTCCTTCCGCTCTGGCGAAGAGAAAGCCGAAGAATGCCCCACCCAGGTGCGCCGTGACGGCCGTATTGCTGGAGGACAGGAACAGCAGGTCCAGCGCCAGAAACGCCAGCACCACGTAGATGAGGCGCACCGTGCCGATGAAGATCAGGGCAATGCTTTTGTAGGGGTAGAGCACGGCCACCGCCGTCAGCACGCCCAGCACCGAGGCAGAAGCGCCGTGAACCAGCGTCGCTTCCTCTTCGCTGCCGGGAAAGAGCGTGTACACTGCTATCGTAAGCAGCCCGCCGCCGATGCCGGTGATCACGTACAGGGCCAGCAGCCGGTGCGCGCCGTGCAGTTCCTCATACTCCCGCCCGATCCATACGAGCCACAGCATGTTGAATAGAATGTGAAGAAACCCGCCCAGTCCGAGGCCCAGGTGCAGAAAGTTGTAGGTGATGAGTTGCCAGGGTTCAAACAGCACGTCTGAAAACTGGGCATTGAGCGCCAGGTGCTCCCACACGAACCCGTTCACGGGGCGAATGCGGACCAGCAGCACCACCCACAACACGTAAATGACGACGTTGATCGTAAGCAGCGCCCGAAGCGCAGGCGGCTGCATACGGTACCATGACTGAAATCGATTCAAAACAACGCCTCTCCTGCTTCTATAAATCGTTACCTTTTACGTACGCGCGGCGCTCTGGTCGCCTCTCCTGCGGCGGTGCAACGCGACGTAGTACCCGAAAACTGCCGGAAGGTTTTACCAGTACATCTTGTTTTGAGGCTGCACGGGCAGTTTGCCCCGCCAGTACTGGATTAGCAGAAATCCGAACGCCATGCCGCCCAGATGCGCGAAATGCGCCACGCCGGACTGCGTAGCGGTGATCCCCGACCACAATTCCAGCGCCCCGTACCCGATGACGAGCCACTTGGCTTTGATGGGAAACAGAAAATAAATATAAATAGGCTGATTGGGAAACATCATCCCGAAGGCCAACAGGATGCCGAATACCCCGCCGGACGCGCCTACCGTCGGGTAGATAAATCCTTCCTGCGCGGCCAGCGTCGCCACGACAAGTTGCACGAGTCCCGCTCCGATCACACAGGCAAAGTAATAAATACCGAACCGCCGGGACCCCCAGGTATTTTCGATCTGCACGCCAAACATCCACAGGGCGAACAGATTGAAAAATAGGTGTCCGAGTCCGCCGTGCAGAAATCCGTAGGTAATGACCTGCCAGGGCCAGAAGTTGCCGATCTGGCGCGGGCCGTAGGGCGTCATCTGGTATTCAGGCGTGCCCAGCGGCCAGAGGGCGAACCACTGGTTCAGAAAGCCTCCCAGCGTCATCTGCGCGAAAAAAACCAGCCCGTTGATGATCAGCAGGTTCTTGATAATCGCCGGAAAGACGGAAAACTGTGTAGGAGGCCGGTAGGTAGATTGATACATGCTCTTTGTTTCAGGATGAAGCCCGGCCCCTCGGAGGGGCGGCGTTTTCCCCTTCCGGGGCGCGGGACGTTGTTAACGCAGCAAACGCCCTCCCGTGCCGGGGCTTCAGGAAAAATACGGCCAATTTCATAAGGCTGTCTCCATGCCGGTTAACGGAAACCTGCGGCGCAGGGTTGCAAAGCGCTGCAAGAGCAGGACACATATCCTTCCCGGTGCATGGATTCTTCGGGTTGCTCAAGATAACGGAGTGAGGAATGGCGCCCATTCCTGCTACAGACACTATATCCCCTCGCCCCTGTCATCCCGTCTCAGCGCTGCCCCTCGCGCTTGCTTGCAGCGTGGCAACGCGCTTTGAACTTGCCATCTCGATGAACACGCGCGATGGGCACAGTCCTTGTAAGGATCCCATTACGATAACGCCGGGCGGGAATCTATCGCAGGAGCCGCTGCGTTGCAGCCCCACGAACCGGACCGAGATCAGCCTCCGAACATGCAGCAACCGCCCGACAAAAACGATGCTTCCTTCCGGCAGAAACGCAGACGCAAAAAGCGCCTGGCGCTTGCGGCGGCGCTGCCGGCCGGTGTGCTGGTTGCCGCCGCGCTCCTGGTCGCCCTTTACACGCTTACCCTGATCCCGGAGCTTCCCCGGCTCCGGGACGTGACCGATCCGAACATCGAGCGGCCCACGATCCTCTACACCGCTGACGGGCAGGAACTAACCCGGTTCTACCGGCAGAACCGGCGGTGGGTCGCCCTGAACGACATCTCGCCCCATGTCGTGGATGCGCTGATCGCTACGGAGGACCGGCGCTTTTACGACCACCGGGGTGTAGACGTCCGCCGCCTCTTCTCGTCGGCGCTCTGGACGGCAGGAGGCAACCGCCAGGGTGGTTCGACGCTTACCATGCAACTCGCCCGCAACCTGTACCCCGACGTACGCAACGACGCTACGCTGCGGCGCAAGCTGAAGGAGATGATGACAGCCTTCAAGATCGAACGCCACTATAGCAAGCAGGAAATCCTCGAAATGTACCTCAACACGGTCCCTTTCGGGTACAATGCGTTCGGGATGGAAGCGGCGGCGCAGACCTATTTCAACAAGAGCGCCGCCCGGCTCGACGCGCCGGAGAGTGCGCTGCTGGTCGGGATGCTCAAGGGGACCACACGCTATAACCCGGTTCGCAATCCCGAACTGGCCCTGGAGCGCCGGAATGTTGTGCTCTCGCAGATGGCCCGCTACGGAAGCCTGAGTGAAGGCGTCGCCCAGGCGCTGCGCCGCGAACCGCTAGATCTCGACTTTCGCACGGAAACGCAGGTCTCCGGCCTCGCGCCCCATTTTGCTGAACACGTGCGAAACTGGCTCGGCGAGTGGGCCGAGCAGCACGGCTACGACCTCTACGCCGATGGCCTGCGGGTTTATACCACCCTGGACGCGCCGCTGCAAGCAGCGGCGCAAGCCGTGGTTGCGCGGCGCATGGAAGGTTTACAGGCAGTCGTCGATTACGAATGGAGCCGCCCCTCCGGCTATTTCCTCGGCGCAGAAACAGAGCCGTACCTCAGCGCCCGGCGTACTGGTTCGTTTACCCCGTTCGGGCACTTCTGGAATACCCGCACGCCGCTTGTCGCGGAGTACGTCCGCGCAGCGCCCCGATACCGCCATCTGGAACGCAGCGGCGTTCCGAGGCAGGAGGCGTTCCGGCGGCTGCGCGAGGACGCAGCCTTCATGGATTCTCTCCGCAGCGCCAAAACCCGCCTCGAAGCCGGCCTCGTCGCCATCGACCCGAATACCGGTCATGTAAAGGCATGGGTCGGCGGGCGCGACTTCAGCCGGGATCAGTACGACAAGGTAGCGCTCGCACGACGCCAGCCGGGTTCTACTTTCAAGCCGTTTGTTTACGCGGCCGCCATCGATTTTGGGTTTTCGCCGTTCTACGAACTGCGCGATGAGGAGGTGACCTACGAAATAGACGGCCCCAACCGCACCTGGACGCCTTCCAACGCCGGGGGTTACGCCTCCGGGCGCACTGTGACCCTGCGGGAAGGGCTGGTCCAGTCGATGAACACCGTCACAGCGCAGGTGATGAACGAAATCGGCCCCCGCCAGGCGGCCAACTACGCGCGGCGGCTGGGCATCCGGAGCAAACTAGACCCGGTCCCGTCGCTGGCGCTGGGGACTAGCGAGGTGACGCTGCTGGAGATGACGAGCGCCTACGCCACGCTTGCCGCGCAGGGCGTACACCGGGAGCCGGTCGTCGTGACGCGCATCGAGAGCCACGATGGGAGGCTGCTGGCCGCTTTTGACGGCGGCGCCGAAAAAGTGATCTCGATGTACACGGGCTACACCGTGGTGGACATGATGCGCGGCGTTATCGACGAGGGAACAGGCGGGCGAATCCGATCCCGATTTGGCATCGAGGCCGACGTGGCCGGCAAAACCGGAACCACGCAGAACAGTGCCGACGGCTGGTTCATTCTGATGCACCCCCGGCTCGTCACCGGGGCGTGGGTCGGGTTCAATGACCGACGCCTCACCTTCCGCTCCGGCTACTGGGGCCAGGGCGCACACAACGCCCTCCCCCTCGTCGGCGACTTCTTCCGGCGCGTGCTGGAGGAAGGCAGGGCGGCCCGCTCCGACGAACGGTTCCGCCCTCCGCCGGGCTACCGCGAGCCGGAACCGCCCGGTTTCCAGGATTCGTTGTACTACGCCGCCGATCCGCTTTTCGAGGACTCCGTGGATGCCGGAGATCCGCTGCAACTCCAGGATCCTGCCCTGCAAAACGCCTATGAAGAAACGGCTCCGGAGCATCCTCGTGGGGATGAAACAGAGTTGCTGCTCGAGGCTGACCTGGAAAAAGCGCTCCGCCGTGAGATGCAGGCGGGCCGCGCCAACCCTGCTCCGGAGAAATCCCGAAGCCGGCCT
>CBDUBU010000115.1:0-12076 GCA_965365465.1 uncultured Rhodothermaceae bacterium
GTGCTCCTGTCGCCGCACCCGCCGCTGCCCGCCGCGCCTCCGGAAGCGCCGCTTGGCAAGGCCCTGCGCGACCGCTTGCCGGGCATCCGTTTTGTGGAAGTCGGGCCGGACACGAACGCGGCGGCGCTGGAACGTCTGGAGCGGGAGGCAGCGCAGGCAGAATGCGTCGTGATCGCAATGGTTGTCAAGCCGGCGGCGTGGCGGAAGTTCGGGCTGCTGCCTGTGCAGGCGCAATTCGTGGAACGGATGACCGCGCGCCGCCCCGTGGTGCTGGTCTCACTCGGCTCGCCCTACATTCTGGACGACTATCCGCAGGCGGCAGCCCGGCTTTGCGCCTACAGCGACGTACCTGCTTCGCAGGAAGCCCTCGCCGAGGTTCTGGCAGGCGCCTGAGAACGGTTTGGCAACTGAAGTCAGCGATCCTGCATCAGTTCGCGCTGCATTCGGGTGGTGAAAAGGAAGGACGATTCCAGAAAAGCGCCCAGCGCTTCGAGAAAAGCCGCGTCTTCGGCTTCTTCCACGCGGCGGCAATGAGTCTGCAGCGCCCGGACCTCCTCGACGATCATCTCACTCACCTCCGGATACAGACTGAGCAGGCGCTGGTGGATTTCCTGAAGCAGCAGGGCAGCCCGTCCGAGGGTAATCAGTTCATCGAAACGGCGCACCAGTACAGCCGTGTGGCGCTCGTCCCCGTGGAGGCTATGGACGAGACCGGCTTGCAGCCGCATCAACAAGCCGAGCAGTTCGTCCCGTGCGACGTAGAGCGAGGGCCTGGCGACACGCGCTTCCTCCTGCCCGGAAGGGTCGCGTCCGGCGCGGCGCTCGCGCATGGCGCGGCGCACCCCGGCGGCCGTCGAAAGCGTCGAGAGCAGCGCCATCGTCTGCAACATCGCCCCTTCGGCAGGTTCTTCGTGTTCAAATGCCTCGTGCATGAATTTTCCTGTACGATCTCTGTTTTCCCGGCTGCCGGGCCGGGGGAGGGCGGCAGCCTGCGCTCCTGTTCTGCACAAAAAAGGGGACCCGGAAGCCGGATCCCCGCAGTTTTCCCCGAAAATCGTACGGCCTTACACTTCCAGATACCGCATGAACTCCCGGACGCGGTGCATCAGGTCTTCCTCGTCCTCGCTCTCGCCAAAAGAAGCAACGACATGGTAGCCAAAATGCTCCAGCATGTGGCGCACGCGCGAGGCATCGGTTACGTTCAGCTTGAGGGTTACGTGAGAGACCCCTCCGGCAGGCCCCGGCGGCTCTGAAGCGACCGAGAGCACCTTCACGTTGCTCTGTTCGATGGTATACACCAGCTTGGCAAGCGAATAGTCACGTGCTTCCACTTCCAGGGCCAGGATCGCGCCGGGTTCCTGGGTGCAGAGCATACGGGCGAAATGATCGAAAATATCGTGGCGCTTGACGAGGCCCAGATACCGCCCGTCCATTTCGGCGACCGGCAGGGTGGTCAGGTCATGCTCCACCATTGTTTTGGTTACATCAAAAACATGGTTCTCCGGTCGTGCGCTGAGCGGTCTGGGACCGAGGATTCCGTTGAGTTCTGCCTCCGAGTCGAACGAATCGAGCAACTGGTCTTCGGAAATCAAGCCTACCAGCAGGTTGGCCTCATCGACGACCGGAAGGTGTCTGACCCTCAGCTCCATCAGCAAACCGAGCGCATCTTCAACCGTGTCGCTCGGTTTCAGCGAAGGGGCCGTGCGGCTTATAAGATTCTGAATGGTCATATTCACCAGGGTATGTAGAAGCGCAGCGGTTGCGGTGTTTCCGTTCCGACGCGCTACCCTATATCGTAGCAATAGCCATGCCGCATCTCACAGACGGCCGGGCAAGCGCCACCCTGTATTGTATCTTCCAGACAGCCTGGAGTTACAAAGAAAGGGCGCGAACTGCAAGTGACTTTTGGATACCCTTACCCATAGCGTAAGGATGACCTTTCGCTTTTACAGCCTCATCTTCCCGTTGAAGCCGGGCGCGTCAGGGCCGGCATACCGTTCGAGCAGCGGAGCAAGGTCTTGCTCATGCTTCCGCGCAGCCCGGAAATGCAGCTTCGCCACCGGCTGGACAGGGGCGTCTCCGTTTCGCATGAAGACGTATTCCTCCGAAAGCACATCCGCTACGCGGTGAATATACGCTATAGACTTCGACTCCGTGACAGGCACATAGGCTATGCGCTCGACGAAATCGCGCTCCACCCGTTCGAGCAGCTTCCGCTTCAGTTCTTCCACCCCGATTCCGCGCAGGGCAGAAACAAATGCCACGTCCGGATATTCGGCGCGGAGCGTGCCGAGCAGTCCGTGCTCGCCCAGGGCATCTACTTTATTGAACACCATCAGGTGCGGCTTGTCCAGTGCGCCCAGTTCTTTCAGCGTCTCGTTGACGATCCGGATGTGGTCTTCAAATTTTGGATGGGTAGCGTCTACGACGTGCAGCAGCACATCGCTCTCCCGCACTTCATCGAGTGTGCTCTTGAAGCTTTCGATCAGTCGGTGCGGCAGCTTGCGGATGAACCCTACCGTGTCGGAGATCAGCGCCTCGTGATGGGAGGCCAGACTGATGAGTCGGGTCGTGGCATCGAGCGTGGCAAAGAGCCGGTCCTCCGCCAGCACATGCGTGTCGGCCAGCGCGTTCATAAGGGTAGACTTCCCCGCGTTGGTATAGCCGACCAGCGACACCCGTGTGTACCGGCTTCGCCCTTTGCGCTGGGTCGCCCGCTGCCGGTCTATCCGTTCCAGGCGCTCCTTGAGCGTCGAGATGCGCTGGCCGATGAGCTGGCGGTCGGTTTCGATCTGCGTTTCGCCGGGTCCCTTTGTGCCGATGCCGCCTTTCTGCCGCGAAAGGTGCGTCCATTGCCGGGTGAGGCGGGTGCGGAGGTAGTCCAGTTGCGCCAGTTCTACCTGTGTTTTGGCGGTCGCCGACTTGGCGCGGCTGGCAAAAATGTCCAGAATCAGCCCCGTTCGGTCCAGCAGCTTGCAGCCGACGGACTTCTCCAGGTTGCGGATCTGGTTAGGGGAGAGGTCGTCGTCGAAGATGACCAGGTCGCTGTTTCGCTGCGCGACCAGGTGCTTCAATTCCTGCACCTTGCCCTTTCCGAGATACGTAGCCGCGTTCAGGTGGGCGAGCGATTGTGTGACGCGGTCGGTGACGTGAGCGCCGGCGGTATCCGCCAGCAGTTCCAGTTCATTCAGCGAATCCTCGACATCCCATTGCGACGTATCGGGCGTGATGACTCCGACGAGGATGGCAGCTTCGGTAGTGGTAGGAGTGGTCTGGTACAAAGGGTACGTATGCTGGTGTTACGGACAGTCAGGCGGCGCATTCGGGCTTGACTGACGCACGACAAAAATGTCAGGCAGCGGCCGGGCGTACCGGAATGCGCCCAAATATAACATATACAATAGGAAAGGCAAACATCGTGCCCGTGCAGAAATGGCAGTCCGGTCTGGTTCAGCCTTCAAGGGTTTTCTTGCCGTAGGTCTGCTGCATGGAAAAATCGAAACGCGCATCCAGTTTGGCGGCTACGATGGCATCGAAGCGCTGCCGGTGTAGCGCAGGCACCGGCAGTTCAAGGCGCCTGCGGCCTCCTGACCCGTCCACGTAAAAAAAGACATAGCCTTTTTGTTTGCCGCGAGCGTATTCGAAGTAGTCCACCACCTGACCCCAGGCAATGGCGCGGGCCGCATGATTCACATTCTGGAGAACGCCGTAGTCTGATACGACCACCGTAGCAGAGAGCAGCGCGGAAGCGAACCAGAACAATCCTCCGAGCAGATAGCCGGCAAAAATGCTGAGGTCGAGGGCGTGTCCCATTGCCAGCGCATACCCGATAAAGAGCAGTACGACGCTCAGGAACAACACCGGCCAGACCGGGAGGCCAAACAACCGGCCCGCACGCCATGAAACCAGCACCCGGCGCAGCCGGAGCCGGTTCGTCACAGTAACCAGCATGAGCAGCGAGGTCACGCTGACAAACCCGATCAGCAGGGCCAGATGAAGAGAAAGAAAAACGTCGGAGGCGGCGAACATCGGATCAGAGAGAGCTTACATACCGGAAAAATGCTTCGTTTGCGCTGTTGCGGCTGAAGGAAAACGACAGCCTGAGAAATCCCGTCATCAGGCCGAGACGGATTCAGGCCGCCACTGCCGGGCGACCACCATCTCGGCTGCCAGAAAAATCAACGCGAGCAGTAGAAAGACGTTCCACAATTCTACGCCGGAACGCGATTCCTTTATCTCTTGCATGATGCGCGCGGCGCCGTCCCTTCCGGCGTCCATAACCCGTACGTCGGCGTCTGTTGCTTCGGCGAGGGCGGCCTGCGCCTCCTGTCCCGAATACGTCTGCAGGTTGGACTCGCGCTGATCCATGTTAAAGGCAACGCGCCGCACCAGCCGGTCGCCGGCGCGCACGTCATACACACCGGGCGTGCGTATATCCGCTCCGAAGGTCATCAGTATGGCGCCGAACAGACCGCGTTGCTCCGGCGTGATCTCCTCGCCGCCGGGTGAAACCAGTCGCAGCGTTTGCGACTCCGAAACTCCCGTCACGCGCAACTCTGCCGGCTTGCCGACCAGGAACTGCTCTCCGGCAACCGACTCCGTGGAAGACAGGTAGTAGATCGAACGGTATAACAGCGGGATGAACAGGCCGCGCACGGGAAAATCGCTCCACCGGGCATCCGGCGCCACAGCCAGTACGAAGGCGCTGCCCTGCCCATGTCGGATTTCCTGCAGAAATGGAAATCCGTTCGACATCTGGATCAGCGTCTGTTCCGTGCCCGATCCCGGCGTATAATTCATGGCATAATACAGGTCGGGACGCTCCACGTTCAGGTCGGAACCCGGCTGTCCCGTCCCTCCGAACACCCCCTCGAACAGGGGGTGCTCCAGGTCTACACGGTCGAATGAAGCGGTTGCTGCGCCCGATCCCAGGTTGCCGGAGAACCCGCTGAAGCGACCCGCGCCGAGACCGGCAAAGAGCGCGTTATAGTCTTCGGCCTGCGCCGCCGGGCCGGGGAAGAACAGCAGGCCGCCGCCCTCTTCCACATAGCGCGCCAGAGAAGCTACCTCGCCGCTGGAAAGGCTCCGCGGCCCGACGAGCACGACGGCGTCGTAAGCGCCCAGGTTTTTCGATGCCAGGGCGCTCTCCGGGACGGTCTCCACCTCCAGGGCAACCCGCCCGCCCGTCAGTTTCGGCGAGAGTGCAAGTTCCACGTAGTCGGTGCGCTGTTCCTCTCCGCGCACCACCAGCAGCCGTCGCTGCTCCGGGACGTTGAGTGTGAAGAAGCGCTCGTTGTCATACGGAAAGGCATCATCCTCGGTCTGAACGAGGCCGGAAAGCCACCCGCGCCGCTGCGGCGTGACCGTAAACACGACCGTAGCCGGCGCGCCCGGTTCCAGGTCGGCGGTCCCCTGCGCCACGCGCTCGCCTTCCAGAAAAAGCCCGGCCAGGTAGTCCTCGATCCGTTCCTGCCCGTAGTTCACCAGGGTGGCTTCGATGCGCACCGGCTGGCTGACCTCAATGATGCGGCTCAACACCCGCACCCCTGTCACCGCGACGTTGGCAAAGCGCCGGTCGCCCACCGGAACCAGAACCACCCGCGCCGAACCCGGCAGTTCGGCCCCCACCGAATCCAGCAGCGTGCTGCGCTGGAAATCCGAAAAGAAATAGATTTCCCGGTTCAGATTGGAAGCTCGTGACAGCAGATCGCTGCCTTTCATGAGCGAGCGCACTGTAGAAGAAGTCGCGGGCATGGCTTCGATGTCGGCCACGGCCTCCTGCGCCGAACCCCGGCTGTTGAAAGGAGCCGTTCCTGCCGCGGTTTCTCCTTCCGAAGAAAGCACGAAAACCTCATCGCCCGGCTCCATCTGCTGGATCACCGCATCCGCCAGTTCCCGCGCCTGGGCAAGGTACTCGCCGTTTCCGTCGCGCAAGGTCATCGAAAGGGAATTGTCAAGGATGACCGCTACGGAAGAATTCGCACGCCCTCCGAAAGTCGCGGCCACGTTGCTGGTCAGCGTGGGGCGGGCAAACGCCAGGATCAGCGAGGCCAGCGCCAGCGTGCGCAGCAGCAGCAGCAACCACTGTTTGATCTGGACGCGCTGCATGGTCGTCTGCTGGAGTTCCTTCAGGAATGCCAGCGAACTGAAGTCTACCTTTCGCGGGCGGCGAAAGTTGAAAAGGTGAATGATGAGCGGAATCGCTGCAGCAATCAGCCCGAACAGAATGAGCGGGTTCAGAAAAGTCATAAACAGCGAGCGTCCAGTAATTCGAGGGGGAGTTCCTGACGTTTCCTGGCATTCGGCAGGAGCAAGTCGGCGGAAGTTTACTTGCCCGCCGGAGCGCTGTTCCTGCCTGTCCGGTGCAGGAAAAATCACGAATCGGCGCGGCATCCTATCGGGCCGAAGTTCGTATAACGGTAGCTTTACCCTTTTGTTTTTGCTCCTATTTACCGGACCCAACCGCCTTAATGACTTCGGGCATCGAAACCACCACCCCTGCTTCCGCAGCAACAGAACCGCCGCCTGAAAACGGCGCCCCGAACCGGCGTAACCTCGTCATCCGGGGCGCCCGCCAGCACAACCTGAAGGACCTCCATCTTGAACTGCCTCGAAACAAACTCATTGTTTTTACAGGCCCTTCAGGTTCCGGAAAATCGTCGCTCGCCTTCGACACGATCTACGCGGAAGGCCAGCGGCGCTACGTGGAAAGCCTCAGCGCCTATGCGCGGCAGTTTCTGGAGCGCATGGACAAGCCCGACGTGGACGCGATAACCGGTCTTGCGCCGGCCATCGCCATCGAGCAGAAAACCACGTCGAAGAATCCACGCTCCACGGTTGCCACGCAGACGGAAATCTATGACCATCTGCGGCTGCTCTACGCGCGCATCGGGCAGACCTTCTCGCCCATATCCGGCGAAAAAGTCACCAGAGATTCGCCGCGCTCGGCGGCTGAAACGGTGACGCAACAACTGGAAGACCGAACCCGGTTCTACCTGTGTTTCCCGGTTCCGGAGCATGGCAGGCGTTCCCTGAAAAAAGAACTGGAAGTGCTTCAGCAGCGTGGGTTTTTCCGGCTGCTCGTCCTCCCGACGGAAAAGCAGCTTGGGAAAGGCGAGCAGGAACAGACGCTCGACCTCAATGAGACCCCGCCGGACAAGGTGCGCACCTCCCGCGACCGACTGCTGGTGCTGGTGGACCGGCTGGCGACGAAAAAGGGCGATGAAGCCACGCTTTCACGCATCGCCGATTCGGTGGAACAGGCATTCCGGGAAGGCGGCGGGCGCTGCGTCATCCGGGTGCGGGGCGGGGGAAGCCTCTTTTTCAGCGAACTCTTCGAGCGGGACGGAATGGTGTTCGAGGAGCCTACGCCGCACCTCTTTTCCTTCAACAGCCCCCTCGGAGCGTGCCCGACCTGTCAGGGTTTCGGGCGCATCCCCGGCCTCGACGACGACCTGATCATTCCCAACCCCGACCTTTCGATACGGCAAGGAGCGGTTGCGCCCTTTCGCACCGAACAGTGGAGCAAGTACTTCCGCGATCTGATCCGCGTCTCTTCCCACGAACAGGTAAACATCGATACGCCCTACAGGCTGCTCTCTGACCGGGAGAAACAGATCGTCTGGGAAGGCAAGAGCGATTACGCAGGCATCTACGGCTTCTTCCGCTTTCTGGAAAAGCACGCCTACAAGATGCATTACCGTATCTACCACGCACGCTTTCGCGGGTACACGACCTGCCCCGACTGTCACGGCTACCGGCTGCGTCCCGAAGCCTTGTATGTGAAGGCAGGCGGGCTGCACATCGGAGAGGTCGCCGAACTGACCACGCGGGATGCCCGCACGTTCTTCGAGCACCTTTGCCTTTCGCCGTTTGAAGAAAAGGTAGCCGGACGGGTGCTGGAAGAAATCAGGAAACGCCTGCACTACCTGGTCGAAGTCGGGCTGGATTATCTGACGCTCGACCGGCTTTCGCAGACGCTCTCCGGTGGAGAAAGCCAGCGCATCAACCTGGCGACCTCGCTCGGTTCCTCGCTGGTGGGATCACTCTACGTGCTGGACGAGCCGACCATCGGACTCCACCCGCGCGATACCGACCGCCTCATCAAGATCCTGGAGCACCTGCGCGACATCGGCAACACGGTGATCGTGGTGGAGCATGAGGCTGAAATGATGCGCCGCGCCGACCGGATCGTGGACCTTGGACCCGGATCCGGTCGCTTCGGCGGCGAGATTACTTTCGAGGGGACGTACGAAGAAATTCTTCAGGCCGAAGATTCGCTGACGGGCGCCTACCTCAGCGGGCGCCGGGAGATCAAACCCGAAAGGCCGCCGCACCCCATCGACGAAGAGATGATGCTGGTCGTTGAAAACGCGCGGCAGCATAACCTGAAGCGGCTGAACGTCCGTTTTCCTCTGAACCGGATCGTCTGTGTGACCGGCGTGAGCGGCTCCGGCAAATCGACGCTGGTGTACGATACGCTCTACCTCGGACTGAAACGCCTCAAGGGCCAGTCGGATGGCGAGGCCAAAGTGGGAGCGCACGATGCCATCCGGGGTCATGTGTTGATCGATCAGGTAGAGATGGTGGATCAGAGTCCTATCGGGCGTTCGTCGCGCTCCAACCCGGTCACCTACATCAAGGCGTTCGACGCGATCCGGGAACTGCTCGCCGACACCCATCAGGCGCGGGTGCGCGGTTACAAGCCCGGCTACTTCTCGTTCAACGTGCCGGGCGGGCGGTGTGAGGTCTGCCAGGGCGAAGGCGTCGTCAAGATCGAGATGCAGTTTCTGGCCGACCTCTACCTCGAATGCGAAGCGTGCAAGGGCCGGCGGTACAAGCAGGATGTGCTAGAGATCCGCTACAACGGCAAGAACATAGACGACATCCTGAACATGACGGTAGACGAGGCCGCAGTTTTCTTCGCTGGAACGCCTTCGCTCTCGAACAAGATGGGCATTCTCCGGGATATCGGCCTGGGATACCTGACGCTGGGGCAGCCCTCGAACACCCTCTCCGGCGGCGAGGCGCAGCGCATCAAGCTGGCCGCGCACCTGGGTAAGCCGGCCACCGACCACACCCTGTACCTGTTCGACGAACCTACCACGGGCCTTCATTTCGACGACATCTCGAAGCTGATGACCGCTTTCAATCGGCTGGTGGATGCAGGGCATTCGGTGGTCATCATCGAACACAACCTCGATGTCATCAAGTGCGCCGACTGGGTGATCGACCTGGGGCCGGAGGGCGGGCGGCTCGGCGGGTTTGTCGTGGCCGAAGGCTCGCCTGACGCGCTGGCCGACAACCTGGAGAGTCCGACCGGGCGTTTCCTGCGCGCCATGTTTGCCTCATGAAGGCAGGAGAAGCAAGGCGAACGAAACGTTCCCAACCGGCTCTGCGGACAGGGAAACGGCGCTGCCTTGCCCGGCGTGTCTGCTGAGCAAGCCACCCCCTGCGGCGCTTCGTCGGCGCTTCCCCCGCAGGAAGGCGTTGGCCGCGCCGGGCCTCTGCCGGCTGCCCTAACTCGCCGCAAAGCGTTCAGGTTGGCAGCAAGCAACCGTCCCCTGGAGGGGGCTGCCCTGCAGGGGACGGGGGTGTTCTTGTTAGCAAGCGCTTCAAAAAAGGAAGTTTCGTGCAGGGCTATCGCACGAAACTTTCCCGGACGCAACGGAACTGCCCTGACATCCCTCACAAGTGTATGCTGCACGCTAACCGAAGAACGGCAGCGCAATCAGCAGCGTAACGGCCCACACTGCGGCCAGCGCCGCCAGCAGACCAACCGATTCGCGGAAAACAGGCAGCCAGGGCTGGCGGCGAGCACTCCAGAGCCGGGCGCCCACCGATGCCAGGATCAGCAGCGTCGTGACGTTCCACCCGATGACGGCAAACCGGTTCGGCGTCAGACCGGATGCGAGCATCCGGCCGGAAACCGCCGCCAGGGCGTACACGTTCAGAATCAGGGTGAGCCCTCCGAGTCCGAGAACGGCGTACCGGAAGAGCGACCGCTGCCTGCCTGACCGTGCATCGACCGGGCCGGAGACAACGACGGTCAGGAGGATCATGATAGCCAGAATGGTGGCGTTGTAAACGATGAGAACTTCCCGCTCCTCAAAAGGCTTCCGGAAGTAGACCGGAATGAACCACAGGACGTAAACGAGCAGCACGCCGAGGGCAAGCGGCAGCAGGAGCCGGGCGAGAATCCGAAGCGTGCGCGTCATGCCGGTTTGCCAGTCCTGCGCCGCAGGAGAAGCGCCGGCGTCGTAGACGCTGCCGAGCGCCAGCAGCGGGATGGCCCCGACGGCCCAGGCCGCGACTACCTGGAGGTCTTTCTCGGGGAGCCTGATGCCCAGCACCGCGAAGATGCCGTAGGTAAGTCCGACAAAGATCAGCCCGGTTCCGAAGAAGATGCCCCCTGTCAGTACGATCTCGACGGACTTGACGAGATAGGCAAAGGATTGTCTGGAAGGATCGGGATAGCCGAGGCAGAGCGTCGCTCCGACGACAGCCCAGGACACGAACAGCAGGTGGAGGGCGCCCAGCACCGCGACATCGTCGGTTCTGTCGCCGATGGTGAGACCCACGTAAAGGGCCGCCAGCACGACGGCGACGGCCGCCGCGGCATATCTCGTCATCCGCTTCGTCGAACGCTCGGCCCAGGCCAGGTAGGCAAGAAAGCCGACCGCCATGAGCGGCCCCCAACCCACCCAGAACAGCACGTCTGCTTCTCCCGGAAAGGGGGTCGGCGGCTTGCCGCGCGCCAGCAGGGCGCTCACGACACCGAGCAGAACGCTCGCGCCGATGATCGCCCACCAGCGCCGGTCCTGGAAGCCCTCCTCCTCGCTTTCCGTCGGCAAATCGAGCCGGGAGGCCCAGGCTTCGAGCAGGATGTTGCCCGGGCGATCTTCTTTGCACTGCCGGAGAGCTTCTCTGAATGCGGCTTCGTCTCCTGCTGCCTGCAGGCTCCTGTAGAGGCGTTCGAGACGCGCAGGATCTCCGCTCGCCGCCTCGATGTCATGCTTCATCGTCATAGTCGGTACGTTGTTCGTTTGATGATAATGGGTTTCGTCCAGGTCCCTCCCGCGTTGCAGGTCTGACCGTTCGCCCGTAATATGCCGCCAGAGTTTGTGAGCAACATGAGCGACATCTGAGCATTTCGTGAGCATCGTGCAGGATACCCCGATCTACCGCTTCGGCGACTTCACGCTGGACGTTGCCAACCGGGCGTTGTTATTTGACGAAGAACGCCTGGACCTCAGCGCCAGGTACTTCGATGCACTTGCCCTGCTGGTGCGGGAGCACGGCCGTCTCGTCGAGAAGGATCGTTTTTTCGAGGAAGTCTGGGACGATGTCGTAGTGAGTGACAGCGCGCTGACGCAGTGCATCAAAGAAATCCGGCGGCAGATCGGGGACGATGCGGTGAATCCCCGGTTCATCCAGACAGTCCCCCGGCACGGGTACCGGTTCATAGGGGAAGTCTCGGTCACTGACCGCAGCGCCATGACCGATGCTCCGGAGGCGGTCGCCGACCTTTCAGGATCTGGGGGCGATGCGGAAGCAGTCCCGGTGTCCGCAGTGCGCGACGGATCTGCTTTCACGACAAACCTTGCCGGGTGGAGGGCGTCCGCTTTTTCAACCGCCCTTGCGACGGCGCTTGCCGGAACGTTGGGAGGCGCCGCCGCCGGACTGCTGGGGGGGATGCTCTTTGGCTTTGGGCTTGCTTACGCATCCATCGACCAGCAGATCGGAACCGCTTCGGTTTTGCTCGTGCTGATCAGCCTTGCCGGGTTGCTCGGCGCCGTGGGAGGGTTCGGAATAGGCGTCGGAATGGCCGCAGCCGACTATGCCGCAGGCAGTCGGACGGCCTGGCGGATTTTAGGAGCCGTGCTGGGGGGTATGCTCGTGGGAGGGAGCGTGAAGCTGCTCGGCGTGGATGCGTTCAACCTGCTTTTTGGGCGGACGCCTGCCGGCATCACGGGCGGGATGGAAGGCGCTGCGCTCGGTTTCGCCGTAGGGCTGGGGTCTCACCTCGGCGGCGGCTTCGACAGGGCGCCCTGGTGGCGGCCCGTCGCGGCGAGGC
>CBDUBU010000116.1:0-12075 GCA_965365465.1 uncultured Rhodothermaceae bacterium
TGCGGGCTTTTCCTCCATCTTTACGGGAATTAATTTCATTGTTACCATTCACAAGATGCGGGCGCCGGGCCTGACGTGGAACCGGCTGCCTCTGTTCGTCTGGGGGCTTTATGCAACGAGCATCGTGCAGGTTCTGGCTACTCCGGTCATTGGAATCACGATGGTTTTGCTGTTCCTTGAACGGTTGCTTCAGATAGGCATCTTCGACCCTGCGCTCGGCGGCGATCCGGTTCTGTTCCAGCACTTTTTCTGGTTCTACTCGCATCCGGCTGTATACATCATGATCCTGCCGGGATTTGGGATCATTTCGGAACTGGTGGCAACTTTCTCGCGCCAGCGCATCTTCGGTTACCGCGCCATCGCGCTTTCTTCTGTAGCCATAGCCCTGTTAGGCTTTCTGGTCTGGGGGCACCATATGTTCGTGTCCGGACAGTCGGCTATATCGGGCATCATTTTCTCTCTGATCACGTTTCTGATCGGGATTCCGTCCGGCATCAAGGTGTTCAACTGGGTTGCCACCATGTACAAAGGTTCCATCTGGTTGCAGACCCCGATGTTATACGCCCTGAGTTTCCTGTTTCAGTTCACCATCGGGGGCCTGACCGGGATCATGGTAGGCGTTCTGGCGGTGGACGTGCATCTGCATGACACGTATTTCGTGGTGGCGCACTTCCACTATGTCATGGTCGGAGGCATGTTCATTGCCTTGCTAGGCGGTATGCATTACTGGTGGCCCAAGATCACGGGTAAGATGTACGCGGAGCGTCCTGCCCGCATTGCGTGGGGCCTGGTGTTCATCGGGTTCAACATCACGTTCTTCCCGCAATTTATCCTCGGCAGTCAGGGTATGCCGCGCCGCTATTACGACTATCTTCCGGAGTACCAGTCGCTGCACATGGTTTCGACCATCGGGTCTTATGTGCTGGCGGTGGGTCTGTTTCTGATTCTAGGCTATATGCTGCACTCCCTGTTTGCAGGAAAGAAAGCCCCGGCAAACCCGTGGGGCGCTGCCACTCTGGAATGGACGCACGCCGCTTCGCCGCCTTCTCCGCACAACTTTACTACCCTGCCTGTCGTCACGCGCGGCCCCTATGACTTCCATCTGTTGAAGGAGGATCGGGCAGCCGGGGATGGAGCGCAGGGAGACGGGGCGCCTGCGACGGTTCCGCAGGGCCGGCAAGGGACAGCGAAGTCCTAGCCTTCGCAGGATTCGGGGCGCGGTCCCCCTCTGTTCTGATGTAACCTTTAACTGAGGCTCATGGCAATCACTACGACATCAGCAGGCGCGGCGGTGCAGCATACCGAGCACCATGCTCCCCACCTGCAGCACCATTTCGTCTCCTCCGAGCAGCAGTTCAGCGCTGCAAAACTCGGAATGTGGCTGTTCCTCATCACGGAGATCCTGCTTTTCAGCGGCATGTTCGTGGCCTACACCGTCTACCGGGTCTGGCATCCTGAAGTTTTTGCTCTTTCGAGCGAGCTGCTGAATCCCGTCATGGGCGGGCTAAACACGATTGTGCTGCTCACGTCTTCGCTTACCGTGGCGCTCAGTATCAGGTCGGCTCAGCTCGATGACAGGGCCGCCCTGGTTCGCAATCTTCTGTTCACACTTTTACTGGCAGGTGTATTCCTGGTCGTGAAATACTTCGAGTATACGGCCAAGTTCGAGCACGGGATTTTCCCGGGAGCGCATTTTGAGCCGCATGGGGATTACACTAAATACAACGTCCCGTTTGCGCCGCAGTTTTTCAGCATTTACTTCGTGATGACGGGGATTCACGGGGTCCACGTAATTGTAGGCATGGGGGTCATTAGCTGGATGCTGGTACGCGCCCGTCGGGGAGATTTCAGCAGCGCATGGTACACGCCTGTCGAACTCACCGGGCTTTACTGGCACCTCGTCGATATCATCTGGATTTTCCTTTTCCCGCTGCTGTACCTCATCTGATTCAGTCTGACCACATAGATTAGCTACGCTGCCTTATGGCCCATGTTGAACCCGGCGCTGCAGCGCCGCACGGACATCATATCACACCGAAGAGCACCCTGATAAAAGTTTTTCTGGCGCTCGTAGGGCTTACGATTCTTACCGTGGTCACGGCGCAGATCCATCTGGGACCGCTCAACGTACCGCTCGCCCTTGCCATTGCCGCCACAAAAGCGGCGCTGGTGGTCATGTTTTTCATGGCCCTGAAATACGATAGCCCCGTAAACACGCTTGTTTTTTCGGTAGGCAGCATCTTTGTATTGGTCTTCCTTGCTTTTACCCTTTTTGATACTGCCTTCCGGGACGACCTTGGAGCAGTAGGCAACGATACCGTCTGGAGTACGCCGCCGGCGGGGGCTGCCGCCGGAGGGGGGGCTGCTGCGCCTGCGGCAGGGGCTGATTCAATCGCTGTCTCAGATACCACGGGCGCTGATTCTTCCGCTGCCGATACTGCCGGGGTTCAGGCTGAGAGGGCGGACACTACAGCGCCGGCAGGCGGGCAATAGTGACCGGCGCCGGAACGCGTCGAAGCTTCGCACGACTGAAGCCGGATCTTGACCAGTTGCGAAGAAAAGAAGTACTAGCGACTATGAACAGGGCAGGGTAGTAGTCCGGAAAGAGGAAGGGCTTCCAGCAATGTATCTGATTCTCATAATGCTCTCCGCGCTCACGCTCTTCGTGATGCTGACCTGGGTGGTCGTGACGGTAGGACGCATCTGTTTTTCCGATGGCGGCCTTTCCGTTCGAAAGGAGCCTCAGGCTCTCATACGGCAGTACGTAAAAGCCTCCGGCGGCGGGCTGCCGGTGGGAGCGCGTGAGATCCGGGACGAACAGCGGCAGCACTTCGGCGAAGGATCTGCTGCCCTGTACGAATATGCTCCGGGAGAATCGTCAGGGCTGCCTGTGAGATGGATACGGGATATGCACCTTCGGTGCAATTAGGCTCCTACCATCCTGTTCAGTTCCTTGAGCAGGAAGGCAGACATACTCTCATAGGCGTTGGTCAGCGTGCGCCTCAGATGCGCATCCGGGGCATTGAGCCGGCCCGTGACAACCTTGATGATGTGGCAGGGGATGCCGTGTGTTGCCGTCACGTAAGCCACCGCGTAGCCAGTCATGTCCGTGATGTCGGCAATGCGTTGCCAGTATGTTTGTTCGGACTGTCCTTTCACCATATGGTCCTGGGTAACCAGGGTGACCTCGGAGAGCTTCTCAAAAGGAACTTCCAGCGGCATTCGTGGATAAGTAGGGGCGGCAAGTTCGATGCGGTCGCCCTCGAAAACCTGTGAGGCGGCTACAATATCCCCTACCTTGATCTCTTCCCGGAGGGCTGTGCAGGAGCCTGGATGGAACAGACGGTCGGGTTTGTATCGTTGAAGAAGCCGCTCAGTCCGCAGCGTAGCCTTGATTTTCCCTGTGCCTGTAAGCGATACAATCACCTGGTTGTCATGCGCCGTTTCTCCTTCGGAAAGGCCGTCGAAACGACCGCGTTCGTAGTGTTCCAGAAAAGGTTGCGCTTCTTCCTCGGAGGCAAAGACGATCCCGATCATTATGTTTACTGCCAGGGTTTGGTGAGCATACGTTGAAACTACAAATGTGCATCGGCTTTGTAGGACAAAGATCTGCACTCATCAGCTATCTCTTTAATGAAAATCATCGAAATACTGGAGCGAAGTTCGGAGCCGCTCATTTCCTACGAGATTATACCTCCAACGCGCGGGGGTTCCGTACAGGAAATCTTTAACATCGTGGGCGATCTGATGCGTTTTGAGCCGCCCTTCATCGACGTAACGAGTCATTCGGCGCAGGTTTATTATGAGGAAATGCCGGATGGAACGTGCCGTCGCCGGGTCAAGCGGAAGCGACCGGGTACGCTGGGGTTGTGTGCGGCCATCAAAAGCCATTTCGGCGTCGAAACGGTGCCCCATCTTTTGTGCAGCGGTTTTACACAGGAGGAGACGGAAGATGCGCTCATCGAACTGAACTACCTCGGCATCCAGAACGTGATGGCCCTGCGCGGCGACGATGGGGATTATCAGAAACCTGTTCCTGCGGATCGGTCTTGCAACCGCTACGCGATAGAACTGGTTGAGCAGATCAGGCGCATGAACAACGGCCAGTATCTTGAGGCCCTGATAGATGCGGCGCCTTCTGATTTTTGTATCGGGGTGGCCGGATATCCGGAAAAGCATTTCGAAGCGCCTAATCTCACCTGGGATATTTTGAATCTGAAGCGCAAGATAGATGCCGGGGCGCACTATGTCACCACGCAGATGTTTTTCGATAACCGGCGCTTCTTCAGCTTTGTAGATCGCTGCCGGGAAGTTGGAATTACCGTCCCCATCGTGCCGGGTCTGAAAATCCTTACCAACAAGCGGCAGTTGCAGTCGATGCCCCGGTATTTTCACGTGGATCTTCCGGAGGCGCTGGCTGCCGAGTTAGAAACTGCAAAACCCGAGCACGTAGCAGATATCGGGGTGGAGTGGGCGATCCGGCAGAGCGAAGAGTTAATGAGCGCCGGTGTGCCTTGTGTTCATTTCTATATCATGCAGAGTTCCAGGATCGTGACCCGCGTCGTAGAGGCGCTCCGGAAAATGGCGTGATGAGCATAGCATGGCGCCGAATGAAAACGAGAAACCCCCGACTTGGGGGTTTCTCGTTTAATATCTATCAGTGGTGAAAGTCCCTGTTGGTGCTTTTTCGTTTACCCTTGTAGCGCAGGATTTGTCTCCTCAGACGTTCGACACAACCGTCGATGGCTTGCTCATGCGTTGAAGCGGTGTCGCGGGCGGTAAGACGCTGTCGGTATACGCCAAGCGTGATTTCAGCAAGTTTAGGGGAAGATGCAATGTTGTCCGAACTGAGTACGATGCGAACATCTGTAATGCCGTCATAGAAGCGCTCCAGCCTGGAAATCTGGCGGGATGCATAGTCGCGTAACATGGGATTGGCCTCACAGTGACGGGCAGTGATCTGGGTTTGCATGTGTCACCTCCTACGCTTCTGAATAAAACAGGAATCAGGAAGAGCGCGCTATCCGTCTGCGCTCTCTCTTTTGGTAAGCAAAAAAAGTCTCATTTTCAACGGCGAAAATGTAACAGATAGGATGCGCCGTATTTTGAGACCTCATGCATTTCCCTGATAATAGAAGGATTACGGGAGATACGTCCTAAAATAATCAGGACAAATGCGATAAGAAGTCATCCTCACGCGCCCGCATATCGGCTTTTTCTCTCTCTGTTGCATCCGTGTATCCGATGAGGTGCAGCAGGCCATGCACAACGTAACGCATCACCTCTTCCTCAAAGGAAGCGTTAAATTCTGCGTGCCGTTCAGCGGCTGTGTCGAGGTCTACATAAACCTCTCCTTCGATCACTTCGGGTGGATCCAGTTCGTTCAGCCGAAAAGAGAGAACATCCGTCAGGTAATCGTGCTCGAGGTACGTGCGGTTCAGGTCAAGCACCGTTTCGTGATTTGCAAGGACAATGCCCAGATACCTGACCGTGCAGTTGTGCGCCTCCAGCACGCGGTCAACGATAGGCAATAGCCGGCCTCTGTCGATGCAAAGGGTGTCGTGGATACATTCGATGACAACAGGAGCGTTGTTCGCTGTCATGGGTTGATCTAACGGCGGGGGAAGAGCGCAAGCAGCAGGCGTGGCGCCGCACTACCGGCCCGGCAGTCGCCAACCTCGATTGCCGGGCCGGCAGATTTAACCTGCCGAACCAAAAGCGTTTCAGTTGAGGTCGTTGAAGAGCGATTCCGTCATCGAGAGCGCGACGCTGCTCATAATCATTTCGGGCGGGAGTTGGGTGAAGTCTGTGGAAAGCAGCCGGTCGTCAACATTCGCATAAAGCGAGCAGCCGGCCTCCCGTTCCACCACAAGCCCGCTCGTATAGCCGCCACGCTTCGCAAAAAAGATGACCTCACCGAGTTCCTGGCTGGCTATGTAGCCGGTGCAGCCGTGCAATTGCAGAAAGGAACTGGCGGCGTACACCGAAATGAGATGGGCTGAAGAATCTTCGGTAAGCCCATCAGGCAGGGGAACGTTTGTCTGGATCTCCAGCGCTATTTTTCTTCCGCTCGTCTCGTCTTGCAACTCGAAACGGACCAGCGGCCCGTCCTTTCGTTCCGGAACGCCAAGAACGTTCCCTATCCGTTCGATATCGGTTTCGGTGAAGGAAAAGGGCATATACTCTCAACAGGCGTGCTTAAAGGAAAAGAGACCCTTTCGGCGGGCATAACACTACCTTGAACCCTGTGGGGATTCAGGTAAAGGCGCACGCAGAAAATAGGCGCTATGAGGCGCAAATACAATGCTCCCCAATCTTCCTAAGCGGAGTATCCCTGCCTGTATTGCGGGCTGTCGTGGTAGGGCGGCGCGTCCTGATCGTAAGACGACGGGATGGAATCTTCCGGCATATCTACGGCTGACACTTCGTAGGCATGAAGACCCTTGGGGCCGTCCTGCAATTCAAACTCGACTACCTCTCCGGTGCGAAGGGTTTTGAAGCGTTTCTCGTTGCTGATCGAGGAGTAGTGGACGAAGATGTCGTCTGCTCCTTCAGGGTGAACGATGAAACCGTAGCCTTTTTTTGCGTCAAACCATTTAACGACGCTGCGATATACAGCCATGGGTGCCTCCAACAAATTAACGCATGTACGTGGCGTAGTAGACCTGGGAGCGTACGGTGGTAAGCCGCATTTGATGCGCCTGAACCGAAGGGCAGGAGCCTGGGTGGAGCATACTGCTAAATGAGGCGCATAAATAGAGTGTAAATATGAAACAACCTGTATGTACCTTTTCCATGAAAAATATAGGCATATTATCATAACTCTGTCAATAAAAACGCTTTATTTACCAATGGATAACAAGGTGGCGAGGGGGACAGGCAATAAAAAAGGAGCCTCCGGGGCAGGAAGCTCCTTTAGAATGTCGGAGGAGATTTCCGGTACGTAGAAGCCGGGTGCAGCGTAGAGCAGGATTATGTCAGGAGCGTCTGCCTGTCTCGTGGCATAGATACTTCACTTCGTTCAGCATGACACGGCCTTTGGAAGGTTGCCGCAATCCATACCGGAGTGTTATCCTGAACGCTCGTGCGAAGGACTATGTAATTAGCGTGCAGGCTCCCTGGGCAAGGAGGGTTCTCTAACGGCGGTGGTTTCCCGGGGGCAGGCGCTGGTTCATCTTCAGTTGGAAGCAGGATTTGCATCCGGCGCATCACCCGGAGGCCCGTACTGATTCCGCAACTGTTCAGCCGATTTTCTCAGCGAATCATCGTTCAATACGTCGGCGATGCGGTCGTTAAAGGAGGCAGCCGCCTCGAAATCGCCCTGGTTGATGTAGGAGAATCGGATCATTTGCACGTACTGGGCTGCATACTCTGCTTCTCTCGACGTGCGTGCGTGCTTCAGGCGATGGATGATTACCGGCTCGGCCTGCTTCCAGGTTTCAACCACGCGGTCGCCGGCGCCTGCAGCCTCGTAGGCGCGCGCCATTATCAGGAAAGAGCGTTCGTCTCCGGGGATAACAGAGAAGGGCACCTTTGCCGTCAACGTGTCGAGCAGGCCGCGTGCTTCTTCGGGATATCCCTGGCTTGCCAGGGACTCTGTGACGTGCGCGTAGATGTTGCGGTAATTATCTACCATGCGTCGGATGTTCTCGTCATAGTACACATCCGGATTATCCAGATTGGTGAACTTGAACTTTCGCAGGCGATCCGGGGTGATGGAAGGAACGATGCGTCCCAGCGGCGTGTCGTGTCTGATCGGCACTACACGGAACGCCTGGCCTTCCAACTGAAAGTAGTTCTGGAGGTCAAGCTGTCCATCCTGGCTCACCGTGACGGCGAAATAGACAGGGCGTTTCCAGTTTTGCTGCGCGTTCGTTTGCAGAATATCGAGCGCCACCTGGTCGGCGGCATACAAGATGCTGAACTCCTGGTTATAAGGCCGGCCCTTCAAGAGCCAGGTCATCGGGCTTTCGATCTGGGCGGTGTCCTGGGGTGGCACAGGAACCTCGGGATTCTGAAGGATCTGCTGCTTATTGACAGGAAGGCTAACCTCCTGCGGTTTATAAGCAACCACGCGCAGGTTTTCGATCTGGCTGTCCGTGAGCGAGATCGGCAGGGATTCCGATTCGTGCGTCTGCTGCTCTTTGAGCTGTTTCACGTACCAGGGGGTGTTGAGCAGCGACAGGTTGACCACGCGCACGTCGGTGCGGACGCCTTCCACTTCCTGCAGATACCAGAGCGGGAACGTGTCATTGTCGCCGTTGGTGAACACGATGGCGTGGTCGTCGAGGCTCATCAGCATATTGTACGCATACTCAGGAGCCACGTAGTTTCCCGATCGGTCGTGATCGAAATAATTCTCCGCCATCATAAACACCGGGACTGCCGCAAACAGGAGCAGTCCCAGCGCCAGCGCGACTCCTTGCTGCAGGGTGTGGTTTGTCTTAGCGCGGTCACGGAGCGCCTCCAGGGTTAGCTGAAGGATGCCGGTGGCGCCGATGCCCACCCACAGACTGAAGGCGAAGAAGCTTGCTACGTACGAATAATCGCGCTCACGCGGCTGTAGCGGAGGCTGATTCAGGTAGAGAATGATGCCGAGGCCGGTGACGAGAAACAGGACAAGGACGCTGAAAGCGCGCCTCCAGTCGCGTGAGAAATGGAAGCCGGCTCCGATCAGTCCGAGGAGCAAAGGAAGCGCATAATAGGCATTGCGACTGGCTTTCTCGCTAGGGGTCTGGTACAGATAGTCGCTGGTTTCTCGCGCCGAGAAGCCGGTAATGGCGGGCGCGTCCTGCTCGTCGCTGGCTTTTCCGACGAAGTTCCACAGGAAATACCGCATATACATATGGCCTACCTGATACTTCCAGAAGAAGTCCCAGTCCGAGCTATACCGGCTGTAGACCTGGATATGCTCCGGGGCCGGCGAGTGCCGGCGCGGGAACAGCGTGATCCGGTCAGGATCTATGCGGCCGGTGGCATTGTCGTAGGTAGCGCCTTTGAGCAGGGGTGTCTGGCCATACTGCTCGCGCTTGAGGTAGGAAACGATGGCTTCCGTCGTGGACGGGTCGTTTTCATTGATAGGCGGATCGGCGGCGCTCCGGATAAAGATCAGGGCATAGGTAGAGTAGCCGATCAGCAGCATGATAAAACACAGCGCGACGAGGTTGGCAGCCTGCATCCGGTGTTTCTGGGTGTAGTAGACGGCAAAGACGACCAGCGCAATCAGGCCGAGCAAGAACAGAACAGGCGCGCCGCTCTCGCCTGCTATTTCCGGGAGGACTTGCACGATGCCGGGGTAGATAACGAGGAAAACGGCGGAGGAAGCGAGTCCGGCCAGCAGAATACCCAGCCACAGCTTTCCCTTTGTCCATTCCGGGCGCTCAAACTCGTAGAAGAAAACGATGAGCGCGATGAAAAAGACAGCCAGCAGGTTGAGCAAATGAACGCCAATGGCAATGCCGAAAAGATAGGCAATCAGGATCAGGTAGCGGTTTGCCACCAGGCCAAACGGATGGGACTCGCCTGCCAGTCGCGCTTCTTCCAGTCGTGCTTCCTCGCTCCACTTCATGATGAGCCAGACGACGACCGCCGTGAAAAGCATCGACATGGCGTAAACCTCAGCCTCGACGGCATTGAACCAGAACGAGTCGGTTGCCGCAAAGGTAAGGGAGCCGATAACGCCTCCGGCGAGCACGGAAATGCGCTCCGGCAAGGTCCAGGAAGAAGGCGGCCCCTGCCATACGCGAATCAGGCGCACGATGATCAGGTGCGTAAAAAGGATGGTCAGGGCGCTGGAGAGGACGGACACCAGGTTCACGGAAAGCGCAATGTATTCCGTGGGGACAAACATCGAAAAGAGCCTGCCTACCAGCATATAGAAGGGCGCGCCCGGCGGATGCGATACCTGCAGCCCATGCGCGATGGCGATGAACTCCCCGGAGTCCCAGAAGGAAGTCGTCGGGGCAACGGTCAGCAGGTAGAGGACGAGGGCATAGAGAAAGACAAAACCAGCTACGATCCGGTCTATCAGCTTGGTATTCATAGGGAAATAGGGTATCGCTTCCAATCCGCAAAGGGGACTCAGGACCCTGAAGGGTCTACAGACGGAACGAAATGTAAGGATTAATCCGGGGGAATGAGACAGGCATCCGGCGCAGCCTGGATATCACAGGAGGCTGTTCCTGAAATCGGTGTGCTGCAAACGCCGAATGCAGGCAATCGTTTCAAGATACTGGAGATTCGGTCAGGGCGGCGAATGGGTGAGGCGATGCTGCCCCGGCGCGGCGCGGTCAGTATTTCCAGTCCTTCCGGGCCACATCGATCAATTGCTGAAGGACAGGGATTTCCATTTCGCCGTAGTTCAGGGCAAACGCCAGCTTGCCGCTATCCTGAAAGATCCACGTTGACGGGATCCAGGTAAGAGGGAGATTCAGGAAGGCGTACCGGCGCCGGGACTTGTCTTCGCTTGGTCCATAGTCCGGCAAGGTCAGTTCAAGGACGTGATCCGGTATGGCAAATTTTTTCAGTTCTGCGCTGCCGTCGCGCCCGTCATTCCAGACCGTCACGAAGGTGAAGGTCACGTCTTCATTCTGTTCTATCAACTCATACCATCCGTTGCGTAGTTCAGAGATGGAATTATCGCACCAGGGCGCCCAGAAATGAACGACATGGATTCCCTCCCGGCTGATTATTTCCTGCACGCGCTTTTCAGCTTCCGTGAGGGAATCGCCAGAAGCGGGGGAAACACTGGCAGGCTGGGCGTCTGCGGCGGGAGCGGATGCAAGCAGGGAGAGCATGAATAAAAGCGTTCTCATGGATGATGTTGGGAGCGTTGGTATCAGACCGAAGCGGCGGCGTCAGAAGCGGCCCGTCCGGCGCCTCCGACGAGAAGCACTATTTCGCCGCGTACTCTGGGTTGGGCTTCGTAACAGGCGCGGAGTTCCTGGAGCGTACCGCGCTGGATTTCTTCAAACAGCTTTGTGAGTTCGCGGGCTACGGCTGCCGGCCTCTCCGGCCCGAAAACTTCTTCAAACTGTTTCAGCGCCTTGACGAGGCGATGGGGAGATTCGTAGAAAATCATGGTGCGTTCTTCCTGAGAGAGCGTCTGAAGGCGGGTCTGTCGTCCTTTTTTCACCGGAAGGAAGCCCTCGAATACAAAGCGTTCGGATGGCAATCCGCTGGCAGCCAGGGCGGGCACAAAGGCGGTAGGACCAGGCAGGGCCTCGACGCCGATCCCGTGCTGGACGCAGGCGCGTACAAGGTAAAAACCCGGATCTGAAATGCCCGGAGACCCGGCATCCGAAATGAGCGCTACCTTCTGGCCTGCCTTCATCCGGTCAACGAGCAAGGGCGCTTTGTGTGTTTCGTTATGGTCGTGATAACTGGTGCGCGGCGTACCGATTCCGTAATGCGAGAGCAACACGGCTGACGTGCGTGTGTCTTCGCAGGCGATCAGGTCCACCTCTTTCAGGATGCGAAGCGCTCGCAGCGTAATGTCTTCCAGGTTGCCGACAGGCGTTGGAACAAGGTAAAGCATACATCAGGTTCAGGAAATGAACAGGATCGAGAACTCTTCTCTGTGTAATGTGGAGAGACTGTCTGGCGCGTCACGAAAGCCGTTTCACCGGGATACTCCTTGTCCTCCCGCGTGTCCTTGTTTCATGGGCTTCATGGATTATTTTGCGGTTTACTGCGGTTTACTGCGGGTTTTTAGCGGTTTATTGCGGTTTTTCACTCAGGCAGAACGGCCCTGGCAGGGGCAAAAAGGGCGTTTTGCGGTTTTTGCGGCCCAAAACGCAGTTTCGCACCCGAAGCCGCTTTTCTTTTCTTTTTCCTGCCAGATCATAGCCTTGTTGTTGGCTCAAACGCCTCTTTTTCTTCTTTCCGAGCCGCCTGCCATGCGGGTTGCATAGATCTTTCGCTCCGCTCAGGACGACACTCCGGGGAAGGTTGCAGCAATACCCCAAAGTCATGTCATGCTGAACGTAGTGAAACGTCTATGTCTACAGTATGGCAGGCGCTCGGGGCTTGCTTGTTTCTGCCTTCAACACAGCAAACCGTTTCTGAAGATAGGCA
>CBDUBU010000117.1:0-12041 GCA_965365465.1 uncultured Rhodothermaceae bacterium
CCTACACCTTCAAGCAGGATTATTTCTTCGTGATGGGCGACAACCGGGACAACTCGGAGGACAGCCGTTTCTGGGGGTTCGTTCCCATGGACCATGTGGTCGGGAAAGCCATTCTGGTCTATTTCTCCTGGGATGCCGAAGCCCGCCTTCCGAGGTTCAACCGGCTGTTCCACATTATCGACTGAACCCTGCCACGCGCACAAGGACTACCGGGAAGCCCGCAATCGCAGCCGGTCAAAGTACTCTTGCTGATCCGTTCCCGGCGGCACATCGTATGGATTGGCGGGCAGTTCTACCTTCTGCAAGATCGGGTACCTTTTCTTGTACTCAAAAGGGTGAGGGTGATCCACAGGGTCCTCGCCGAGGACGAGCACGGTGGTGCCCGGCTCCAGAATCTTGGCGGTCATCGACGCCTCGCCGTTGCCTTTCGTGGTTTTCCAGGAGTCTGCCCACTCGTAGATCCATCGTGCATCTGTCTCAACGAGGCGAACGCAGCCGTGGCTGGTGGGGCCGCCGGTCGGCATGGCGTACTGATGAACGTGAATGCCGCGCGGGTTGTTGAAGTTGAAAACCCAGTACATCTCCCATGGTTCGTCGTCCGGGCTGAGGGAAGACACACGGTACTCCACCTTCCAGTTGAAGTTGTAGCGACCCGTCGGCGTCGGGCTTTCCTTGGCGCCCGTGTTCACGATGCCCCACTTTGCCAGCTGCCCATGCTCATAGGCAGCCCATGCCTGGATGGACTTGTGAATGATGAAGAGCTTGTCGAAGTCGCGGGCGCCCGGATAGTAGCGTGGAAATGGAGCATAAGCGCGGAAGTCAACCTCGAACTTGTCCGGTACTACGAGGGTATCGCCGATCTCGGCGTACTCTAGAAGCGCACGGTTCAGCATCTCGATAACCTTTGCGCGTTTCTTCCCCAGTTCGGAATTGCCTTCTCCCACGCGCTTGTAGAGCGAGTTGCGTGCAAGCGCCGTGTTGCCGCGTTCGTCTTCCAGGGTGAGGTATTCGTAGTACACTTCCGGGAGATCATCGAGGGTGTTGACCCTGTAATTGGTCAGCACGTCTTCAATCTCGGACTGATTGATGTAGGCCTGTCCCTGTGCGGGAACGGCCCGAAATCCTGTTCCCAGCAGAGCGAACAGGATGCCGAAAGTCGCTAAACGTGTCGTAAAAGATAGGCGCATATCCGGCCGTTATGTAAATAGTGAGCGAACTTCTGTTTTGTGTCTGCAATACCACGAAAACCGTGCCTGTTCGGTTTCCTTCTACGGTCGGCCCCCGTCATATTTCAAACGGATCTTTACAAAGTTACCTGAATTCCGCAGGACGGTGCAACGGGCCGGCAGGGCTGCGCTGAGAAATCACGATTAGCACATCTTTTCCGGCCAATCGCTCCGGGAATCAGTCTGAAAGCTCAGGCCGGCATCCCTCATTCTGGAGGCGGCTGATCATAGCCTGGCTGCCAAGAACGATGAGAATATCTCCTTCCTTCAACTGCGTTTTTGCCGCCGGGTTGTACACCATCTCATTTGATGCTGCATCAATGATAGCGACCACCACCGCGTCGAACTGGCGGCGGAAATCACTCTGCGCCAGGGACTTGCCGGCCAAGGGAGCGCCAGCCTCTACGGTTACTTCCTCCATCTGAAGCCCGTGCGCGCCGGTTTGCAGCACCTGTTCCATGAACCGGTCGACATTGGGGCGGAGGATGACCTGTGCCATTCGGTCGGCGCCGATCTCATCAGGGGAGAGCACCTTGTCTGCTCCCGCGTGCAGAAGCTTGCGCCGGTTTCTCAGCGCGTTGGCTCGCGCCAGAATAAAGAGATGGGGATTCAACTCACGCGCCATCAGCGTCACAAAAACGTTGGCGCTGTCTTCCGGCAGCGTCAGGATGATGCCGCGGGCGTGTTCGATGCCTGCCTTTCTGAGCGTGTCCTCTTCTTCTGCATCGCCCTGAACATACAGCAACCTGTCGTCTTCCTCTATGTCCAGTTCGTCAGCGTCGCGGTCAATGACGAGGAACGGCTTTCCGGCGCGTTTCAGGTCTTCGCTTATGCGCTTACCGATGCGCCCGTAGCCGCAGAGGATAAAGTGGTCTTGCAAACGCCCGATCCTGCGATTCATGTGTCTTTCGCGTAATCGTGGATTGGAAATAAGCAGTTGCGCCGTTCGGGTTGCAATGAAAGCAACGTTGCCTATGCCCAGCACTGCGATAATTATCGTGAAGATCCGGCCCGCCGATCCCATCGAATGCACTTCCGTGAATCCGATGGTCGTAAGCGTGATGAACGTCATGTAAAGCGCGTCCATGGCAGGCCAGCCCTCGATGATCCTGTACCCGATGGTGCCTGCTCCAAGCAATGCCAGAAGAAACAGGCCGGCCAGAATGAGTTCGCGCCGGGCTGGATCAGAGTTAGCGAGCCAGCCGAGAAATCGCTCCTGGATGCTGTTCTGTTGATTCATCTGCCGGCTCCAACCGGGAACGCTTGCAGGTCTCAACCGAGCGGCGCGGGATGCCCTATCTTGAACACCCTGGCGTGCCAGGCCATGCCCGCCGGTTGCTCGAAATGACCGTCCCGCAGATCCCCCAGCTTGCCGACGGATAGATCAAATACAGGCGTCTCGGAGGCGATCTCGCCGTTTCTCACGAGCCGGCGAAACTCGGAGCGCGACACATCTGCTACGGTTCCGGCGCTGTCTCTGTAGAACACCATCAGCGACGGCAACCAAGAAATATTCAGACGCGCTCCGGCGTGATGAACCGCATCTATCGAGGCATCGATCCCGCAGCCGGAAATATCCCCCTCTTCCACTTCCGCAGCGATAACCAGGAAACGGTGATGCAGCACCTCCATCGCGCCGCGCACCTTGCGGCCGTGAGAAGTCCATGCTTCAAAAAAATGACTCAGCGACTCGGCAAGCCGCTTTTCCGTTTCCTGATCCAGCGGGCGGTCAGAGGCATACATCCAGAGGTCTGCGTCGTCGGAGAGGGTGGGGAAGGCGCTCGTATATTCCATAATGATTGCGTGCTTGATCCGTAATGGCGTTTATAGTACGGTATAACGGCTACAGTCTCACAAAGATCGACCTCGGACTCTACAAAGTAGGAATCGGAAACCCTGATCGTGAGCGGGTCCCTGATCTGCGGCGTTCGTTGCCATGCCGGAACATACGTTTTTTGTCTGGCGCTTCCACGCAAGAATAAGGAAAAAGTCGCGGTTACATGTTAAGAAGGCGGCGGGATGAGCCGATACGGGACAAGGACACAGGCTTGATGCAGGCAGCATCCTGTGTGAAGATTGCCTGCGTTTTTCCGGGAAGGTGGCCAGACGCTTGACAGGCTTTCCCGATCGGCGCAATTATTATATTTTGCTCGCTCAACTCGTTTGACCCGGCATTCACCGAATGGGGGAAACGCAAAAGGTTTTCTATGTGCTCAGAAAGCGATATGCAGAAAGGACACGGGCACGGGCAGGAACGCTACCGGCTCCTCTTTGAGCACACCCTCGAGCCTGTTCTGCTCCATGAGAACGGTCGAATCATCGACGTGAACCCGGCGGGGGTGCGCCTGTTCGGTTATTCACGGCGCGATGATCTGGCCGGCCGATCCCTGCTGGATCTGGTGCATAGCGACTATCACGGGCAGGTCCCGCTGCTTGCCCGTGATCTGAAAGAAGCCGATCCGTCCGCGCCGAACCCGGAACTTCTGCTGACCGGACGCAAGGGCAACAGGATCTTTGTAGAGGCGCATTCGGCCCTCATTCCCTACCACCAGGCAGAGGTGATCCAGGTCACCATGCGCGACATCACGGAACGGAAGGCCGGAGCACAGGCGCGTGCTGAAACCAGGCAGCGCTTCCATAGCAGAGGGCCTGAGCGTCAGGCTGAAGGCGATGCCTGGTTGCGGCTTCTTGCGGAAAACGGTCCCGATGTGGTCTTTCACCTCCGTCTCCATCCGGAGATAAGACTTGAGTACGTCAGCCCCTCGGTAGAGCGGGTAACGGGATACTCACGGGAAGAGATGCTGGAAAGTCCGAAGCTGCTTGCCGGGATCGTCCATCCCAGAGACCGCCTGCTTGCCCGGAACATACTGCGAACCGGAATTGCGCCCGATGAGGCCATCAGAATACGCTGCGTGCATCGCAACGGCAATTCCGTATGGACGGAGCATCATGTTACGCCCGTACGCGATGATGCAGGCGCGTTGGTGGCGCTGCAGGGAATATGTCAGGACGTAACGCAGCAGGTGCGCGACGAGAAAAAGCTCCGTGAGCGTGAGCACTTCCTGGATAGCGTCATAGAAAACCTCCCTGTCACCCTGTTCGTGAAGGACGCGCAGGAACTGCGTTTCGTGCGCGTAAACAAGGCTATCGAGGAGCAAGTAGGCCTGAGCAGGACGGCGCTGATCGGAAAGAATGATTATGACTTCTTCCCGAAGGAGGTTGCCGATGCCTTCCAGCAGGCGGATCGGGAGGTGCTGCAAAAGCGCAAGCTCATCGAGATCGAAGAAGAGATAACCACCTTGCGAGGGGCAAAGCGCACCCTCCGTACAAGAAAATTGCCCATACTGGATGCAGACGGCAATCCCCAGTATCTCCTGGGAATCTCGGAGAATATCACCGAACGCAAGCAATTCGAAAGCCAGGCGCAGGAAGCAAACCTGAAGTTTCAGACCCTCGTTGAGCAGGCCATTGCCGGGGTGTACGTCATTCAGGATTACCGGTTTTCGTATGTCAATCCCCGTTTTGCAGAGGTCTTTGGATACACGCCGGATGAAGTCATGGCGCTTGAGAACATCGTCGATCTGGTGCATGAAGACGACAGAGCGCTCGTAGCGGAAAACATTCGCAAGCGCACGGACGGCACGATTGGCGAAGCGCGCTACACGTTCCGGGGCAGGCGCAAGGATGGAAGCCTCGTTTACGTGGAGGCGCAAGGTAAAACCTTCACCTACGAAGGGAAAAGGGCCATTGTAGGCATCCTTCTGGATGTCTCAGACCGTGTTGCAGAGGAACGCACCCGAAAGCAGCTTCTCGAATCTCTCAAGCTCGAACGCACCCGGCTGCATACCATCTTCACCCATGCCCGCGCCTTTATTTGCACGCTCCGGGGGCCGGAGCACATCTTCGAGATGGTGAATCCGGCTTTTGCAGCGGTCATTGGTGATAGGGATGTCATCGGCCGGCCGCTCGTAGAGGTCATGCCTGAACTCGTGGAACAGGGACACATCCGGATTCTGGACAGGGTGCTGGAAACGTCGGAGCCTTTTGTCGGAACCGAGGAGCCGGTTCTCGTCCGGAAAACCCCGGAAGGGGAAGCGGAGATGCGCTACCATAATTTCGTTTACCATCCCCTGACAGAGGCCGACGGGACGGTTTCCGGGATTTTCGTTCATGGAATGGATGTCACCGACCATGTACGGGCGCGTGATCAGATCGAGAAAGCCGCCCGCGCCAATCAGTTGGTCATGGACCACTCGCTCGACGTTATCTGTACGGTCAATGAGGGCGGGCACTTCGTTCAGATGAGCGCTGCCTGTGAGCGGTTGTGGGGGTACCGTCCTGAAGAATTGGTAGGACGGTCTTTCATGGACTTTGTCATTGAAGAGGACCTCGAACGAACGGTAGAAGCCGCAGCGCGCATCAGCGCAGGTGAAGTGATCCATTCGTTCGAGAACTACTGGAAGTGTAAGGATGGAGGCACAAAGCATCAGACGTGGTCTGCCGCATGGTCGGAGAATGACCGGCTCATGTTCTGCGTGGGCCGCGACCTCACCGAGTCTGATCTTCAAAAAGAGCAGTTGCGCCTGCTGGAGGCTGCCCTGAACCACGCCAGCGACGGCGTTATGATCACCGAGTCAGGTCCCAACCCTGAAAGCTACCGCATCGTTTACGCAAATCCGGCGTTTCAGGACATGATGCAGTACCAGGAGGAGGAAATAATCGGGAAAACCCCCGAATTTATGACAGGACCGGAGACCGATCCAGGGGTGCTCGATCAGATGTTCAGGCAACTCGGCAGGGGCGAGAGTTTCACGGGTGAAACAGTGTTCCGTCGCAAGGACGGCAGCAGATTGGTTCAGGAATGTTCGGTCAGCCCCGTTCTGAATGGGGAAGGAAAACCGGCGTATTTCGTAGCCATACAGCGCGATATCACAGATCGGAAGCAGGCAGAGATGGAACTGATCGCGGCCAAGGAGCAGGCCGAAACGATGAACCGGCTGAAGGATGCCTTTCTGTCGAACATGAGCCACGAGATTCGCACGCCTCTTACCTCTATTCTCGGTTTTGCAGAAGTCTTGAAGGACGAGGTGTCGGAGGAGGGGCAGGAGTTCGTCGGTTGCATCTACGAGAGCGGACGGCGGCTGCTGGACACCCTCAATTCGGTGCTCGACCTGGCGCAGCTTCAGGGACGGGCGCTCAAGCTGCACCTGGAGCCGCTGAACGTGGAGCAGGAAATTCGGGACGCAATGTTTCTTTTTCAACATCGTGCAAACGCATTGAACCTGGCCTTGCAGCTTGACATGAGCGCGGACAGCGATACAGAGATAATGGCCGACCGGGCCGCACTCGGACGGGTGCTGAACAACCTGATCTCCAACGCGCTGAAATTTACGATGCGCGGCGGCGTAACAATCACCGTCGGCGGTGATGCAAAGGAAGTTCGCATCACTGTAGCAGATACCGGGATCGGCATCAACGATGATTTCCTGCCCCATGTGTTTGACGAGTTCAGGCAGGAATCGGTCGGGTATGCGAGAAGCCATGAAGGCAACGGCCTCGGTCTCGCCATCACGAAGAATCTGGTTTCCCTGATGGGAGCCGGGATTACCGTCCAGAGTAAGAAAGGCGAGGGGACGGCATTTACCGTGACATTCCCGGCTCGTACGGTCTGAAACAACTCTTGCGCCTCTACCTTTGGCGCCGTAGAGACTTCTCTGGTAGCAGGACGTGTATCCGTCAGGTGAACCCGTCTGTGTGAATCTGGCCCTCATGCAGCAGGGCGCGTGCATCACAATACGCTCGCGTCCGTCGGTTTACAACAGAACAGGTTGCCGGAATAACCTGTTCTGCCTGCCCGCCAGGCCCTACCTTTCCCGCTAATCTTTGGTAGACCAGCAAAGGAGCGCCCTTTGCAAGCGCCTGTCGGTCTGTAGGCATAGAGGCTTCACTACGTTCAGCATGACACGATTTTTGAGGATCGCTGCAACCTTACCCGAAGCGTCATCCTGAGATGAGCAAAGGATCTATGTTTCACCACTCGCAGGCAGCCCGGCAAGAAGGAAAAGAGGCGCCCCAGTGTAACAGCAAGGCTATGACCTGACAGGAAAAAAGAAAAGCGGCGTGGGGCGCGAAACCTCGTTTTGGGCCGCAAAAACCGCAAAACGCCCTTTTTGACCCCGCCAGGGCCGTTCTGCCTGAACGAAAACCGCAATAAACCGCAATAAACCCGCAGTAAACCGCAAAATAATCCATGAGATCGGTGGAGCGGCAGCGTAAAAGAAGGCAAATTGCATCAGGCCGGAGCGTCTTTTATGACCCCCGGATAGTCTCCCGGACAGTTCCGCCGTAACGAATGCTCCTGTGCAGTCCTTCTGAAAGTTCATGGTTTACCGTTCTCTATGGCTTAATTTGAGAGGCAACGCTGTCAACCAGATACACATCGGGGTAAGGCAAGTTGAAGGAAAACACATACAGGCTCAAGCACAGAGTCAGGGACATCATTTTTGAATCCGACACCCGCGCAGGCAGGGCCTTCGATGTTGTATTGATCCTCATTATCCTGTTCAGCGTGGCCGTAGTGATGCTGGAGAGCGTAGCGCAAGTAAGAGAGGAATACGGGGCGTTGCTGCGTGCTGCGGAGTGGCTTTTTACGATCCTGTTCACCATTGAGTATGTGCTGCGCCTTGTCACCATAGGACGACCGCTCAACTATGCATTGAGCTTTTTCGGGATCGTGGATTTTCTCGCTATCATTCCTACCTACCTGAGCGTCCTGGTGCCCGGTGCGCAGTATTTCCTCGTGATCCGTATGCTGCGCATCCTGCGCGTCTTCCGGGTTCTGAAGCTGGCGCGGTACATGGAAGAGGCGGGAACGCTGACAAAGGCGCTGGCGGCCAGCCGACGCAAGATCGAGGTGTTTACCGTTACTGTGGTTACCCTGGTCGTCATCTTCGGATCGCTCATGTACTTTGTTGAGGGCGCCGAAAACGGGTTCACGAGCATTCCAACCAGCGTGTACTGGGCCATCGTAACACTTACCACCGTTGGATATGGAGACATCTCACCCCAGACCGGAATCGGGCAGGCGCTTGCCGCTCTGATTATGATTATGGGCTACGGAATCATTGCTGTCCCAACAGGCATCGTAACCTCGGAATTGGCCCGGTCCTCACAGAGGAGCGATGCGATAGCGTCCTCCAGGATATTCTGTCCGGCGTGCGGCGCTGCCGGTCATGACCTGGATGCAAGCTTCTGTAAACATTGCGGCGAAAAGCTTCCACAGCCCGGGCCGGGCATTTACGAGTCCGGAAGCGCCGCAGCCCCGTAGAACCTCCCATCTCACGCCGGGCGCCTGGCATTGCTTTCTCCTTCAGTCCCATTATGTACCAGTATCAACAATACAATCGGTATTTTGCGCAGATAGCAGGCGGACTGGAGGAGGCCGGCTCGGAGGAACTGGCTGAACTCGGGGCTGCCGGCGTATCTCCGGCTTATCGCGGCGTATATTTCAACGCAGATGCTGCTGCCCTCTACCGGATCAACTATGCCGCGCGCCTGCCCTCCCAGATTCTTGCGCCGCTGCTGACGTTCGACTGCCATTCCGACCGGTACCTCTACAAAACGGTATCTTCCATCGACTGGTCCGATTTCCTTCCTGTAGACGGCACGCTGGCCGTCTTTGCCAACGTCTCCAACAGCCATATCAGGCATTCAAAATATGCCGCGCTGCGCGTAAAAGACGCAGTAGTGGACCAGTTCCGTGAGCGCACGGGAAGCCGTCCAGGCATCGACACACGCGAACCGGACCTCTGGATCGGGCTTTTGATTTCCGATAACAAGGCCATCATCAGCATTGCCACCTCCGGGGGGTCCATGCATCGCAGAGGGTACCGTACCGCCTCGCAGGAAGCGCCTATGCAGGAAACGGTCGCGGCGGCGATCATCAGATACACGGGCTGGGACGGCGAGCGGCCTCTGTACGATCCGATGTGCGGCTCCGGGACGCTGCTCGGCGAAGCGCTGATGCACGCCTGTCGCATTCCCTCGGGTTACCTGCGCGAACATTTTGGTTTCGAGCAGTTGCCGGATTTTGACAGGTCCCTCTGGGCAGAGGTCAAACATGAAATGGATGCCCGGATGCGCCCGCTCCCGCCGGGGCTTATCGGGGGCAGCGATATCTCCCGTGAAGCTGCCGAAATAGCCCGGCAAAACCTGTCAAACCTTCCTTCAGGAGGTAAGGTCAGGCTTTCAGTGCGCGACTACCGGAAAATCCCATCGCTTGCCGACCACGTGATCGTCTGCAACCCGCCTTACGGACTCCGGCTCGGCCGGGGAGAGGATATGCACGGTTTCTACAGGGAGTTAGGCGATTTCCTGAAGCAGAAATGCACGAACGCAACGGCGTATGTGTATTTCGGAAAGCGGGAGTTCCTGAAAGACATCGGGCTGCGTGCAGCATGGAAAAAGCCGCTCGTCAGCGGTGCGCTTGACGGAAGGCTTGCCAGGTTCGATCTGTATTGATGGTCAGAGGCGGCTCTGGCTCTGGAGATCCTGCTGTTCTCTCCCCGAAGCCGTCCGCCAGTGACCGGACAGCGGTCCTCCTGGTCCATAGACCGGATCAGCCTCCGGAAGCGGAGTCCGGCCTATGCGTTCGAGCGCCTCCGGGCGTTCGCCCGGCGCTCCCTTCAGAAGGTCCCACTTTTCCTGGCCTCGAGGGTAAGCGCCCACGACGAGAAAATCGCTGCTTGCTTCAAGGCACTTGTGCCCGGTTCCGGCGGGCAGGATTGCCGCATCGCCGGGTCCAACCGAAACCACAGCGCCCGATGCTCCGCCAAACTGAACGCGCGCCTGCCCGCGAACGATGCCCAGCACTTCGTGCGACACGCTGTGATAGTGATGATAGGAATAAATGCCGTTTCTCCAGGCCCCGCCCCATCCATGTTGCGCGAAAAGGCGCTCTGCTGCTTCAGCGTCCGCTGGAAGCGCCTTGCGGTAGAGCAACAGAGGCCAGTACGGGTGATTCGGAATGCGCCCGTCGTCCTCGAAGTGAAATGCCTCCACGGTCGCGCCGGTAGGGGAAGAGGATTGCTGCATGGTCTGGCAGGCTGGTTCAAATCAAAAAATAAAAATACGAGACAGGGGCGGCGGATGCTATCTGTTGCCGGCTTGCGTCTGCTTCGTTGCATTTTTTGTGAAGAAAGCTCATATTGGCGCCACTCATGAAAAGGCGTGGCAAGAGGAGGTTACCTACAAACCCTGAGAGAACATAATGTCGCAGAAGTCTGGAACGAAAGATGCAGCGGAGCCGTCGGCTCCAGTCGCAGGCGATGCCCAACTCTGGAAAGTGATCCTGGCCTCGGCGCTTGGCACCATGATCGAGTGGTACGATTTCTACATCTTCGGCAGCCTTGCCACCATCATTGCGACACAGTTCTTCCCAGGTGGAGATCCGACCGCTGCGCTTTTGTCCACGCTGGCGACATTCGGAGCAGGGTTTGCAGCAAGACCTTTCGGCGCCGTGGTCTTCGGGCGTATAGGGGACAGGGTAGGCCGGAAGTACGCATTTCTGATCACGCTGCTTATCATGGGCGGGTCAACGACGCTGATCGGCGTGCTGCCTACCTATGCGCAGGTTGGCCTGCTTGCGCCGGCAATTCTGGTGGTGATCCGTATTCTCCAGGGGCTGGCTCTGGGAGGAGAGTATGGTGGGGCAGCGGTTTACGTCGCCGAGCACGCTCCGGATAACCGTCGCGGCTTTTACACCAGCTTCATCCAGATTACCGCTACGCTCGGCCTGTTTGTCTCCCTGATCGTCATCCTCTCTGTGCGAAGCCTCGTCAATCCGGAGCAGTTCGCCATCTGGGGCTGGCGCATTCCTTTCCTGCTGTCCATCTTTCTCGTCGTGATCTCGGTATACATTCGGAGCAAGATGAAGGAATCCCCACTCTTTACCCAGTTGAAAGCGGAAGGCAAGACCTCGGATTCGCCGCTCAAGGACAGTCTTGGAAATCGTAAAAACTGGCGCATCATCCTGATCGTGCTGTTCGGGGCCACCGCCGGGCAGGCTGTAGTCTGGTATACGGGTCAGTTCTACACCATCAGTTGGCTTCAAAGTCCGGGTGTAGGGCTGGACCTTGTCACGGCGAACACCATTGTCGCGGTGGCGCTGTTGTTGGGGATGCCCTTCTTCGTCGTCTTCGGCGCCCTGTCGGATCGCATCGGGCGCAAGAAGGTGATGATGGCCGGGAATCTGATAGCAGCCATCGGGTATTATCCCGTGTTCCGGGCCATGAAAGCGACGGCAGACCAGATCGTCCTGAACAGCGAGAGCATCCGCGCCGCGCACGACCCGCTATCGCTCCTGACGGCGGCGTGGCCACACGTGTTTGTGCTCACCCTGCTGGTATTCGTGCTTGTGCTCTTCGTGACAATGGTATACGGGCCTATTGCAGCCTACCTCGTAGAGTCTTTCCCGGCGCGGATCCGCTATACCTCGGTTTCCGTACCCTATCATGTGGGAAACGGGTACTTCGGAGGGTTTCTGCCCTTCATCGCAACCGCCCTGGTCGTGCAGACCGGGAATATTTATGCAGGTCTAGCCTTCCCGATCGCCATTGCCGTCATGACCTTCGTGATCGGGTCCATCTTCATCAAGGAAACCCGCCATGTTTTGATCCATGATGAAGCAGACTGGGATCAGGCGGCATGAGATCTTTCAAAACACAAAACCCCCGCAGCGCTATCTGCGAGGGTTTCTGAACGTGGCGCGGGAGAGACTTGAACTCTCGACCTCCGGGTTATGAATCCGACGCTCTA
>CBDUBU010000118.1:0-11868 GCA_965365465.1 uncultured Rhodothermaceae bacterium
TCAGGCCGAAGCCAGGCGATCTGCTCGACCACCTTCGGGTGCATACCGCCGCGTGGAGGGTCTGCAATCAGCACGTCCGGTTTGCCATATTGCTGCACGAAGTCAGGGGTAAAGAGCTTCATCAGGTCGCCGCTCACAAACGTGCAATTGGCAACCCTGTTGGTCGCCGCATTGGCGCGGGCGTTCCCGACCGCCTCCTCGACGAGTTCGACGCCGACCACCTGCCGAACCGCGTCCGCCATAAACAGCGAGATCGTTCCGGCGCCGCAGTAGAGGTCGTACAGCAGATCATCCGGCTTCAGTTCGGCAAAATCCCGCGCCACTTCGTACAGGCGCTCCGCCTGCCGGGTGTTGGTCTGAAAAAAGGCATTGGGGGCTATTTCAAAGCTGTACCGCCCGATCCGGTCATGAATGACGCCCGGCCCGGAAATGGTATGGATCGCCTCGCCGAAAGCTGTCTGCGCAACGCCCGTATTGATCGTGTTGACGAAGGTCGTCACTTCCGGAAATTCGTTCCGGAGGAACGCATCCACCTCGGACATGCGGGCCGGGTCATATTCATGGGTCACGAGGTTCACCATCGCCTCCCCGGTATGTTCGCCGCGCCGGATGACAAGGTGCCGCAGGAAGCCATCTTGCCGGCGCGTGTCCCAGGGCGTCCAGCCCTGTGCTTTGACGAAATCCCGGACGGCATTGACGAGCCGGGCGCTCCATTCGGACTGCAAGTAGCACATATGCAGGTCCAGCACCTTGCTGAAGTTGCCTGGCGCGTGCAATCCGAGGGCAAAGGCCGTATCAAAATCCTCTCCAGTGGCGATCTCGTCGGAGGTTAGCCAGCGCTCCGCGCTGAAAGAAAACTCCATCTTGTTCCGGTAGAAATAGGTCTGCTCCGACCCGATCACCGGGAGGGCCGTCACGTTCCGGAAACCGGCCTGATGCACGAAGGCATCCTCGACGCTCCGGCGCTTCGCTTCCAGTTGCGCCTCATACGCTACGTGCTGCCACTTGCATCCTCCACAGGAGCCGAAGTAAAAGCATCTCGGCTCCGTGCGCAACGGGCCTGGAGCCAGCAGCGCCTCCAGGCGAGCCTCGGCGTAGCTTTTTTTCTTGCGAATGATCCGCGCCCGGACCCGATCGCCGGGCACAGCGCCGCCGACAAACACCACGCACCCGTCTAACCGTGCGAGAGACTTGCCCTGATCCGCGAAGCGCTCGATTTCCAGTTCTACGATGTCTCCTTTTTTCAAATCCTCTCCTTCGTTGAGCAGGTGAATCCGCCGCAACTTTTATGCGTCCGGCGGCTCCGCCGTTGTTTCGGGCGTTGGCGGCGGCGCTTTGGCTACCACATCCTCGACGTGAAAGGATGCGCCGTGGATCAGTTCCAGCCCTGCCACTTTGCCGCACACCTTCTGATGCATCCGGATGATCTCGGCTTGCCGCTCCGCAAGATGCTGCGCCAGCGCAAGCACAATGGCGGCGCCGGCTTTGGGGCTGCGTTTGACAATGGTGCTCAAGTCCGGTCGAAACAGGCCGAGAACACAGGTTTCCGCTGTCGATTGGGCAGTTTCCATACGCCTGAACTCTCCGAAAAGGGAAAGTTCTCCAAAATGCTCACCCTGGTTCACCTGCCGTAATTCATAGACTTCGCCTTCTTCGTCCTCGGCCAGCAGCCGCACCCGTCCGCTCTGGACGATGTAAAGCCCGAGGCCGGGATCGCTCTCATAGTACAGGTATTCGTCGCGCCGGTAAAGCCGCCGATGCATGGCCTCCGCCAGCTCACGCAGCGCCGCCCGCGGCAGGTTTTGAAACAGCGCCACCTGCCGGATCGCCGCAATGCGTTCGCGGGTGTGGTCGTCTTCCGTGCGCTGGAACCAGCGCCGGTACCAGGGCAGCGCAAGGCTATGCTCGTTATCGACGGTAGTGTTCATTGGTTGTCCTTTCCGGCAAGCGTCTGTCCACAGCAGCCCACATTTTTGACGAAGTTGATACAAAACGCCCGCTTCCATCAAACAGGGGAGCAAATTCGAGAAAGATTTATAAAATATACGTGAATTAATTATGTAGCATTCGTGACGGAAGGCGCTGAAGTGGAGGGCGGCGACTTCCGGAAGCAACATGAAAAAAGAAACCCTGCGCTGCAACATCCCCGCAGCAACCTCCCCCTCCACGCCCGGCGACGTTTCTCCTTCGCTGGCAGAGGAAATTGCCAACAGCGTAACCCATGGCCTGGGACTGATCCTGAGTTTTGCAGGGCTGGTCATCCTGATTCAGATTGCCATGCAGGCCGGACTTCTGCATATCGTCGGCAGCACAGTTTTCGGAATCAGTCTGGTCCTGATGTATGCTGCTTCAACGCTGTATCACTCCTTCCGCACGCCCCGAATCAAGCGTATCCTGCGCATCATTGACCACATTGCCATTTATTATCTCATTGCAGGAAGTTACACGCCTTTTCTGATGCTTCTCTTTGACGGGAAATGGCGATGGGGCCTGCTGCTGGTGGTCTGGGGACTTGCGCTGGCCGGCACGATCTTCAAGCTCTTTTTCACGGGCCGCTTTGAACGCGCTTCGACGCTGCTTTATGTGGGGATGGGCTGGATGGTGGTGGCCTTCGGCAGACCGTTGCTCGACGCGATCCCCTCCGGCGGGCTGGTGCTGCTGCTTGCCGGCGGATTGCTCTACACGGGCGGCGTGATTTTTTTCATGTGGGAGCGGCTGCCGTTCAACCATGCGATCTGGCATCTCTTTGTGCTGGGTGGAAGCTGCTGCCACTACTTCGCCGTCACGCTGTACCTGTTGTAAGCCGACTTGCCGCCCTTCACCCTGCACCGCAGCCCGCTCCGGAACCAGCATTCCCTTCCTGCATCGGGCCGATGTTGAGCCTGTCCGGCACATCATTGCGTTGGGGCTCAGGATTCAGGAGCGCTCCGGTCAGCGGCAGTTCCAGCGCAGTGACAAAAGGGGCAATGACTGAAAAAAAGAACTCCTGCTGCAACTCGACAAAGTCCGGCTCGAAACGGCCCTGTCTGTCCAGATGCCCGGCGATGTCGAGATAGAAGAGCCTCGGCCAGTCCGGGAAACGCGCCTGGGCCTCTTGCAGCAAGTTGAACAGATCCTGCGCCGCCTTCTCGAAAGGCTCCTCCCTCTGAACATGGTGATAGAGGGAAACGGTGTTGTCAAAGTTCATCCAGATGCCAGGGGCGTCAGGTTTCTTGTATGCGGGAGCGGAAGGGGGCGTTGCCATTGTCATGCATCGATTTTTTCAGGGCGCCCTGCTCCAACGCAATCGGCCCGTTCAGGTTCGTAACAGCGTGCAGTTGGCCCCGGCAGATAAAAATGATAAAAACATTTGCATTTCATTAAGAATGGTCTTAACGTTGTTAACAGTAACAACATTCCGAACAAATGAAAAAACTGGATTCCAACCTATCAGGCTTTGTAGAGCAGGTCGGCATGGTCATGGAACGCATGGGGGCGTCCCGCACCTTCGGGCGGCTCTTTGGCCTCCTGCTCGTCGCCGAAACGCCGCTCTCCCTCGACGACATGGCAGAAGTGCTTCAGGTGAGCAAACCCTCGGTCAGCACCAACACCCGTATGCTCGAACAATCGAGCCTGGTGCGGCGGGTGAGCGTGCCGGGAGACCGGAAGCACTACTACGAAATCCGGCCCGGCGCCTTTGAACGATCTCTTACTGCCCGCCTGCCTCGCCTGGCCGAAATGGTGGAGATTCTGGAAAACGGGATAGAGACGCTGCCAGAAGGAAATACACCGGCGCGGGAGCGGCTGAGCGAAGCACGGGATCTGTACGCTTTTATGAGCAACCACATGAACACGGTTCTCTCCGAGTGGCGGGAACAGAAAGGTCGAAAATCGCTCGAAAACGGGAGATAGACGATGATCCACATCGCAGCGCGCCTCGTTGATGTCGAAAAAACCTATCAGGTGGGGGCTGTTGAAGTGCCTGCCGTACGCGGCGTCAGCCTGGAGATCGAACCGGGCGCTTTCCTGGCGCTTGTCGGTCCATCGGGATCAGGCAAGACAACAGTCCTGAACCTGTTGGGGGCGCTCGATACACCAACAGCCGGCGACATCTGGATCGACGGGCAAGCGACCAGTGGACTTTCGCCGAAAGCCCTCGCCGACTTCCGCAACACCCACCTCGGTTTTGTTTTCCAAACGTTCAATCTGATTCCCGTGCTGACGGCTCGTGAAAACGTGGAGTTGCCGCTTCAGCTCAAAGGCGTGACGGATCGCGCGTCGCGTCGAAAACAGGTGGACGCGATCCTGAATGACGTAGGCATCGGTGAACTGGCGGATCGGCGACCGGCAGAACTGAGTGGAGGCCAGCAGCAGCGCATCGCGATCGCCCGCGCCCTGGTGAAAAACCCGACGCTGGTTCTTGCCGACGAGCCAACTGCCAACCTCGACAGCGACACGTCGGAGGAAATCATGGCGGTCATGGAGTCGATGAATGCCGTTCACGGGACCACCTTCGTGTTCTCGACGCATGATCCGCTTGTGATGCGTCACGCCACCCGGCTCGTCCAGCTCCGCGACGGGCGCGTAGAATCTGATGAGCCTGTCGAGCGAGGTCGCCATGCCCTCTGAGCCATCCAGCCCTGCCGGAAAGGCCATCCCCGGCGTGCTCCGTTCGGGAATGACCCTGCGCCTTGCCGGGCGCAATCTGGCTCGCAATCGCCGTCGAACGTGGATCACGGTGGTCACGATTGCCTTCTCCGTTTTCCTCCTCCAGGTTGTGATGTCGCTCCTGGTCGGTCTGGAGAGGCAATCCTTCGACAACCTGATTTTCTACCAGACAGGCCATGCCGAGGTGTTCGCACAGGGTTACTTCGAGCAGCGTGAAGAACTTCCGCTCAATGCGCCGCTGACAGACCTGGAAGCGCTAGAGGAGCGGGTGCGGAGTGTGGAGGGCGTTGCGGCTGCAGCGCCGCGCCTGGTCTTTTCGGCGCAACTCTCCAACGGCGTCGATCAGACGCCGGCGCAGGGCATCGGCATCGCGCCGCAGGGTGAAGGAACCGACGTGCTCCGGTTGCAGCAGGCCATTGTCGAAGGCGCCTACCTGAGACCGGGCGAAGAAGGCATGGCCCTGGGCAGCGGCCTGGCCGAGTTCTTCGGCGTTTCTGCCGGCGATTGGCTGACGGTCCTGACGAAAACGCAGGCCGGCGCCTACGAAGCGCTCGACCTGCCGATCGTGGGATTGCTGGGCACCGGCAACCCGCAGATCGACCAGAACTCGTTCGTGGTGACGCTGGAAACAGCCCGCTATATGCTGGACATGGAAGGGAAAGCTACGGAGATTGCTGTCCGGTTTACCTCGACGGCCGGTGAATCAGCAACGCTGCGCCGCCTCCATGCAGCGCTCGACGGCGACGAAGTGGAAGTGAAAAGCTGGGAGGAGATCGAGGCTGATTTCATGGCGCTCGTGGAAACCAAACGCCTCAGCAGCACCATGCTGCTCGGGCTGTTCATACTCATTGCCGTCGTCGGCATCGCCAACACCATTCTCATGGCTGCTTTCGAGCGCACCCGCGAGATTGGAACTCTGATGGCGATGGGACTGCGCGGCAGCGGCATCCGTATGCTCTTTCTGTCCGAAGGCGCGCTCATGGGACTGCTTGGCGGCGTCATCGGGACGGCCCTGGCCCTGATCCCTATCGTCTACTTCGCGACGAACGGCATGGACCTGATGAGCCTCTATGGCGACGCAGACGTAGGGTATCCGGTCAAGGGATTGATCTACATGGCCGTCAGCCCCCTCTATCTTTTCGGCGTGTGCCTGGCGACCGGCTTGCTTGCGGCAACGGCGGCTTACTACCCGGCGGCGCGTGCGAGCCGCGAAGACCCGGCGGAGGCCCTGCGCTATGTCTGACGCCAAAAAAATCTCGCCGGGACGCGACTTGCCGCTGCTGCATCTGGCCTGGCGCAACACCCTGCGCAACGGGCGGCGGACGCTGCTGACCGTCATGGCCGTCACGGTGGCCGTGGGCGCGATGACCTTTGGCCTCGCCTACATGAGAGGTATGATCGACAATATGCTGGACACCTTTGCACGGATCGAATCAGGCCATGTTCGCATCCGCAAGGAGGGTTACACGCAACGAGAGCGGTCGTTGCCGCTGTACCTTAACATTCCCGACCTCGACCGCGTGCTGGGGGCCGTGCGCGCTCTGCCAGGCGTAAGAGCAGTCCTGCCGCGCATCCGAACAGCCGTGCTGGTGGACGACGCCCGCTCCAACCGCACGGGGCTACTCATGGGCATCGACTTCGAGGGCGAGGAGGGATTCCTGAACCCGGCGCAGATGACGGCATCGGGCCGGCTGCCGCAAGCCGGGCGCAGGGAAATAATGGTGGGGGCGGGCTTTGCCGATAAGCTCGGCGTCAGCGTCGGCGACTCGCTCACGCTGCTGGGCCAGACGGCCTATCGCTCCCTGGGCGGAATCCGCCTGGCCGTGACCGGCATGGCTGCGACAGGCATGGCTGCGCTCGACCGCAAGATGTTGCTTGCCCCGCTCGACCAGGTTCAACTCATGGCGGAAATGGGTGATGCAGCCACAGAGATCCTCGTCTTCGCCGACGACCCGGAGGCAGCCGACACGCTGGCGCGCCGCGTCGAGGCTGCCGTAAGTACACTCGTGGAAGGCGGCGTCGAGGTGCGCACATGGCGCGAGCAGGGGCCGCTCGTCCGTACGCTTGACTCCGCCAAGCCTATTCTGGTGGGTGTGATGCTCATGCTGACGCTCATGGCAAGCCTTGTCATCGTCAATACGATGCTGATGACCGTCATGGAACGGACGCGGGAGCTAGGCACGCTGGCCGCACTCGGTATGCGCCGCACCGGCATCGTGGCCTTGATCGTCGCTGAAGGCGCCGTCATCGGACTGATCGGGGCGTTCATTGGAGGCGCGATCGGCGCCGGGATCGTGCTCTGGCTCCAGCACACCGGCATCGACATCAGCGCCGCCGCCGCCAGCACCGACCTGCCCTTCCAGGGCATCATTTATCCGGAATGGGCGCTGCTCGATACCCTGGGCAGCGCCCTGATGGGTATTGTTGCTGCTACGCTGGCGGCGCTGTATCCCGCGTGGCGCGCCGTTCAACAGAAACCCGCTGAAGCGCTGAGATCATGAGACAACTTCCGATGCATAGCCTCCACCCTTCGCTTTTTCGAATTTTCATAACAGCATTGCTGCTTTCCGGCTGGGCGCCTGTGTCTGCACGCGCGCAACCCTCGACCCGCGAGATCCTGGCGCGTGTGGATGAAAACATGACGTTTCAGACGGCCCATACGACTGCTGAGATGACGATTCAGTACCGGCAGGGCGATGCCCGCTCACTCACCTACGAAGCCTGGAGCAAGGGCGAGGACCAGTCTTTTCTGGAGTTCACAGCCCCCGCGCGTGATGCAGGCAGCCGGTTCCTTCGTCTGGGCGATGAAATGTGGATTTTTCTACCCCGCGTGGGCAAGAGCGTTCGCATTCAGGGCCATATGCTCCGGCAAGGGCTGATGGGCAGCGACTTCTCCTATGGGGATGCGAGCGAAAACACAAGCCTCGTGGACGATTACGAGGCAAAGATAGAACGGGAAGAAACGCTGGACGGGCGACCGACCTACGTGCTCTACATGACGGGCCTCCGTGACGATCTGGCCTACCCGAGCCGGCGAATCTGGGTGGATGCCGAACGCTGGGTTCCGCTCAAAGAAGAGCGCTTCGCCCGGAGCGGCAAGCTGCTCAAGACGGCTGTGCTGAGCGATGTCCGGCAGGTCGGTGAGCGATGGTATCCGTTCCGCGTCGAACTCGATAACGCCCTGCAGAGCGACACCCGCACCGTGATGCAGTTCCAGGAGTTCAAGCTCGACGTAGACGTACCGGAAGAACTTTTCACGCTGCGCCATCTCGAAGGCCGCTTCTAGCCCGCCCATGCGCACAATCCGGCGCCCCAGCAGCCGACTGGTCCTGACGATTGCAGGGCTGTTCGCCATCCTGTTCCCTCTCCGCCTGCAAGCTCAGACAGAGACGAGGTGGAATGGATACCTGGAGCATCAGTACAGCGTCAGCTTCAACGAGGGCCGGTGGACGCACCTGGACTACGACCGGGCGCGGGTAGACCTGAACGCCCAAGCCGGACGCAACACGCTCTTGTCTGTCGCTGTCGTGGGCCAGCTTTACCGGGGCAACACGGAAACGCTGCTGCGCGACGCGCTGCCGGAGGCGCTGCACGCCCTCGTCGATTCGGCGGCTCTTCCCCTCGAAGACCGGTTCTATCTCAACCATGCCTTCATCACCCTGCATCCCGGTGCTATCGCGTTGACGGTCGGCAAGCAATACCTGGCCTGGGGCGCTGCATACGTGTTCAACCCGACTGAACTGTTCCGCCCCAAAAACGTGCTGGAACCCGGCTACGAGCGCGAGGGCGTGGGGGCCATTACGGCCCGGTTGCCGCTCGGCGTCCTCAGCGACATAATGATAGGGCTGACTCCGGAGGGCAGCTTCCGCACCAGCGGCAAACTGGTCCGCGTTCGCCATCACCTTGCCGGCTTCGATCTCTCGGCGCTGGCCGCGATCCTGTACGAGCCTGCCCTGCCGATCCGTTTCAACGTGACGGATAGGCAGCACCCGGAGCGCAGGCGCACCCTCGGGGGCGACGCAACGGGCGAGTTGTTCGGGCTGGGCGTCTGGGCCGAGGCGGCGTGGTCGGACCACGCGGGCGACCGGTGGGTAGAGGCCACGGCAGGCGGCAACTATACCTTGCGTGACGGGACCTTGTTGCTGCTCGAAGGCCATTACAACGGCAGGGGAGCCTGGAGCTATCCATACGCACCGGCGCTGTGGTTCGGGCGTCTTGCAGGAGGCGTTCGTTCGCTGGGAAAAGCAATTCTCTATGGATCAGTCAGCCGACCGATGGGATCGTACCAGCTATGGGCTGTCGGCCTGTCGGCGCTTGCCAACGTGGGCGATCCCAGCGGCGTGCTGGTTCCCTACGTCTCCTATGCCTTTGCTGAAAACGTGGACCTCCTGTTCAACGGCCTCGTCTATCTGGGCAGCGACGGCGCGGAGTTCGGCGGGCAACGATTCGGCGGGTTTCTTCGCGGGCGGGTGTACTTCTAGCGCGTGCGCTCAGGAGGTCAGCAGGTCTTTGTCCACCGCTGCTTCATGAATCACGTCGGTGAGGCGCTGGTGCCAGCGTACGTCGCGCCACATCCCTGCAAACTGCGGGCCTGCAAAGTTGCTCGTCCCGATGGCGACCCATCGGCCTGTTTCAGCAGCCTGGATCACCCCGAACTCGCACAGTTCCTTTACCCAGTCCCAACTCAGGAGCGGCCAGTCCTTGTAATCGACAATGGCCCAGCTTTCAGTTGTGATAAGAGGCAAGCCGGCCAGTTCCGAGTTGGCGACGGCCTCGTCGATGCGCTGTTGCAGAATGGATTTCCAGTAATCCGGACGCTCGCGGTATACGCGCTCGGCATTCTTCGCTACGTTGTCGTACCCTTCGCTTCCGAAGCGCTCATAGTTGTAGCCGACCTGTTCATAGAATTCTCCGGGCGACATCCAGATATGGAAATCAAACAGGTCGTAATCGGAAGCATCCTCCTTTTTCAGGTCAGGCGAAGACCAGCCCGAAAACGTGTACGAAAGGTTGGGGTAGGACTGCCGAAGGAGCGCAATGGACTCACGCACCCATTGCCGGAGCAAGGGAGCGTCACTGCGCTGCGCTGCCGTCAGAAAAGGCGTCCACGGCTCGATGGGCCATTCGTTTACGAGGTCCACGTAAAGGATGTTTTCAAGCAATCCTGCATCGGCGATGGTATCGAGCGTCGTCTTCCAGGCATTGCCGAGGTCCTGCGGCGTTTTGATCGTCTCGTAGGAATTCGCCGTGTCGGTCTGGAACCAGGTAGAAAGACCCACCCAGATGTTGCGAACCGCGCATTTTTCGATGAACTGGTTGAGTGAGGGTTGCAGTTGAACCCGGTTGAGCGACTGGCTGCCCCAGTCCTGCGTGCTCCATTCCGGGAGAATCTCCCACTCCCGCTCCGGGCCGAGCGCCGTCAGATGAGGATAGGCATCGATGCGCACGGCGTCGTAGCCGCGCACTTTCAACTCATCCAGCGCTTGATCCCAATCCTCGTAGCCCGCGCCGGGCCAGCGGCGTTCGATCCAGGAAAAATCCCACATGGTGATGGCAAGCGGGTGCAGAAACGGGTGGCCGCTCAGCGTGAAAATGCCGGGGGATTTCACGCTGGAGCGCCTCACGCACGGATTTCCTGCAAGGGACACGACAGGCAAGCTTCCTGCGAATGCGGCGCCTGCCGTTGCCAGAAAATTTCGACGGTTCATGGGAAGTAGGGAGCGTTACGGAACCTTGACGAAAAGAAGTTAGGCGATGGGCCGTTTCCATGCTACCGGCCGGGCGCAATATTGCGGCGGCGGAACCTGCTGCAGCAAGGCAGGGAGCGCGCTCAAGAGGTCGGCGCTGTCTCTCCGGCTCTGTCGAGTGAAACAATGCACTCTTTCACACCGTGCCCTTCAACGGCCGTCACCTCCAGGCGCACGCCGTCGAAATAAACCACATCCCCCGGAACCGGAGGGCGATTCAGCAGGGCAAGGACCAGGCCGCTCACCGAGTCCACTTCCTCGTGTTCCAGTTCCTGATTCAGCCGTTCGCCGATCTCCTCCACCCGCGCCGTACCGGCGACGTGGAGTTGTCCGTCCGCATCCGTGTAGATCTCCGGTCTGAGCTCCACTTCCCCCTCGATCCGGCCGATCACCTCATCGAACAGGTCCTCGATAGTGACGATCCCGGCGGTTCCGCCATGCTCATCCATGACGACCACGAGTTCCGTTCCCGCTTCGTAGATCGTCTCCAGGACAAAATCGAGCGGCGCCGTTTCAGGCAGAAAAGACACCGGATGCACATCTTCGGGCAGCAACCCCTGCCGGGAAATCACCCGGTGGATCAGGTCTTTCAGATGCGCCACGCCTGTGATGTGATCCAGGTCTTCCTCGTAGACGGGATAGCGGGTGTAGCGGGAATGGCGAAGCGTCTCCACCAGTTCTTCCGGCCCGGCGTCGCGGGGGAGGCCCTCAACGTGAACCCTCGGTGTCATCACCTCCCCGGCCAGCAGATCGCTGAACTCGAAAAGTTCGCGGAGCACGGTGGCCGATTCGGAGCGCAGCAGTCCGCCGGCCCGGCTCTCCTGAATCACGTACTGCAACTCTTCAGGCGAGTAATACTGCTCGCTCGAACGCTCCTGCCGGTTGATGCCGATCAGCCGAAGCAGGCCGTTGCCGATGGCATTGAGCAAAAAGACCAGCGGGTAAAGAGCCAGTTCAATCGCCAGCATGACCGGCGCGATTGCCAGCACCATTCGTTCCGCCTTTTGCAGCGCCAGCGACTTCGGGATCATCTCCCCGAAGACGATATGAAGATAGGTCAGGAAGGAAATAGCGAGCACGCTTGCCACGGCGTGCGCAGGCAGCCAGGCAAGCGCGCCCAGGCGCGAGAAGGCCCCTTCCAGCCATTCGGCCAGCGTGTGTTCGCCATACATACCTAGCCCCAGGCTCGCCAGCGTGATTCCAAGCTGAGCCGTTGCGATGAACCGATCTTGCTGGCGGGAATCCACCAGGATGCGCCGGACCCGGCGGGCCACCCGGTCGCCCTCGGCAGCCCTTCGCTCGATGGCTGTTCGCGGCGCACCGACGACAGCGAACTCAGCCGCTACGAACAGGCCATTGAGCATGATAAGGACGATAACGATGAGAACAGCGATCATGTCAGGCGTCCTCCGGCTCGTCAGGGGAAAGCGGAACAGCCAGGACAGATACGATTTTCCGGTTTCGGACTTCCTCC
>CBDUBU010000119.1:0-11839 GCA_965365465.1 uncultured Rhodothermaceae bacterium
GGGCCGCGAACAGGCTGAACAGCACCACGAACCCGCCGTTGACGGAAATGGCCAGGCCGTAAGCGTCGGTAGAAAGGCCGTCGGAGCGCATGGCGAGGGGCAGGGTCGTAAATGCCTGGATGAAAAGGAGCGCCGGCAGGAAAGAGAGCGCAGCAAGCCCGGCAAGCATGGGATCGCGAAGGACGCTTGTTGCGTGCGCACGTGGGGCGCTGCCGCCGGTCCCGGCTTCGGGAGGCCGGGTTTCAGGAAGGCCGAATGCCACAAAGAGCGCGTAGCCTCCCATCGTGGCCGCATCCAAGACAAAAAGCGCGGTGAAAGACCGGGCGGCCAGAAAGCCGCCGAGGGCAGGCGCGATGGCGGCCCCTACATTGATGACCCAGTAGAGGAGCGCGAAAGCGCGGGCGCGCCGCTCCACCGGCACGAGGTCGGTTACGGCTGCCGAGACGGCGGGCCGGTACATCTCGCCAAAAAGTCCCATGAGCGTCACCGCGAGGCCGAGCACGACCGGGGCATACACGAAAGGAATGACGAGCAGGATCACCGCGCCGCCGGAAAGACTCAGCAGCATCGTCGCCCGCCGTCCCAGGCGGTCGGTGAGGACGCCCCCGGCGACATGCGCCCCGAACGCGCCGGCCCCGAACAGAGTGACAAAGAACGTAGCCTCACTCGGCGAAAATCCCCGGCGCTCGGTCAGGTACAGCGTCAGAAAGGGAAGCACGACCAGACCCAGGCGGTTCACCAGCGTGCCGAGCCAGAGCACCCAGAAGGAACGCGGATAGACCGCAGCGGAGGCTGCCAGGCGGGAGGTCAGGGTGCGGAAAGGCATGAGGTAGTGATCCCGCGGGTCACTGCTGCATGGCAGCGGCCACGCTTTCTGCTTCGGCCATCACCCGCAGCGCATTGCCGCCGAGGATCTTGCGGACATCTTCTTCCGAGTACCCTTTCCTGAGCAGGCCGTAGGTGATCCAGGGAAGCCGCGCCACGTCTTGCAGTCCGGAAGGCAGGTCGAACGCGCCGTCGAAGTCGGAGCCAAGCCCTACATGGTCGATTCCGGCAATTTTAACGGCGTGGTCGATATGGTTTACCACATCGTCGAGTGAGGCGCCGGGTATGCCCCGTTCTCCCTTGACATCATACACGACGTTCCACAGCGTATGCAGGTCAGGGCCGGGCAGCCGCCTGTGTACCTCCTGCCAGGTTTCCCCGGTCAGGTTGGGGTTGACCATCGGGTCGAAGAAGTTAATCATCACGACCCCGCCGTTCCTTGAAAGGGCGCGGAGCATATCGTCATCCACATTGCGCACGTTATCCACGAGCGACCGCATGGAGGAGTGCGAAAGAATGACCGGCGCGCGCGCGGCCTTCATCACGTCGTAAAACGTGGAATCCGACGTGTGCGACACATCCACGAGCATACCGATGCGGTTCATTTCCTGAACCATGCGCCTGCCCTTGTCGTTCAGCCCGTTCCACCGCGCCGCCGACTGCGAAGCATCTGCCCAGGAGTTGGTGTTGATGTGCGTCAGCGTGACGTAGCGGATTCCGGCTTCATAGAGTTTGTGGAGCGTTTCCACCGAGCCGCCCAGCGCGTGCCCGCCTTCCAACCCCATCAGGATTGCCTTTTTTCCGGAGCGAGCGATCCGGCGCACGTCTGCTGCCGAATAAGCCATCTCCATGCTGTCCGGCTGAGCGGATACCTGCCGTTTGGCCTCGGCGATCATGTCGCGGGCGCGCTGGGCCGCACGCGGGCTTTCGCCGTAGGGAGGGGCTACGTAGATGGAGAAAAACACGCCGTCCAGTCCCCCTTCAAACATGCGGGGAAGGTCTACATGGCTTTCGCCGCTGCGATGGCGCTCATGAAAGCGATACCCCTCGTCCAGCATGAGTGAGGGGGTGTCGATATGCCCGTCTATGATGATGGCATCGTAATGGATCCGGAGCGCGTCCGCCCACAGGGAATCTTCCCGAACGAGAATGCGCTGCCTGACTTCGGGCAACACGATGGAGCCGCCGTCGGTCATGCGTTCTGTGGAATCGGGAGGCGCAGAGGCTTGTTGCACCGCGCTCGTGTCCGGCCTGACGCGCACCGGCCCGGCGCTGGCGTCTTCACCCGACCGGCACGAAGAAAACAGCACCGTAGAAAACAGGAGACATACGATCCAGACCGAAGAATCACGAACAATCATGGGAAGAAAAGCTGCATGGATTCGAGCGCCTTGCGTCTAACTGCCTGTTGCAGGGGAGGATTCGTCGTTTCTCAAAAAAGCACGACTTCATCGCCTGCATGGAGGATTCCTTCAGAGAGGATGCAGGCGCGCAGGCCCCCCCGATGCACCATGCCGGGAAGCAGCCCCGGCTGTCCGGTAAGACGGACGAGGTACTTGCAGGGTTCGCAGAGGCGGATCCCCTGCATTTGCACGGATCCAACCCGGAACGCCTTGCCGATCAGTTCATGCAGCAGAATGCCCTGTGTAAGTACGTTGCGGCGGCTCTCCTCCGGCAGGAGCGTTATGCCTGTTTCAACGGCCATTTCCTCGATGGCTTCTTCTGCGATGAGCGTTGCTTCCCGGTGCGGACCCGGCCATCGCGAGAAAGAGCCTGCCCCGTAGAAATAGCGATCCCCTTCAAGCCCGCGTCCGGGCACGGCTCTTACCGATTCCACGCGCTGCATGGAGGCTCCGGCCGCAGGGGCAATAAAGAGCGCCCTGACACGCCCCGTTGTATTCAAGCCGTATTCCTGTTGCATAGTCGTAGTCGCCCTGCATCCTTTCAGATCGGCAGACGTAAGGAGTTTCGGTATGTGACGTACCCGTGTCTCCGGGCGCCGTTAAGTTGCGCCGGAACACCCTGATAGGTCAACCTCAGCATTCATGGCAAAACAATCCGCCTTTGATACGGAACTTGTAGAGCGGGCGCAAGGCGGCGACGAAACAGCGCTGGCGCAGATCCTCTTGCTTCTTACTCCGGTTCTTCGCTCTTTTTTCACACAACGCATCGGCGTAAAGTCGGAAGTAGATGACCTTATCCAGAATACGTTGCTCCGGGTACACAACAGCCTTCCTGATCTGAAAGATTCCGGCAGGTTGAAGGGCTTTGCCATGAAAGCCGCACTTTTTGAATTGCAGGATCTCTACAGAGGGCGCTACAGCGCCAAAGAACGCCTGTATGATCCCGAAAATCCTCCCGACCATTCGGATCAGGATGCCACAGCCGGGTTGCGCATTGATCTGGAACGCGCCCTGGAAACCCTCAGCCCGAAGGCCCGCCGCATCATCGAACTCCGTGAATACGGCTACCATTACGATGAAATCGCGGCTATGATCGGCGCCACCGAAGCGGCCATCAAGATGCAGGTGAAACGCGCTTTCGAGAAGTTGAGGGAGGTTCTGGCGCCGCTGCTGGTAATGATAACATTGCTCGGAAGTTGAGGCTTTCCAGCCGGCGAAAGAGGTGAGGCGTCTTTGCGTGTTATGGTGAAAATAATTGTTACTTTATGGAACGAGTCGGCGGCTGAATTATGGTAGAAAGGGATGCCCTCCCAATCTCCATCCCGGTGATGCAGCTTTGCCGGCGGCATCGCATCCTTCTCATACTCCGGGGGCGCAATGACGATTGCCCCTCTACGCACGCCCAGCCATGAACGATGTACAGGACGCGCTGGTCTTTTATGATGCGCTAACGCCTCAGCAAAGGCAGGCGCTTCAGACCGCGATAGAAACAGACCCTGCGCTCGGTGAAGCGCTGGCCCGGTGGCAGCAGGTGCGCGCCGAACTGCGAAGCCAACTCGAATCTTGCATTCCCGACCGTTGCCTGCTGGTTTTATACGCATTGGATGCGGAAGGCTACAGGGAGTGCATTACCTCTCGTGAAAGAGAAGCGCTGGAAGTTGCACGCCCGGCGCTGGAACGCGCCATGCAGGCCCACCCGGCGCTGATCGACATCGTCTTGCGGATTCAGGCCGAGCATAGCGCCTTCGACCGGGCCTGGGAAGATGCTTTCAAGGAGCCGCTCGTGAGACCGGGACGGGATCGCGCCGCATCCCCACCCATCCGAAGACGCTCTTCCGGATTGCGCTGGGCCTGGCGGGCAGGGTCTTTGATCGCGGTGTTTGCCTTTGCTGCCCTGCTGGTGTTGCTGGTCCAACGCGACCGCAACACCGTAACGGTTCAGACAGCCTCCGGCGAGATGAAACGCATCGAACTGGCCGACGGCTCCGTGGTGCGCCTCGGCAGTGAATCACAACTTTCGTACGCAGATCCGGGTCAGGACTCGCCCTTCGGCCGGCGTGTGCGCCTTCAGGGCCGGGCTTTTTTTGAAGTAGCACAGGGGGGGCAAAGTTTTACCGTGGAAACGTCTGATGCGCTCACGACCGTACTCGGCACTACGTTCAGCGTTCGGGCCGATGAAGCAGGAACGGAGGTGGTGCTGGCTACCGGCAAGGTCGCGCTGGCTCCGCGCGAGATGCAGGAACGCATCGTCGTGCTTCAGCCCGGAGAGATGAGCCGTGTCGCACCGGGCGCCCTTGCAAGCACGCCGGCGCCCGTAGAACTTTCAGAGGCGCTTGAATGGACCGGTCTTCTGGTTTTCCGCGCAACCCCGGTCGCGGATATCGCCGGGCGTCTGAGCGACCTGTACGGCGCCTCGGTGAAGGTGTCGCCTGCGCTTCAGGAGCAGGAGGTCACCGGAACGTTTGAGCAAACCCAGACGGTCGATGAAATCTTGCAGGCCCTCGCACTCACGCTGGGCGCGGAAGTTCGCGCTGACGGATTCGGAGATTATACCCTCCTCTTGCCGGGCCAAAACGAGTAGCGCCTGCCTGGAGGGCAGCGCTCGTTCCTCTGTATGAGCACGCCCCTCGCGCCTGGCATCCTGACGAGCAAGCACTGTTGTTTATGGGTCTGGCACACCCTTCAGAGGCATGCCAGAAGTAATCCCTCGGACGCGCTTCGGCAAGCAACAGCGGCAAGGTGGTTTCTCTGTCGGCGGCGCCGCTTTCCCGGCTTGCCGGACCTTCCCTTCTTTCGTCATGGGGTTGCGCCCCGGTAGAACGAATAGCGCCTTCCGGGCTGCGCAAACAATTCGAGATTTCTTAAAGGCAGATCCCGCGAACAGGATCTGCCTTTTTTGTTTTTCAGACAACCTGTATGATAGAGGCGCGTTGAAGTCTGCACCGCGTCCGGAGCGCTAATCGCATTCCCGGAACCGATCTGGCTGTTTCGACCACACGTCTCCCACACCAGAGGCGGCGTGTGCAAGAATGATTTCACGACCTACTCATTTGCCTTTTCACCGGTGTGCAGTTCCGGATACCTATTCTCGTTTTGATCCTGTTTTCAGCAGCATCGTGTCAGGAGGGGCAGGCGCAGGCCATCAAGCTGAATCTGTCGGCGGTTTCCCTGGAGGAGGCGCTGCTTTCGCTCCGCACCCAGGCCGGAGTGGATGTCGTTTTTGCCCAGCGTCTGGTGCAGAACCAGACCGTCTCCTGCCGGTACGACGGGGAGCAGGTCGAAGAGGCCCTCGCGTGCGTGCTGGAGAACGCAGGCCTGCGGGCGGAACAGATTCGGAAGCGGCAATATGTGGTCCTGGAGGCGCAGCGGAAGCGTGAACCGGCGCAAACCGGAAACGGCCTTCCGCGCGGTATGCTGGCCGGGTTCGTTTCTGACGTGGAATCGGGAGAGATGCTGCCCGGCGCCCACGTCTACCTGTCCGGGCTGGGCCTGGGAGCCATCACAAACGCGGGAGGCTATTTTGCCATACCGGCGCTGCCGCAGGGTCGGTATGGCGTACGGATTTCCTATGTCGGTTACCACACGCTGGATTCTACCCTTGCCGTCGGCGCTGGGATGCCGCTCATCCGCCTTAGCCCGGTTCCTCTCCAGTCGGAGGGGGTGGTCATAGAGAGCAGCAGCGCGGCGCGGCCTGACCTTGCCGCTGTGCCGGGAGTGCTGGCGCTGCCGGTGCAGGATCTGGAAAAACTGCCGTCTTTTCCCGGTGAGAAAGACTTGTTCCAGGCGCTGCAATGGATGCCCGGCGTACAGCGCTCCGGCGAGGTTACCGGCGGGCTTATCGTTCGGGGCGGCGAGACGGACCAGAACCTCTACCTGCTCGACGGAGCGCCCGTCTATCATCCCTGGCACGCCTTCAGCCTGATATCCACCTTCCAGACAGAGACGTTCAAGGATGTTCGTCTCTACCGGGGATCTTTTCCGGCTGAACATGGCGGACGCCTTGCTTCCGTGCTGGAGGCTCAGATGAAAGACGGCAGCCGCGTCCGGCCCGGCGGCGTGGCCGCCCTCAGCCTGTTGAGCGGACGCCTGATGGTGGAAAGCCCCATCACCCGCAATGTGTCTTTTATGGTATCCGGGCGGCGTTCGTACATAGATCAGCTTATCGGACGCAAGCACCCGGTTGAAGAAAACGGGCGCCGCGACACGCTTCGAACCGGCTACTACTTTTACGACCTGAGCGCCAAGCTGACCCTGCACGCGGGCGTGCGGCATCAATTTTCCGTCAGCCACTACCGGGGCAAGGATTTTCTCGACCTCCGCCTGCCTTTCGACCTGTCGCTGGATTTCTCTTCATGGCTCCGCCCGGCAGACCTCTTCTTTGAAGTCGATCAGAACTGGGGGAATCAGCTTTACAGTTTTCGGCATCAGTACCTTCGTTCGCGGCGTTTTTTCCTTACCACCACCGGTTTTTACTCCGGCTACACGGCGCATGAAGGCGCGTTTATCCAGCCTTCCAGCAGCGCCTCGCTTCGTTCCAACTACCGCGTTCGCGTATACGACCTGGGCCTCAAAGTCGATGCAGACTATTACCACTCGCTTTACCACCAGGTGCGCGCCGGGGTGCAAGCGGTAAATCATAACTTCCGGAGTGTGCTGGATGCGACCGTGGAGCGGTCGCCCGGCGCGGTAGACTCGCTTGATGAAGACAGCCGGTTGCACGCATGGGAAGTGGTTGCCTATATGCAGGACACCTGGCAGCCCTCGCCGCGCTGGCAGATCCTGCCGGGGTTGCGCCTGAGCACGTTCAGCGGCGGCGCCTACGTCCATGTTAACCCGCGCGTGAGCGTGCAGTATGCCGTGGAACCCAAACGGTTTTTCGTGCGCGGGGCGGTGGGTACGCAGGTGCAGTACATGCATCGCCTTCGCGACCGCTATTCGTTCACCTACGACATGGTTTCCAGTCGCTGGATTCCTGCAAGCGCCGGCGTACGTCCCTCTGCTTCCATTCAGGCGGCCGGCGGCATCGAAAGCTATCCGTTTTCCTGGCTCGCGCTCTCATCGGATATCTACTGGCGTCATTCAAACAACATACTCCTGCCGGAAGATGAGTACAGGACAAAGGATGGGCTGGAAGGACCGGGCATCGAAGTGGGAGCGCTCCTGGGGCAGTACGTCCCTGCAAGGGCGCACGCCTACGGGGTAGAGGCAGCGGCTCGCATCGAAAAGGCGCCCTGGCGCATCTGGCTCAACTATTCCGGCGGGCGGGCGCTGAACCGCACACTGAAGCCGGAAAACACGCGCTATCGCCCTTCCCGTTACGACGCGCCCCGTTCTTTCCAGAGCATCGTCAGCTTCACGCGAAATCGCTGGACGGCTACCGTCTCCTCGGAGGTGCGCAGCGGATACCCGCTTACCGTTCCAGTCGCCCGCTATGCCCTTGCCGATCCGCTGGACGAAACCCCGACGCCCTACCTCTACCGGCCTCGGTATAACAACGGAAGGCTGCCGCCTTATATGCGGCTGGATCTGACGCTGGGGTACCGGTTTTCGCTTTTCGGAGCTGCCTGGCAATCGCAAATCGAATTGTACAACGCCTTTAACAAGCGAAACGTAGTGGACCGGCTGTATGACCCCGCACCCACCGTCGTTCAGTACGAAGACCGGCGGGGGCTGCCCCGGCTCATTCTGCTCGAACTGGAACTGGCATTCTGATGCGCTTGAAAAGTCATATCGCCCGTTTCGCTGCGCCGGTATGCCTGCTGGTTGCGTGTCTCCTGCCGGCCTCCTGCGACACCGTTGAGCCGGTAAGCGACGACCTGCTCGTGGTAGAGGGATTCCTCGAAGCAGGCAAGCCGTTGCCCGCGTTCACACTCCGGCGCACGCAGCCGCTCTCAGCGCCATATCCGGATGATGAAACCACCTCCGTTCAGGATGCGGAGGTCCTGCTGACGCTCGATGGCATGTCCTTCCACTGCCGGCCTGTTCCGGGCGCGCCCGGCCGGTACGCCCCGGATACACAGGGACCCCTGCTCGTGCCGGGACGCGCTGCATTTGCATTGCAGGTGCGCTGGCGCGAGCAGGTCGCTGCCGTACAGGGGTCCGTGCCCCCTCCGGTCGCTATCGACAGCGTGCAGCTTTCCGTTCCTGACAAGCCCGTCGAGGCCGTCCTGCTCGACTCGCTGCGCATCGTCCCTGATTCGCTGGGCACCGGAGCCAGAAAAGGCTTCATCTATCCCATCGAAGTCCGGCTCTGGTGGACCGTCGGCTTCGATGAAGGCGGAGCGGACAGCCTGTACTGGATTCGCACCCAGCTCAAACCAATCACTTCCTTTTCTTCTACCGTCATCGACTTCTTCCTCCGTCCCGAGCAGATTCTCCGGGAGCGTGATATGCCCCTGGATGCCCGGTCGCGCCGTTCATGGACGGGCGTGTATGCCGTGCCGGTCGATAAGGAAACCGATCCGCTGCCGGTTCATCGCCTCAAGGTCTCGCTCCTGCGGAGCGGTCAGGACTATGCGCGCTTTGCCTCCAGCCGCGATGCGCCCGATCGTCGGGAGCCTGTTTCCAACGTGCAGGGCGCCATCGGCATCGTGGCGGGCATCGCGCTGGATTCCGTACAGGTTCAGGTAGAATAGGGCGATCAGGTTCTGGTAAGGAGTTTCTCTCCGGGGAGAGGCGAACCTCCCCGCGCTGCTGCGCCCGGGTTCGACGTTGAGCCTGTCTGGCACAGCGATCCAACTCCTCCCTCCGAAGGAGGAGGCTTGCCAGAGCCTGATGGTGTTTTTTCTTTGGGCAGCTTCGTTGAGGGAGATACCCCCCTCAAGAGGACCATCTTCATCATGTGCGCCCGGGTGTGCCGGTGCGCCGAAAACAGGACAGATCGCCGCAGATGAGCGCTCCGGCGCGTTTTGGCAAACGCGCGTGTTGGAACAAGCCCGCAAAACGTTAGAGAAGGCCCGTGAGTGGTAACGGAACAGAAAATTTCGTTAAGCTCCGACTGCAGCGCCACCGATGGACAAAAAGTCAAGTCATGCCTTGACAACCCAGGTATCTCGCCGTAACATACCTGCATCATCCAGGTATACCCGTACAGGCAGATGCTCACTCGTGAACTCGCCGGTGCCTCGGCCCGGCCCATCATTCTCTCCATCCTTGCCTCCGGTGAAAGTTACGGCTACGCCATTCTGCAGCGCATCGAGGACATCTCCGAGGGCGAACTCTCGTGGGACGACAGCACGCTGTACCCGGTCCTGCACCGGCTCGAACACGAGGGGCTGCTTTCCTCGTCGTGGCGCCGTGCCGACAGTGGGCGAAGGCGCAAATACTACCGCCTCACGACAAAGGGATGGGAGGTGCTGGAGACCGAGAAACGGCAGTGGCTGCGCGTGGACGCCGTGCTGTCGCAGCTCTGGGGGCTGGAGCCGCGTCTGGCCTGAAACACGCACGTAAACCGGCCTAGCAATGCCTGCTGCATTCGACCTTGAAAAAGCCATCGCCGCCTGGCGTCGCCCCTTCGAGCACGACCGCTCGTTCTCTGCCGAGGACCTGGAGGAGTTGGAGGGCAGCCTGCGCGACCGGGTCGAGGCACTGGTGGCGAAGGGACTGACGAGGGAGGCGGCTTTCCGGGAGACGCTTCGACGGATGGGTTCCTACGCCACGGCAGAGACAGAATACCGCAAGGTTTACTGGGGCAAACTGAAGCGGCGGCAACTGTTACCTGAATGCTCCTGGAGGCTCTCGATGTTAAAGAACTATTTCAAAATCGCGTTTCGTAACCTGCTGCGGCAGAAAGGCTACAGCTTCATCAACATTGCCGGTCTGATGTTGGGGATGGCCTGCTCCCTGCTCCTTTTCCAGTACGTGGCCTTCGAGACGAGCTTCGATGCATTCAACACGAAGAAGGACCAGCTCTACCGCGCCACATTCCGGTATACAGAGGGAGAAGGCCAGGATGGGTCTAGCGCCACGAGCGTGCTCGGCTTCGGGCCGGCAGTAGCGCAGGAAGCGCCGGGCATCGTACGCTATACGCGGATTCTTCCAAACTATGGAGGGGCGGTGCTCTCCAATCCGGGAGCGAGCGCAAGTCGTACGTTCACCGAGGGCCATGTGCTTTTCGTAGATACTACGTTCTTCAGCATGTTCGACTATCCGCTCGTGAAGGGGGATCGGTCGCGGGTACTGCGCCAGCCGCATACCCTGCTGCTTTCGGAGTCGATGGCCCGGAAATACTTCGGCAACGAGGAAGCTGTCGGGAAGGCGCTGGAGCTAACATGGTGGGATAGCGGAACGTACACCGTGGGCGGCATCTTTGAGGATGTCCCACCCACCTCTCAACTGGAGTTCGACTTTTTATTTTCTCTGGACGATCTGCTCGATAATGAACGGTTCCAGGGCGAAGGAGCGGCGTTGGGCAATGAGTTCTTCATTACCTACCTGGAAGTGGAGGAAAACGTCAATGTCAGCGATCTGGCGCATCGCATTACGGAGATAAACAGGAAGCACCAGCCGGGCCCGGACTCTGGAGATATGGACGTTAAGGTCTATCTCCAGCCGCTCACAGACGTTCACCTGAACGGGGAGATTGCCGCTCCAGCGACCCGGACGGGTAATCGAAAGACGGTGTATTTCTTCACTATTATCGGCCTGATAACGCTCGTAATCGCCCTCGTCAACTATATCAACCTCGCCACAGCGCGCGCGCTGGATCGCGCCCGGGAAGTTGGCGTCCGCAAAGTGGTCGGTGCGAACCAGAAGCAGCTCATAGGCCAGTTCCTGCTGGAATCTGCCCTGACGAACATCCTCGCGCTCATGCCGGCCATCGCGCTCTCGATGCTGCTCCTGCCGGTTGTAAATCACGTTGCTGCGGTGGAGATGTCGCGCGACCTGTGGCTCGATGGTCGGTTCTGGGCTGTATTCCTGAGCCTCTTCGGCCTCGGCGCGCTGCTATCGGGCCTCTATCCGGCCTTCGTCCTGTCCTCATTCAAGCCGGCAGCGGTGTTGAAGGGGAATACGGGAGCGTTTGCTTCCAGAGTGTCGCTGAGAAAAGTACTGGTGGTGGCGCAGTTCGCAGCGTCTATTGCCCTGCTGGCGGGAACGACCATCGTTTACTCGCAAGTTCGCTATATGCGCAGCATGGAGACCGGACTCGATCTGGAGCAAGTCCTCATCGTGGAGGGAGCGCGGGTACATCCGGACGGTTCAAACCAGGCGGCAGAAATGAGCACGTTAAAAAACGAACTGCGGAAGATCCCGACTCTCCAGGAGATCGGGATCTCATCCACGACGCCGGGGCGGGGCTTCAGTCAGTACTACGGGCGCACGTCCCGGGTAACGGATGATCCTGCTACGGGCAAGCTCGTGCGTGGGATCTACAGCGACGAGGACTTTCCCGGCGTATATGGCCTCGAGCTCGTGGCCGGTGAGCCGTTCTATGCAGGCATGTCCGTACCGACGAGCGGGGACGAACCCGTCATGGTGAATGAGACGCTGGTACGGACGTTCGGCTTTCCCTCGAACGAAGAAGCCGTGGGCGAGCGGATAACGGCCATGGGTCAGGTCTTCGTCGTGAAGGGTGTGTACAAGGACTTTCAATGGTCCTCGGCACATGAGGA
>CBDUBU010000120.1:0-11834 GCA_965365465.1 uncultured Rhodothermaceae bacterium
GTACCTGAAGGCAACCTGTACCTGAAGGCGACCTGTACCTGAAGGCGACCTGGGCCGGAGCCGTGCGAGGTGTGGCCCTGCTGGTGGCCGTCGGCGTCTCGGACGAGGGTTTTCGCGAGGTGCTCTCGGTCGAGGGTACTCTCGGTCGAGGCGGCCCCCGGCGAACAGGCTGACGGCTACCGGAGCCTGCTCAAAGGGCTCATCGAGCGAGGTCTACGTGGCGTGAGGCTCGTCATCAGCGACGATCACGAGGCGATCAAGCAGGCCGTCGCGGTCGAACTGCCGCAAGCAGCCTGGCAGCGCTGCACTGGCAGCGCTGCATCGTCCACTTCGAGCGCAATGTCCTTTCAAACGTGCCGCAGTCGGAGGCAAAAGCCGTTGCCGACGAAAAGCCGTTGCCGACGACCTGAAGGTCATGACCTGAAGGTCATCTTCCAGGCCGCTCGCAAGCAGACAGCCAACTGGCGGCGGCCTTCTCCGAGCGCTACGCCCGTGCCTACCCGAAGGCTGTCGCCGTGCTCGCACGAGGCCTCACGGAGGCCTTGACGTACACGGTCTTTCCGTCGAGTCATCAGAAGTACATCCGGACGAGGAACGGGCTGGAGCGCCTCTTCCGTGAGGTCAAACGGTGCACACGGGTGGTGGGTGTCTTCCCGAATGAGCGGAGTGCGGAGAACCTCTCGACGGTCGTGCTGCTGCGCGTCTCCGAGGAAGGGGCGCGGCGCCGGTGCCTCGACACGAACCCGCTCAATGCCCTTTTCCCCTAACTCACAAAATTCGCGACGCCATCGTCAGATTGCCTGCAAACCGTGAATTGCTCGAAATACGGTGTGTAAGTACTTGAGAGGTTTGCCTGAGGGACTTTCCCGTCCCGTACGCGGTTCCAAACTTGATCCCTCACTATATGTCCGATGACTTTTTGTTGCTATATACTTATTTATGCACAGAATAGCCTCCGTAATGCCGTCTGAAAAAAGAGTCTTATACGCCCGACTTTCTTGAAATTTGTATGAGGAGGCGCTAAATCATTGATCGGTTATGCCTATCGCATGATATTGTTTAAGAAAGCTTTCTCCGAAACTAGTAATGGACTTATCTTGGTGCGCTGTAATGGGTTCTATAGGGAGGCGCGCCGGTTGCCCCATATGCCTTGTCTGGCCCTTCTTTACCTCAGGTGTAATCTGCAAAAAAGAGCAGGCTTCCGCGTGAGACTTCCTGACTCCCTTCACTACGGCCGTCTCTTCGCTCCAGCTCCTTGATTGTGCGACGCTAAACCCAAACACGGTAAGCCTGTGAGCACTCACCCATACCATCCGAGCCGCCGGCTCGATGATCTACGTCTTTTATTGACAATCGCTTCGATGGCGGCTCTAGTCTTGGCCTGCGGGGGTTGCTTGTCATCGACGTGCGACGATGTGCGGAAGCCTTCGGAGCCGGAGGGCGTGCCGGAGACCGAATCAGCATCTACAAAAATCCCCATCGACATCTATATCGACGCTACGCCGTCGTTGGTGGGGTTTTTCGAGGATCCGGGCTTTGCTCGTTTCGTCCGCGACGACATTATGCCCACCGGCCGGAGCGTCACCCTGCACAGGGCGTACCTCAGCAAAACCGGCATGGTCATCGAGCGCGTCGAGCCGGAACAGGCCGGTAGGCGCGAATTATTTTCCCAAGGTGACACCAACCTCAGCGCGGTGGTGGACTCCGTCCAGGCCGAACACCTATCCGTGATCGTCACCGATTTATACGAAACGGAAGGCAGCATTTCCCGGCTCAGCCGTGCCCTCGCCCGTCGGTTCCTGGTCGGCAACAACGGTGTCGGTATGATGATGATACCTACCGCCTTCAACGGCGCCGTATACGACGCGGAAGGAGCAACGTTCGCCTACAACGGATCCAGGCCTCTGTACCTTCTCCTGCTGGGACCGATCGCCGCCATCGAAGCGTACCGGGCCGGTTTGCTTAGCCGTGTGGAACGAGAGTCTATGTTTACGCTCATCACGCGCCAGATGCTCGCCGCCGCTCCACACTATGAGAATCCGCATACCCAGCCGGGCGCCGTATTCAAAAACCGGATAGGCACGGCCGGCTTTGAAATCCATATCGGCAACGACACGACGGCCTTCTCGGCGCCCGTTGCACTTTCCTACCGTGAAGGAGCGCCCGTCCTGACCCAGTTGCGGGCAGTAGTGGATTCTATCATTACCTGTAAAGACAAATCTGTGACCGATGCCATCAGGAACACCTTTCAGGTAAACGTAACCGGCGGGCCGGAACGATTCATAGTCAGGGCCGCCCTTCGAAATGGCAAAGCCTTTTTGCTGCATGACTTCGTGCGTTACCAGGTACATCTAGAAGCCGGTAGACTGGCGACGCCTGCCTGGATCACAGAACGCGACCTGGCCCTCTCTACGCTGGAAGAATGGAAACGGAAGCCGAGCGATTTTGATGGGACGAAAACGTTAGGCCTCAAATTGCTGACGCAACGGCTTCAGGAAGCCTTGATGGAACCCGCACCACCTGAGCTGGGTCGGATGTACCTGATTCTGTCCCACTAACCTCTACCACTTACGCTTATGCCCTCAAAGAATACGATCCAGGAAATATTCGGCCTACTCATTTTGGGTATGCTGCTCGGCCTGTTGCTGTATTACCTGTTCGGCCTTGCCGTACAAACGTGGGCGCAGCCGCCGGACCAAGTGGATCTCAACACTCTTACCGAGGTGTTCAGCAAAACATACCTGTACGTCATGATCGCGACCTTCTTAGCCCTCAGCATCTGGTATGCGACGGCAAAAAAGAAACGCATCGTCCATCCCGAAGACGCCGGCTTGCGCGCCCTGTGGGCTATCCTTCTCCTTAGCCTGGGCGTCGTGGCCAGCATTATTGCGTACGTGGTTTTTATCCAACGGATGGAATGGTCGCTTGTGGTATACGGACTGCTGGTTGCCGCGGCCCTCCTCGTCTACTATATCCCGACGGCCATGTTCTCCCCCGCAGCCTTCAAGTACTCCCCTCTTGGGTCCGCAACACTGCGGCCGCGCTGGCTGTGACCCATCCATCCATTCAACACACGTGTCACCCATGCCGTGCTTTATCATTGGCGTCGGAGGGACCGGCGCGAAAGTCGTGGAAGCGGCCATTCACCTCGCTGCCGCCGGATTGCTGCCAGATGAGGAATTGTTTGTACAGTTCGTCGATCCCGACGGCTCGAACGGCAGCCTGAACCGGGCCATATCGACGGCCCGCGCATACGCAAACGTTCAAACCAACTTGGACCTCCAGGCGCACGGGGATCACCTGCATGCCTTCCGGACCAAAATAGAGCTTGGCCAACCCGAGGTATGGTCGCCTCTGGCAGATCGTACCCGCAGAACGCTGGGAGACATGATGAGCTACGACCAGCTCGTGCATGACAATGCGCCTGCGGCCCGCCTGTTCGACGTGCTCTATAGCCAACCGGAGCGCATGCTGGAACTTAACGTCGGCTTCAAAGGCCATCCTTCCATCGGGGCCGCCGTGCTGGCCGACACGCTTACGTTCAAGGAGGGCGAATGGCTTGATTTCTCGAATCGTGCCCGGCAGTGCCTCTCGAACGGGAGGGAGGTAACCATCGTCATCGTGGGGTCCATTTTTGGAGGAACCGGCGCCTCCGGCTTGCCTACGATCGGACGCCTGATAAAAGACGAGGTATTCCAGGGCTTGCACGGCGGGCGGCTGGCCGCCGTCCTGGCGCTCCCCTACTTCTCTTTCCGGTTTTCCGATACCAATACCGAGATCCGAGCCGATGCGGGCAGCTTCATTCCGAACACCAAAGCCGCCCTGAAATACTATCACCAGAAAGGCTACCTGAACATCTTCGACAGCCTCTACGCCTTCGGGGAAAGGTACATGGAAGACGAGCCAGAGGTGAGCGTGGGCGGAGAGACGCAAAAAAACACCCCGCACCCTGCGGAGCTTTATGGCGCGCTCGCCGCGATCGACTTCTTCCGAAACAATCGACACGGTCTTCAACTTTCGGGGCGTCGGGAAGCCGAAACGATCGGTGCTATCGACCTGCCGTGGGTCGACCCACGTAAAGATCCGGATCGGCTCCATCGGCTGACTTGTATGGCTTTCGCGTACCTCGGGGTTTACTTTCCCGTCCTCGAGAAAAACCCCGCTGCCGATAAGTACAAGTACCCCTGGCTGGTAGACTACTTCCACCGGCAGGAGCCGGGCCCTGACTGGAAAAAACGCGCCTCCGATCTCGCTACATACAGCAAGCTGTATCTGCACTGGTTGGCCGCTCTCCACGGCGTGGAAAAGCCCAAGCTCGACCTGACGTCCTGGACGATCTTCGCAAGCAAAAATGGGAACCGAACCCGCATTCTGGACCCCCTCAACCTGCGAGATTCAGATAACCTACTCACCACCCGCGACCAGAACGGCTCGGGACTGGACCGTATCTGGAACGCCATGAGTTCGTCCAAAAAGTACCGAAACGTCGAGGGATTTGACGCTTTCCTGCTCTCTCTCAGCGCAGCGTGCGCCTCCCTTGGCTCTTGAATCCGTTGTAGCATTTCTAACGCGTCTGTATCATGCCTATAGCCCCCTCTAACGCCCCCCCGACAGGCAGCACCCTGGTTCTGCCCGAGCTAATCAGTCAGCATGGTTTGCCGGCCCCTGCCTCAGGCACCTGGACTAGCCATTCAGGCGCAGATCTGGATTTGCTTGCCAAAGGACTTAAGTCGGATACGGACTCCGAGTACTTCAACGTAGATGCCATCCCCGATCTGTGGGCGCGGCCCCTCCTGTTTGAGTTTGCCCTCTACGAGGGCAACCATGTGCTGCACGATAAGATCGTGGGCGAGTGGCGGGGCCTGGCTACGCTCGTTGCCCTTAAACTGTGGCGCGGGTTCAACCTTGCCGCCGTACGCGTGGATCTCACCGCCGACGCCAACGGTCCCTTCCTCAAGGCGGCCGACCGCCTGGCGCCTACCCATTCTCTGTTTCCGAATACGGGTTGGAAGGATTTGTATGTCTTCCTATACGAAAATAAAGCCATCGGCATGACCTCTCCGACGACGCTCTTTTGTACGGGAGTAAGTTACTCTGCCTTCGGTGTACCCTGGTTTGACAGGGTCCTGCGCGACCCGCTGGACCCACGCTTCGGCGGACCTCACTTGAACGAAGCCGAGCGTAAGGCCGTTCTGTACTGGCTGGATACCTTAAGCAAGAACCTCAACCCCGTCCAACAGAACGCCGGAGGCGACAACCCGGCAAACGCCTTCCTAGGCATCATCAATGATTTCAAAAGAGCGCTGGGCAGGATGCCGGAGCAGCACGAGGCGCCTGCACTTGCCCGCGATGCCTTAGGAATTGCAGGCTCAAACGCGTTCAGATATCTGGATGAGATCCCCAAGCCTCCTACAGGCAACGCAGATACCTCACACCTGCGCCTGGTCCCATCCACTGACCGGGACGAGGGGTCCCACCCGTTGCTCGTCATCGATGGCGACATTGCCGAGCAATGGAACATGCCAGCGCGAGATATTACCGTGTGGGGAACGCTCTCGCTCGCCGCCGCCCTGCCGGCCAGCGGATACATCGGCAACAATCAGCAGGAGTTGCAGGGCCAGCATATCCGACCAACCGAGTGGCGACGCCCCTCCGACTTCTTCATGAACACGCTGTACTATTTTAAAAGCAGCACAGCCGGTGCACCACGCGCGTTCATCGACAATACCGTCATGGAGATCGACGGCGAACGGGAAAACGGCCTAAACTTGATTCTGCCCCTCAAGCCCTGGATCCTCCACTACCTTTCAGCGGCCGACCTCTCCAAACGACTGGAAGTCAGAGTAGTCCACAACGATTACGAAGTGAAATTGCGCCTGCCGCTGGCCGGCCCCCATGGTCAAGTCCATGACTTCGAGATCAGTCACCGCTATAGTGGCCAGAACCTGCAACGGCTCAGTGACCTGCCTACCTGGGGAATCTGGCCGGATTTCACGGCCGAAACCTGGAAGGATTACTACACACTATATGCCCGCCACCAGGCCGCCGTTTATACACGCCCCATTACAGGCACGTCCAAAGGAAAGGTTCGAACCACAAGAGATAATAAAGACCAGATTGAAAAAGAAGTCGTTCACGTAACGAGCTACCCCGAAGCGCTCGAGTGCCTGGATAGAAAAGGAAACATTTCCTACGGAGTGGTGCTCCTCCAGCCGCCACAGCACAAGTACGCCACAGGCGCCACCTTTGACATCGGAGTGGATTTTGGAACCACCAATACCACCGTATACGTCAATGAAAACGGCACGCAGCATATACTACCTTTCAAAAATCGGGTGCGGCAATTAACGCAGCAACCAGCAAGCACAGAAATACTGCTTACGGATCTACTGCCTACCGCAGACATCGCCCCCCCCTTCCGCACCCTCTACAAGCCAAAGCCGGCCCGCCCCGCGGGCACCCCATTAAGAGCTATCCTAGACGGCTCCATCGTTTATCTGACACATATCGACCTCAAACAGAGGGAGTACCTTGGCGGTGTCCTCTCTGATCTCAAATGGGCGACAGATACCTATAACCGACAACTATCCAAACTATTCCTAGAACAGGTATATCTTCAGGCGAAAGCCGAAGCCGTAGCGGCCGGCGCTTCAACCATCCGTTGGCGATACAGCGTGCCCACTTCGTTTTCGGCCAATCAGCGCGAGTATGCAAAAAACACATGGCTAACCCTGGTTGGAGATCAAAATGCAGATGTTGTCGAACATACGGAAAGTATCGCCACAGCTGCATTCTTCCTTATGGATATGCACGCCGCAATGGCGGCCGCTACCGTTTGCATAGATATCGGTGGCATGAGCTCTGACATTGCCATCTGGTCAGCAAATCAGGTGCGCCTACAAACCTCAGTTCGCGTAGCCAGCCGGACTATTCTCGTTAAAACCTTACGGAATCTTCCTTCGGTGCAGAAAAAAATCTTGGAGACTGCGAGCGAGAATGAAACCGTCATCGAAACGATTTTACAACGAAGTGGAAACGAACTCTGGGATAGGTTGAATACGTTTAACCAGGATCCTGATGTGGAAAAAGTTCGGCAGATCGTCATCCTTGGGGTCGGCGGCATACTATTCTACACCGGTCTACTACTTAGACATTTGGAAAATAAGAATCTATGGAATCGGCGTTTACCGTTCATCTATGTGGGCGGAAACGGGGCCCGGATGTTTCATTGGCTTGCCGGAGGCCGATACACACAAACAAGCCCTGCCCAAAAGGTGTTTTTGCATTTCGTAAGAGCGGCTACTGAATTTGCGAATGAGATAATGCAAACGCAGATTACCACTGATGAGAAAATGAAACACGAGGTGGCCTACGGTCTCGTAGCGCAGCACCATCTTCAAAACAAGGTTACCACATCAGCATTAGCCGGTGAAGCATTTTATGTTGATGAGCAATTCCATGAATGGAATACTGAATTAACCGACGAGATACTGTCTAAAGGGATAAACATTCCGTCCGGATTAAAATCTCTCAAGAAGTTCGTCCAAACAGTTAATGAATACGCTGACACGAGGGACGCCATCATTACCGCAGTCACTCTCGGCGAACACGATTGGCGCAAAGTGGAAGACGGAGTAACCCAGGTGCTGACCGATTATAGAGGGCAGGACAGGCGCAGTATAGACCCTGAGCCGATATTTGCCACCGCTCTCAAAAAACTCCTGGAGGTGCTTCAGGAAAAAGCAAAACAATAAACAGCCGCCTGACCATGAGTAGCTACCTGCGCGTCGGGCTTCTGATCCTTGCTCTCCTGTGCACCGGAGGGATCGACAAAGCAGAAGAACTCAAACGGGAAGATAAACGCGCCGCATCGATCGAAGAACAAGCTCCCGTGAGGCCTGACCGCGACCCTGCATCGGCGAATTCCCAGATAGCGGATACCTCCGTTGAACGTTCCGATTCCTCTCCTTTACCGGGGGCCGAGGCGAAGACCCCAGTGTGGCTGCTGATTGTAGTCGCGCTGGAAGGGCTATTGCTCCTTGGATTAAGCTTCCTAGTCTATTGGGCAGTCAACAAGCTGAAGCAGCAAATCAGAGAGACAAGTGCCAATATCCAGAATAATTTGCACAACATTAAAAATAGACTGAGCGAACACCAGCGGCAGTTGGAGCGCCTGGAAAACGGATTCAATTCCGTGAAGCAGTCTCACGAGGAGCTTGAAAACAGTGTAGGAGGCTTTGTAAGCAAGCAGGGAATAGACGCACAGACACTGCAAAAGAATGTCGATCAGCTACCCAGGTCCCTGGACGCGCCCCGCCTTGCCGCCGCTAACCTAGGGTTAAACCCGCGCTCCGAAGGCGGCAAGGCAAGCGTCAAGAAAGGGATGCAGCAACAGAGCGAGCTTTCCCCCGCCACCAGCAAGGATCAGCGCCCCTACTCGTCGGAGGGGCTGCAGCAGTTCATGAAGGAGTACGAAATGGCGCTCACAGATCCAGACTCGTGGGATGAGATTCGTAAGCCAGGTCATAAGCGGGCCAAAATCGAACGACAGCCCCAATCTCCCCTGGATGGCCAAACGTCGGTCGTCGTGTACGAATGGGGAGACTTTCTGGTTGCTGAACTGGACGAAGGGCCTATCCTGGTACCCAAGGCAACGCTTGAATTCGATGCGCAAGAAGGGTATGCCATGGGGCTGGAGGATGTATTTGAGATCCCCAAACTGGAAAACGGTCGGAAGCACCGGATTGTACGTCTTGCCAAGCCGGCGACACTGGTCTCCAATGGCTCAGACAATTACCGTATCAGGGAGAAGGGTCAACTGGAGCTAAAGCTTGTATAAAACGGGCGACCCTTTCCTGTACGCATTCCTTTTATACCCATCATGCTGCATCATCTTTTCTGGTCGTCCGACTCCCTAGCGCAAATCGTCATTGTGTTCAATGTGATCTTGTTTACGGCGTGGTTTGTTATATTATTTGCCTCATGGGTTTGGTTGTCTAAAGAGAGAGCGTGGGCAAGACGACTGGAATTCCCCCAGCTTCTGACATCGTCATACAATTCATGCCATGAGGAATCGGACGGTTCTTTAACAGAGGAAGAAGCTGAAAAGCTGTTTCTATCCTACTTAAAAAGAGTTGACGTGCCTTTCGATAGCATAGCGGCTACTCATCTCAGGACGATCTATGATGCAGGCAGGATACAATCCCGCCTGGAGCCGGCTGATCTTTTACGGGCGACGGCCTCTCGGTTGTTCAAGAACATCGGCGCTCTACGCACCGTATTGGGCGTTTTCATCGTCATCGGTCTGTTTGGGACATTGAGCGGTTTAACTAAGGCACTCGCCCCGCTTTCGGACATGAGCTTTGGACCAGGCGGCCAGGTAGAGATCGCCAGCGACCTCTCCGGGCTTCTGAAGGAGCTTCAAAGTGCCTTCGCCCCGAGTGTAGTAGGCGTCAACCTGACGGCGATAGGCGTACTGCTATTCGCGCTCTTCAACGCTCTGGCCGTGGCGCCGGTGCGAAGCCTTTTCGACACGCTCACTCTAACCGATTGGTTTCCCAAACTTTACCCTACAAGGAGCCAACACCTCATCCAGACACTCATCGCGGCCGAACAGCAGAGCCACAAGAATATAGAAGTCGCACGCGAGGTGGCAGAGTTTGCTTCCAGGCTCGAAAACGAGATGAACACATTCGGACCGAGGCTGAACCGCGCCGCAGAAACCCTTAGTCTTTTTGACCAGACGCTGGAAAAGGTCGTCATCGCCGCTAACACCTTCGCGTTATCCACGCATGAACTGGGTGCGTTCCGGCAAGAGTTGGCGGAATCCTATGCGGCATCCAACCAGCATTCGGAGCGCATAGAGAGTTTGCTGCATCGCATGGAAGGCACTATAGGCACGCTGAGCGATAGCGTCCGCGTCCTGCGTGTGTTCGAAGACAGCTACGTGACCACGTTACAGGGAGAAACACGAGAGCTAATGGCGTCCATGCGCGAGGCCCTGAGCCACTTCGGGGAGCAGCAGGAAGCCCTTGTTACCGCCATAGCCGCACCGGTTTCCGAACGCCTGGAAGGGATTTCCGAACGCCTGGAAGGAGTGACCGGAGCGCTCGGCACTCTGAACCAGGAAACGGGGAAAAGCCTTGAACGCGTGGATACATCTTTGCACGAAGGATTGGCTGGCGTCAAGACGGGGTTACAAAAGGTCGGTGATCCGCTCAGTGATGCCTCTCAGGCCATCCAGGGAATGGCCAATACATTCGCCAGCACGATGCAGCGTCTCATCCAGGACGTCCGGTCCGACTTTAACCGGCAGAACCAGGAAACGGCCACCTCGCGCGAAGAAATCGCGGCCATGGGAAAGGCCCTCAGTGATATTGCACGTCAATTGGAGCGATCGAACACGCGGCAGGATAACATGATAGCGAGCCTTCAGAAGTTGGCCAACCGTGCCGAGCGAGTAAGTCGGTTCCGGGCGGTCGTAGATCGGATGCAGTCCTGGCGTTCTAACGGAAAAGTATCCTGATCAGAGGTGGCACGGCGTGAGCAATAATATCCTCCCCGACGACGATGCGCTTGGTGGCGCATTCTGGCCAGCCTTCGCGGACAACATGCTGGCCCTCGTGTTTATCCTGGTGCTGGTTATTTTTTTAGTAGCCGCCGGAATAAAAGCTGGCAGCGTAGATGTAGCTGCTGCTCTACAAAACCAGGAAAAGGTGACACAGTCGCTGGCCGCGGAAATGGGTGGCACGCTCCGATCAGACGGAGGCCATAGCGTTCAGGTCTGCATGGGTGCTAACTGCCCCATCACGATTGTAAATGATATCCAGTTGCAGCGGATCACCTTTAGCGACCGTGTGCTATTCGATACCGGCCAGCACCAACTCTCTCCTCAAGGGGTAGAAGTCCTTTCCTTTGTAGCGCGCGCCCTTTCCGCCCATCTGGACGAAATTTACAAGATTCAGATCGAGGGACACACTGATACCATTCCTGCCACGCAGTACGAGAACGGCAACCTGGAGCTTGGCGCCCGCCGAGCCATTTCGGTGTACCTGTTCCTCACCCAAATCGCCGGCTTCAATCCTGCCGAGCACCTCGTTTCAGCAACGTCGTATGGAGAGTTCAGCCCCCCTGGCCGCACCGACGTCTCTACGTTCGATATGGCGCGTCTCCAGGGTGCCAATGCAGATGAAGCTGCCCGGCGTAATAACCGGCGCGTAGAGCTGCTGCTCTTCTACCGGCGATAGCAAAGGTTTAGCTGGGATTCTCCCGTTGAAGCAGAGAGGTAGATCTGTGACCGTCTCCCCGAATCTTGGTCCACTGGTAACGTTAGGACTAACATAGAGATCGAGCTGGATTACGGCTTCCTGAAGCGCGAGGGGAAACCCTCGGGAGGAGGCGATGAAGAAGAGCAAGTTCACGGACGAACAGGTCGCCTATGCCATCCGCCGCGTCGAAAGCGGCACGACAGCCACCGAGGTCTGCCGCGAGATGGGCATCACCGAGCAGACGTTTTATCGTTGGAAGAAGCAGTACGCCGGTATGGGCAACACCGAGATCCGGCGCCTGAGGCAGCTTGAAGACGAGAACGCGAAGCTGAAGAAGCTGGTCGCGGACCTCTCGCTCGACAAGCACATGCTCCAGGAAGTGATCCGAAAAAAGCTCTGAGGCCAGCCATCGCTCGTGAGCTCGTCGCATGGCTGATCGCGGCGTACCGCATCAGCCGGCGCCGGGCCTGCGGCCTGGTCGGCCTGCCACGTTCAACCTATCGCTACCGAAGCCTATCGCTACCGAAGCCTATCGCTACCGAAGCCTATCGCTACCGAAGCCTATCG
>CBDUBU010000121.1:0-11833 GCA_965365465.1 uncultured Rhodothermaceae bacterium
CTCCAAACCCGAGGGTTCCAATCTGATACTTCAGCCCGGCGCCCAGGCTCACACCCTCTTCGCTGTCATCGCCGACGAATGCCTGCCCCATCCCTCCACGGAGCGAGAGGATGTTCATAAAGGTGTACTCGGCCCCGATCTTCAGGTGCTCCGTGAAGTCGCGCGGGCGCTGCGCGTCCACGTTCAACTGGAAGGAGTGCATGTTCGGGTCGAGGCTCGTCAGGTCGATCATGTCCATCGCCAGGCCGATCTGGAACGTCAGCGGCAGTTCGTAGCGCTCGCGTTCGTACCGGAGCTCGCGGGAGAAGTTGCGCACGTTCATGGCAAGCGTCATGCTCCGGAAGCCGGTGAAGTAGAGCACGCCGAAGTCCACGGCTGCCGTTTTCGCCGCGTAGTCCTTGAACTCGGCCATGGTCCCATCAGGGAGCGTGGAGCCGCCCTCATCTATACGCGCTAGCGCAAAGGAACCGAGGTCCTGAACGGCGTACTTCACGTGCGCCCCGACCGAGAAGCGATCCGAGAGCGCACGGGCATAGCCCACGCCCAGCGCCAGCGCCGTCGGGCTGAACATTCCGGTGTCGATATAGCCGGACTGGTTGTTCGCGTTGGGGTCGCGCACGGTGCCGTAGAACTCGCCGTAGTCGATGTTGACCAGCGATACGCCGAACACGCCGTACGCGCCGCCTGCGGGCTTGAACGCCACACTGGCAAGGTTATACTGGATGTCGGTGATGTACTGCAACTGCCCGAAGCCCACATGGAACGCCGGTTCCATATAGGCCATGCTGGCCGGGTTGTAGAACATCGCCGTGGAGGTTCCGATGGTCGAAGCCGTGACCGCGCCGCCCATGGCGGAGGCGCGCGGATCCACCGAAACGGTCAGGAATTTGAAGCCTGTCTGGCCGCGTTTCTGCCGTTCGACCTCGGTGTTCGGCCCGGGGATTTCCTGTCCGAACACGGAAGGCGCCATCTGCAAAAAGAGCGCGGCGATCAGGATGCTGAGGTAGAAGCTTTTTTTCATGGCAAAGCCGGTATTTCTTTCCGTGAGAAGTCTGTTGCAGCCGGAGCAGGGCAGGCGCCGCAACGGTGCCCGCCCCACGCGGACTAACGAATGACCACGAATTTCCTGAAGACCCGTGCATCCGAGTCCATATCCTCGATGACGGCCACATAGATGCCGCTCACGAGCAACTGCCGGGCATCGGTGGTCAGGTTCCACTTCTCGTCGCCGGAGCCGTCGGTGTGCTCGATGATCTTGATGAGCTCGCCGGTCTCGGTGTAGATGCTGATCTTGCTCCGGCCCGGAATGTTGAAGAAGGCAATTTCATCCTCCTTTGCAAAGCGGATGCTCTGGTCGGCGGCCAGGTTCACCGGGTTCGGAACGACGCGGGCGTCGGCAATGGTGCCGGTCTCGCCGAAGGGCGGGCGTTTCAGGTTGGCCGGCTGGTACGTCTGCGTGTAGTACCGGCTGCTGCGCAGCGGCGCGCCGTTCGGCGTGCCGTTGATGCCCATCGGGTCCACCGACTGCGGCTGCCCCACCGCTACGATGTAGTAGTAGTAGTCGGTGCCGCGCAGCACGTTGGTGTCGTTGAACGAGGTCTCGCCCGGCGCGAGGGCAGGCCCTTCACAATCCGGCAAGTTGCCCCGGACGCACACGTACGGAAGCTCGTCCTCCGGACGGCGCGGCGGCGTCACTCCCTGGCGCACCATGTCGTACCACTCCGACCAGTGCGACAGCCTGGAGGTGCGGTAAATTTCCCAGCCCACACGCTCCGGCCCGCCCGCGAGCGGTTCCCACGTCAGGTCGATCCTGTCCGGGCGTCCGAACACATCGAATGTGACCGGCGGGTGCGGCGGCTGCGGGATGGCGTATTGCGTGAAGCCCTGGCTGGCCTCGTACACGTCCCGCGCCTTGAAGAACGACTTGAACAGCGAGTCGCGGTTGGTCATCACCCACTGGTTCTTCGTCAGCGCCTCGATGCCCAGATCATAGTTGTTGTGGTAGGTCTCCGGAGTGAACTCGCCCCGCGTGATCTCCCCGTCGCCGTTGGCGTCGAACTCGATGACCTTTTCGTCATTGTAGCCGCTCAGTTTGTAGGCGCGTCCGACGTTGAGTTTGGCGTCGAAGCCCAGACCGGCGATGGAACGCGCCGTCACGATGCGGACGGACTCGCCGAAGGCCATGTCGTACGGTCCGAAGGCCATGTTGGGGGCCATGCCGCCCTGCCTGCCGGAACTGGGGTCGTTCTTTGACTCCCAGAAGTTGCCATCGGGCACGATGCGGTCTGCGTAGTGCGGCCACAGACGGGAGGGGGAAATATCGGGGTTATGCGTCTGGCGCTCGCGCGTCAGGATCGCCAGTTCGTAGTAGTCCTCCTGCGCCGCCCCGGCAGCAGAGAGTTCTTCGTCCTGGTCCTGCCAGCCGATCGTGTGCGGCTGCTTCAGCATGTCGTAGGTGGGGTCGGTGGTCGAGTTCGGCGCGTAAAGTACCATCTCGCCGTCGAAATCGCCGCCGATCAGCCGGCCTGCCGTGTCGCCCTGAGTGGGATTCGACCAGTGGTCTTCGTTCACCGGCTCGCCCAGGCTATTCCAGGGCTTCGAGCCGCTGTAGCCCGGCTCGTAGCCGTGCCACGCATAGACGGCCGTGAAGTCCACCGGGTAGTCGGCATGGCCGTCGCCGACCACGTCGATCATGTTATACTTGCCCCAGACCTGCCCGCCGTCTCCGACCCAGGCGCCCAGTTCCGACGAGCGCCAGCGCTGGAGCCAGTAGAAGTAAACGGCTTCCAGGTTCTGGCCGTCGAGTTCGATCTCGGCGTCGGCATCGGTGTTGCCGGTGTTCGTGAACGTGTACTCGTAGAGATGGTAGTTGTCGTGGTAGTCGTTGCTATAGGCGTAGACTTTCATGTTGCAGGTGATGCCTACCGTCATGTTCCACGTCGCCTCGACGACGCGGTCTGCCGGAAGGTCCGGGTCCACTTCATCGACGACAGCGATCTTGGAGAACGAGTCCACCCCGTCCACCGTAACGGCGGTGTCTTCCCACTTTGATTTGAGCACGAGGCTGATCGGGGAAACCACGTCCTGACCCGACTCACGCGGGCCGACCTTTGCCGTGAAGTACGGCCAGTCATTGCCGCGATCGTCCGTCCAGTTTTTCAGACCGATCCAGAAGGCCTCGGCGCGGATGTGGGAAGGATTGTACTGAATGGCCGGGTAGTGATAGCCGCGCGGCGCGGTGGCGGCTTCCGCACGCCAGCCGGCTTCGATGTAGTCGTTTTGCAACTCCCCGATGTCGATCCACTTGACGAGGAATTGTGCCTTTGCCTCATGGATGCCGGCCCCCAGGACCAACATCAGGCAGAGTGCCGCCGAGGCGCGTTTGCAGAAAGCTTTCATGTTTATGCGGGCTTAAAGGTCTATGCAGAGGCTTGGATGATGCAGGCGCGGCCCTCCCGAATCGCTCCGGAAGGGCCGAACCGGCCTCAGAAGGAAACACGGATGCCGAAGGTAACCTGGCGCGGCCACAGGAAGGTGTGGAACCGGTGGTTCGGCATATCGATGTATGCCTTTTCATCCAGCACCTTGTCCACCTCGCCCTGCGGGACTTTCTGCCAACTGCCGTTCACGTAGCGGTTGTAGCCGTCAGCTTCGGTCCACCACCAGGCGCGCTGGCGATCCGGGTCCACGCTTTCCGGAAGCTGCGAAACGGCCTCGATGGGCTGGAAGGCCACGTCCTCCTTGCGGTAGTCGCCCGGCCTGTCCTTGCCCGGAATGTTGACGTAAGGCGGGGTCGTTTCCTCCGGAAGCTGCTTCCATAGATCGCCCTTCATGTGGAGGGACTGCATGTAATCGTGCCAGTCGTTGCCCGATCCGGTCAGGAAAGCGCCCGTGCCCCCTGAGTACGTGTACATGCGCTTGATGTTGAACACGTTGTCGATGTCGAGCATCAACTGGATGTTCGACCCGCCGATGGCGGCCAGGTGCTTCGTGAACCGCATGTCGAAGTTGTAGTAGTCCTTCATCCGGACGTTGTTCGACACGTTCGGGTTGCCGCCCGGGCCGGTATAGGTAAACGTCTGACCCCGGCGCCATTCGCTCAGCAGGCTCAAACGGAAGCGCCCGAGCGGATGGGCGCCTGCGATCTGCGGGCCGAAATCGTTGGGCGTGAGCAGCAGCAGGTTTACCCGCGCAAACGGCTCCGCAATCGGCACGCTGAGGCGATATTCCGTGTTCGTCAGAATAAAGTTCAGCATGTCGAAGGAGTTCTCGTAGAACTGGCGGTAGCCGAAGTTGCCTTCCTTGCGCTGCAGGTAGGTGAAGTTGGCGAAACCCTGGACCCACTGGCCCCGGTTCTTCGACAGCGAAACCTCGAAGCCCCGCACGTCCTCGTAGTTCCACGGCATCTTCGTGTCATACGTCACCACGTCGCCCAGGCTGTGGTACGTCGCGTCGCGGGCCTGATCCCGGATGTCGCGATAGAAACCGGAGATGCGGAGCAGGAACTGGTCAAAGAGGTTCTGGTCGAAGCCCAGTTCGTAGGCTACCGTCTTGGGCATCGGGTGGTTCGGGTTGCCGATCACGTCGATGCCGCCGATGCGCGACTGCCGCACGCCGAAGATGTCCGAGGCGTTGAGCATCTGGCGGAAGTGGCCGTAGTTGAAGTAGAGCTTGCTGTTGTCCGTGATCGGGAACGAGATCCCGATGCGCGGGCTGAGGGCAAGCTGCGCGTCCACGGCCTGCTTGGGCAGTTCCTGGTCCAGCACATCGACGCGGTAGCGCAGCGTCGAGCTGTACGGATCGAAGTCCCACCATTCGGTGTTCGCGTCGAAGTAGTCCATGCGCAGGCCGAGGTTGGCGACCATGCCCTTGAACTCCAGCTTGCTCTGCGCGTACGCGGCGCCCTGGATCGGGCTGCGCTGCCACGGGAAGTCCTGCTCCGGTTCCGGGCCGACGAGCTGCAGGTTTACGAGCGCATAATGCATGTCGTAGTTGCTGTAGATCAGCTCGGCGCCCGTCTTGATCTGGAGAAAGTGGTTCACCTGGCTCGTCAGGTCGAAGCGGCCCGTCCAGACCTGCACGTCCGACGTGTCGCGGGTCTTGACCCAGTGGCCGCCCGTCGATTCGCTGGTTTCCAGGTTGCCGCCGACGGCTGCGAAGCCGAACGGCTCGTCGCCGACGCAGTAGGGCGTGGCCGCGCCGTCGCCCGTGATGTCGCTGCTGCCGCCGAAGCACGTCACCTGGCTCTCAAAGCCGGGGTTGACCGTGCCCTGCTGGTTGGTAAAGAGCACGTTCACGAAAGTGCCCGGCCTGCACGCGCTGCCGTCCGGCCCTGATCCCGACTCGGGGCACACGTAGGAGCCGTCCCGGAGGTTCGGAAAACTGCTGCGGTACTTCGAGCCGACGCGCTGGATGCCCACTTCATAGAACGTCGAGGCGTTCAGCGTATGGGTAAACCGGGCGCCGAACATGTTGTGATCGACGGAGGAAGGCGCGTACTGGGCATCCGTGTAGATCTCGTCGCCGCGAATGTCCAGGTCGCGGATCTGGTTGACCGACCATGACCACGGGTAGGCCGGCATCCAGCCGCTGTACATCTCCACCTGGGAAGCGTCGGCGTTGGGCGTGATGCCCCGCTCAGCCGTCCGCAGGCCGTGCAGCGTTACCCTCATGCCCGGCGCGATGTTCGAGATGAGCTTAAGTTGCAAGGTCTGGTCGTTGTAGGTATTGCGGGCCTGCGGGTACAGGTAGGCGTTCTGGGTGCCCCGGTACGACGCGAGAAAGCGCAGGCCGCCGAGCTTCTCACTCAGGCCCGGAATCAGCGGGCCGCCGAGCGTGGCGTCGATGTCGTACTCCGGATCAGCAATCGTATTGTCTTTCCGGTGCGTGTACTTCCAGTACTCGATCATGTCATTGGGCGTCACGTCGAATCCCTTCGTCTTGAGGAAGTCGGTCACCGAGTTCCAGCCGTCGAAATTGTAGTACTGGCGGCGCTGGTAGAAATCCCAGCCGCCCGCCTGCACGCCCACGTCCCGAACGGCGGGATCGAGCACCGGACGCGCCCACCACGTGTCGCAGTCTGGCGCGATGTTGCTGCCGCTGTAGTCGCAGTTTTCCGGCAGCTTCGTGAGCGCGTCGTAGGTCTTGTCCTGCGCCGGGCTGAGGCGCACGAGGCCGTCGAACGTGTAGCGGTTGCGCGGCGGCTCTTTGGTTGCCACGTTCACGATGCCCGCCCGCACGTTGCCGTACTCGGCGCTGAAGCCGCCCGTCTGCACCTGCGTTTCCTCGATCGAGGTGTAGCTGATGTTGGTGATCGGGCTGTTGTTGCGGCCCGTGCGGGTGTTGAGGCCGTCCACCACGAAGGCGATTTCGTTTGCCCCGCCGCCGCGAATCTGCAAGCCCGGCTCGATGCCCGCCTGGAGGTCGATCACTTCCGAGATGCCCGCCACCGGCAGGTTCTCGAAGTTGGCCGGGTCGAGGTTTGCCACGTTGGCCGAAACGTCGCGTTGCACGATAGGCCGCGCCGCCGAAACGACCACCTCATCCAGGCCCACCGTCTCGCTTTGCAGCGCGAAATCGACGTTTGCCGTCAGGTCGATGTTGACGCGCACGTCCTGGACCAGCGAGGGGGCGTACCCGATGAACGAAGCCCGGACATCATAGGTGCCGGGCCGCACGTTCACGATGGTGTAGTAACCGTCCACGTCCGTGATCGTGCCCTGCGTCGTCCCGTCGATGACCACGTTTACCCCCGGAAGCGGGTCCCCTGCGGCCGCATCGGTAACCTGGCCGGAGATCTTGCCTGTCTGTGCAAGCGCTGCCGACGCTGGAAGCAAGAGAGCAAGCATACATAGTAGCTTTGCTAGTCTCATAGTCTGGTCCTCTTTACTGGCGGAATGGTGATGAAGTGTGTCATAAAAGCCCTTTCAGGACACGCGCTTGCGAAGAAAGAGCTGTTGATTATCCAAAGTGAAACGGCGAACCGGCTGTAAAAAAAGCATATCTCCCACACGAATGGCGCGCGCTCATCGAAAAGACGGCCTGCAATCAACTTCATGCGCCCCCAGAGAAGGGAACTGCCGCCGGTGGGAGAACCACGGCCCGTGCAACGCCTACGGGGGCTGTGGTAAGCAGAGATTAATGAAACTACGTAGAAAAGTCAATTTAAAGCAGGCATGAATACTCCATTTGATGGATCAATTAGCGCCGAAAGAGGACCCGGCCCCCTCCCCTCCTCGAAAAGTCCCCGTTACGGGGGTTTCAGCGCGGGTTTGGCCGCGCCCGGCGTTCAGGGCAAAAATGCATGACCCCCTCCGGCAGCGCCCACCGCGCTTCATGTATAGAGGCTTCCCTTTGTTCAGTATGACACAAGAGCGAGGGGTCAGACAGACGAAAAGAACGTTCTCTACAGCAAACACCTGGAGACTGCCCCCTCCTCCCCCAGTCTGCTTATTCCGAGCGGATGCGAAGCGTCTATGCTGTGAGACCGGCTGGCCGCCCGGCAGGAGAAACAACGTGGAAGCGGAAGGCTCAAAAGGGCGTCCCCTTGTTACGATCCTGATACCATTGATACGGGTCCTCTCCTTTTTTGCGGGTGGAGTTATTATTTGCCGTGAGGTTTTGCGCCCTCCGGCGCAGCAGAAAGCAGGGCCTTCGCCTTGCATCCCACCTACATCCAGAAAGAGGAAGTCATGATGAACCGGACTATCGTCTCAGCGCTCGCTTTCATGCTCGCTCTGGCAGGCTGCGAATCGCAGGATACGCTCATGGACACGATGGAAACGCCGCGTTCGGCGCACTCCTCGAAGGCATTGGAGGCGCCGGGCGGACCTGCCGCGTTCGCGCCGTCCTACGTCCTGATCAGCAAGGGAAACAAGCTTCCCAGAAACCTGAAGGCGCAGGTCCGGGCCGCAGGCGGCGAGTTGACGGGCAGCGCCGATGCCATTGGCGTCGCCTTTGCCACGTCGAAGGACCCCGGCTTTGCCGGAAAGCTGAAGGGAATCGAGGTCGTGCGCGACATGCTGTTCACCCTGGAGCCGACGCGGGAGGAAGCCTTTTCCGAAGGTTCGCCGAACCGCCCGGCAGCAAACGCCGGAAGCGATGAGCCGCTCTTTCCCTACCTGTGGGGGATGCAGGCCATTCACGCCCCGCAGGCATGGGACGCCGGGGTGCGCGGCGCAGGCGTCCTCGTGGCGGTGCTGGATGAAGGGTTCGGCCTCAACCACCCGGATGTACCTTACCGGCAGGACCTTGCAAAAAGCTTTGCGTGCTGGAAGGTGATCGACGGCGAGGCGTATGTCTCTGAGGACCCTGCGGATTGCGAACCGCCGCAGTACCTGTTGAACGACGTTTTCAGCCACGGCTCGCACGTCTCCGGAACCATTGCCGCGCGGGACAACGGCCTCGGCGTGATCGGGGTGGCCCCCGACGCCGAGATCATGCCGGTTAAGGTGCTCAGTGAGATCCTCGGCGGCGGCACGGCAGGATGGGTCATTCAAGGCATCCTGTATGCCGCCGACAACGGCGCAGATGTCATCAACATGAGCCTGGGCGGCGTGCGTTCGCTCGGCGGCGGCAAAGGCACGAACCAGGTAGCGCGCCTCCTCAATGCCTACAAACGCGCCGTGAACTACGCGATCAAGCAGGGCGTGACAGTTATCGCCGCCGCCGGCAACGACGGACTCAACGGCGACGGCAACGGCCCGGTTCGTTTCATACCTGCCGACTTCGAGGGCGCCATTGCCGTCTCGGCGACGGCGCCGGAGGGCCTCATCGACAATCCGCAGGCCGACCTGAACCGGCCTGCTTCCTACACGAATTACGGCGCCTCGCTGGTGGATTTTGCCGCGCCGGGCGGCGACTTCGACTATCAGGGTAATTTCATACTCGACCTGATCCTGAGCACCGGGGCGACGGGTTACTACTTCTCAGCCGGCACGAGCATGGCCGCGCCCCATGCTTCCGGCGTTGCGGCGCTGATCATTTCCGAGAATGGAGGGTCAATGAAACCCTCGCAGGTGGAAGCCGCCCTGCGCCGCCGCGCCCTCGACCTGGGCAAGCCCGGCAATGACGACTTTTACGGCCACGGCCTCGTCAACACGGGCTATTGACCTCTCACGGGGCACACATGAAAAAAGCCCGGCTGCATAGTGCAGCCGGGCTTTTTTGTGATCGGCAAGCTGTTTCCTTACAGCAGGCTCGAACTTTCGACGCGCCGGCGTTCAGGGCAAAAATGCATGACCCCCTCCGCGTCCTGGAGGGTCAGGAGACGATCCGGCAAGTAGAAGCCAGGCGCGGCGGCGGGCTGGAAAGCAAGCGCCCCCTGCCCCGAAGCGTCATCCTGAAGGAAATTTCGCTGCCGGAAGCGGCGCTTTCCCGTTTGCCAGACCGTTTCTGACCGGCCTTTTGTATACTATCTCCCCTCTACAGCCGACACGAACGGGAAAACGACGGTGACAAGCAGCAGGCAAGAGCGCCTATGATCGATTTGCAGTGGCTTGCGATCCTTTTGCTGGGCCTGCTCTCCTGGGGCAGCGCCGCGCACGCGCTGCTCAACAAGCGCGAGCCCCGCGCCGCGCTGGCCTGGATCGCGGTGTGCCTCATCTCGCCCCTGCTTGGCCCGTTGCTCTACTTTTTCTTCGGCATTAACCGGGTGCATATACAGGGGCATCGGCTGGGCGGCTCGCTCCCGTTGCTCCTGCGAACCGGCTTCGCGCGGGCGGCGCGGCAGGTAGAACCGGCGGCGCCGCCCTCCTCCACGCCGGCGGCCTACCAGCCCTTCGCCGGGCTTTCCGACCGGATCACCCACCGGCCGCTGCTCCCCGGACACCTCGTCGAACCGCTCGAAAACGGCGAAGAGGCGTTCCCTGCCATGCTGGAGGCCATCCGCGCCGCCCGGCGCACCCTCTACCTCTCTACCTATATCCTCGAAACGAACCGCACCGGACGGACATTCATCGCGGCCCTCCGCGATGCCGTCGAACGCGGCGTCGACGTGCGCGTGCTCATCGACGGGGTGGGCGAGTGGTATTCCTGGCCCCGCGCGGGCGTGCTGCTCAAACACGCCGGCGTTCCTGTAGCCCGGTTCCTGCCGCCGAAACTGTTGCCGCCTTCGTTTCTGGTCAACCTGCGCAACCACACCAAAATCCTGGTCGCCGACGGCCTCGTCGGGTTCACCGGCGGCATGAACATCGGCGACCGCTACCTCGCCGGGAATCTGGACAACCCTTCGCGGGTCGAGGACATTCATTTCCGGGTAACGGGGCCGGTGGTCGCGCAGATGGAGCAGGTGTTTCTGGCAGACTGGAGCTTCTGCGCTGACGGCGCTGCGCCGCCGGAATCGCGCCCTTCTCCTGCGGGCGAGGCCTACTGCCGTGCGGTGGTCGATGGCCCGACCGGCGATCTGGACAGGCTGACGATGATCCTTACGGGCGCTGTGGCCTCGGCGCGGCAACGGGTCTTCATCATGACCCCCTACTTCCTGCCCCCCCGCGAGTTGATCGGCGCCCTCCAGGCTGCCGCCCTGCGCGGAATAGACGTGCAGGTCGTCCTGCCTTCCAAAAACAACCTTCCGTATGTGAAATGGGCCTCGGACAACATGCTCTGGGAGTTGTTGCAGAACGGCATCCGGGTCTTCTACCAGCCGCCGCCTTTCGTGCATACCAAGCTGTTTCTGGTGGATGATTTCTACGCCCTGATCGGCTCGGCAAACCTCGACCCGCGCAGCCTGCGGCTCAACTTCGAGATGGTGCTGGAGGTTTTCGACCCCGTCCTGAACAGCCGCCTGTCCGCCCGGTTCGGCGAGGCTGTTGCGCGGTCGCGGGAGACCTCGCTGGCAGAGATGGACAGGCGCTCGCTCCCGGTGCGCATCCGCGACTCGCTGTGCTGGCTGTTCACGCCGTATCTCTGAGCCTCCGGCAGGCGGGAAGGACAGGGATTTACTACGCCAGCCGGCTGCGCCTGGCGCCTCCTTCATCGGGATGACACAGGGGTGAGGGAGACTGGAAAGCAAGCCGCCGCCCCGAAGTATCGTCCTGAGCGTCCGCGAAGCGTCTATGGAGCCGGCATGGCAGGCTGCCCGGTCACAAAAAAGCCGTAAAGCGAGCGCCTGCCGGGCCGTTTCTAAACCCCGCGCCGGAAGCGCAAAGACCCCGCTAGGCTTTTCCGGACGTGAGGCGCGACGACGTTGACGGCGTAGAGCCAGGCCAGCCGGAAAAGCCCGGCTAGCGCCTCCTGAACCGACGGCGCGTACCGGAGCGTGTGCCGCGCCAGCACCGGATACAGACTCGACCGGCTCCGAAAGGAAAACGGCATCGTCCGCCGGTGGGTGCTTTCGGCGTAGTGCCGCTTCACGCACGCCGGCGCCTGCACATACCGGACGGGCCCGAGCAGCGCCGCTCCAAAAACCCACCCCACATCGGCAGACTGGTTGTGCAAGGTCGGAAGAAGGGTCAATCCCGCCCGGACGACCGGCTCGCGGCGGAACACCCCTCGAAACGGCACGTAGGGGTGAAACCGGAGCATCCGGCAGGCATCGCGGGCGCTCCATCCATCCGGCCTGTGCCAGGGCGGCGGCTGTTGCAGCGCCGCCGACCAGTTCAGTTCCCGTTCCCCCTCGACTGCAATGAGCGGGCCGAAGGCGAGCAGCGTCTCCGGGTGAGCGTCCAGGTAGCCGGCGAGCCTGGCATAATATCCCGGCGGAAAGGTGTCGTCGTGCGGCATCCATGCAAAGTAACTGCCCTGCCCGCGGGCCAGCAGCCAGTTGTAATGGGCCGCCCAGCCGATCCCGTCGGTCGCGGCGAAAAACCGGAAGCGTGGGTCGGAGGCGTAACGT
>CBDUBU010000122.1:0-11770 GCA_965365465.1 uncultured Rhodothermaceae bacterium
GAACGAAAAACCGCAATAAACCGCTAAAAACCCGCAGAAACCGCAAAATAATCCATGAGGCCGTTGTACCGAGGGCGCTATGGAGGACGAGGGGTATCCCGCTGAAGCAGCTTTCATGACATACCCAACCGCCTCTGGATAGCAGCCCATCCAGAGCGTCCCTTTTTCTTCACACCATGCTGGTGATCCTGGCCTGTCTAAACGGAAACAGGCTTCCGATCGAGCTTGTAGGTTTTTCTCACCAGGTCATAAGCCAGCGCCCGCGCCATCCGGCGGGCATCTTTCATATCGATGATATGGCGCGCTACGAGTCCTGCCAGATAGTTGGCATCTACCCGTCGGGCCAGAGCATGCCGCGCCGGGATCGAAGGAAAAGCCCGTGTGTCGTCGTTGAAGCCAACGGTGTTGTAGATCCCTGCCGTCTCCGTAACCTGTTGCCGGTAACGAGTCATTCCTTCAATGCTGTCATGGAACCACCAGGCAGGCCCAAGCTTCATCGCCGGATAGTGTCCTGCCAGCGGGGCTAACTCGCGTGCATAAGCCGTTTCGTCCAACGTGAAAACAACCAGCGTGAACCGGCTGTCATTGCCATAGGCGTTGAGCAGCTCGCGCAGATTGCGGGTGTATTCCGTTTGCACAGGAATATCCGCGCCTTTGTCGAGGCCGAAACGTTCAAAAATGGCCTGGTTGTGGTTCCGGAACGATCCCGGATGAATCTGCATCACCAGTCCATCTTCCGTGCTCATTCGAGCCATTTCCATCAGCATGTGCGCCTGAAACTGGGCTTCCTCCTCGCTGTTGCTCTGTCCCGCCAACGCATGGGCGAAAATTCGTTCTGCTTCCTGTTGCGAGAGGGCATGGGTATAAGGAACCAGCACCGCATGGTCCGTTGACACAGCGCCCATTGCTTTGAAGAAAGCCCGGCGATCTTCCAGAGCACGGATAAAATCATCATAGTTATTGATCTCCCATCCGCACACGCGCTCCAATGCGCTTATGTGGTCTTTCCATCCGGGAGCAGCAACAGCAAGAACAGCATCGGGACGGAAACATGGAATGACATTCCCTTTCCAGCCGGAAGCCCGAATCGCTTTATGATGCTCCAGGGTATCCGTGGCGGCGTCTGTCGTCGTCAACACCTCGATCTTGAACCTGTCGAACAGGGCGCGGGGCAGGAATTCCGGAGACTGAAGTTTTTCGCGGATGCTCTCATACACATACATGGCTGACTGATGATCGAGCTTGCATCGGATGCCGAATACGTGATAGAGCTCATGGTTGAGCCACGCGCCGGTGGGCGTCCCCGCAAACAGAAAGAAGTGGTCGGCAAAGCGTTGCCAGATCTCACGGGCATCATCTTCAACGGAAGCGCCATCCCAGGTGGGAATCCCCAGGCTTTCCAGAGAAATGCCCTGCGAATACAGCATCCTGAAGATATAATGATCCGGAATGAGAATGAGAGAGGTTGGCTCCGGAAAAGGACGGTTCTCAGCCAGCAGGCTCGGGTCAACGTGCCCATGGGGGCCGACAATCGGCAGGTTTCGCACTTCCTCGTAGAGAGAAACAGCGATCTTGCGAACAGCCGGATCAGAGTCAAAGAAACGGTGCTCGTGTAGTTCCAATGGTTCCATGGGCAAGGATGTTTAGGTTCAAGCAGGGATTGAGAGGCTGACCGACTGTATCAATAGCCGGGACGAGTCCGGCGCGGAAGACACTCACTTTTAGAAACAGGCATGGCAAGAGGACCGAAGGATCCAGTCCTGAATAGATATTAAAGCATCGCGCCTGAACATGCCCGTTCAAGCTAGGAATAATGCTTGAAAAGAACACCGGGGTCAGCGAGGCAATCGTTATGTGCGAAAAGGAGCCAGAGAAACATTCGCAGGGAAGCCGGGTTGAGTATCCCCGAAAAAAGGCTGCCCTTTTGAGCCGGTTCCATGGTCTGCATGCGTTTGTCATATCCTCTCTTTGCAGCGCCCATCCTCCGGGCGCTTGTGCTCGCGACAGCCGGTATGCTGTTTCTGGCCGGCTGCCAGGGCGAACAGAATGCTTCGGTCACAGCAGAAAACGAAGCGGCAGAACCGGAAAAACAAGAACTTAAGGCGACAGACCAAACCTATAGCGGGAATGCTTTACAGCAAGAGGCAGCCCCGGAGGAGGTGTCTGCTCCTTTTTATGAAGCCACCAGGGATGTAACGGCGCCGGATTTCACGCTTTCCACCCTCGGAGGCGACCGGTTCCAGCTTGCCGAGCACAGGGGCGAGGTTATCGTGCTCAATTTCTGGGCTACATGGTGCCCCCCCTGCCGCCAGGAGATTCCTGATTTCATCGAACTACAAGACGAACTGGGAACCCAGGGCGTTCTTTTCGTCGGGATAGCAGTGGACGAGCAAGGCATGGAAGTGGTTCGTCCTTTTGCAGAACAATATCCTTTTAACTACCCAGTCATGGTAGATGACGGGAGCGCCTCAGACCAGTATGGGCCTATTGCCGGACTGCCGACCACTTTCATTATCGACCGCCAGGGCAAGGTAAGACGTTATGCGCCAGGTATGATAACGAAGGAGGCGCTTCGCCCTATACTTATTGATCTTCTGGAAGAAAAGGTCTCTTAATGATTACGCCGCAACGCTTCGCCGGCAGAGCCATACAGCCTTATCCCCTGTGAGGCTCAATATTGACCCTGGCGGCTCTACGGCTATGAACAAGCTACTGATGCCACTGCTTCGCATCTTTGCTTTTGCAACCTCTCTGGCGGCGCTCTCATTCATTCAAGCAAGCGCTCAGGTTCCCGGCGCTTCCTTCTCAGGAGGCGCCCAGGCAAAGGTGTCCTGGCAAATCGAACCAACCCGCTCCGCAGCGCATCCGGGAGAGCAAATCGGGATCCGCTTCCTGTTGCAGATTGAGGACGGGTGGCATCTCTATGCGCTCGACTCGCCTGCTGGCAGGCCGCTTGCAGTGCGTTTCGATGGCCTACCCGAAGGGTTCAGCGTGAAGAAGATCCGGCAGTCGGAGCCTTCCGAGGGATTCGACCCTAACTTTCAGGAGAACGTTCGTTACTTTGAAGAAAAAGCCACAGTAGAAGCGGACATAGGGATCGCTGGATCTGTTCTCCCCGGCGCATACACCTTGGAGGGCAAGATTACGCATATGGTCTGTAATGACCGGATATGCCTGCCACCGAGAACAGATCCCTTTTCCGTAAACCTCTCCGTTTCGGCAGGCGAAGTTCGCTCCGCCTTCGCTTCTTCAGGTCCGCCCGGCGAATCAGGCCCGGCTGAAACCGAAAGTGGAGATCCGTCCACAGACGACCCAGAATTCGGTGATTCCTCCGGTATTCAGGACGCCTTCCCCCCTGCCGCTGCGCTGACTCAGAGGGATAGTTCTGATCTCGGAAGCGCGGCTTCGTCGCCCGGTGAGGCGCTGCCCGGCAATGGACCTGACTCCCGCAGTGAAATGAATGAGGCCCGCACAGGAGGTCTCTGGGGATTTCTTTTGCTTGCTCTGGGGGCCGGGCTTGCCGCCCTACTGACGCCCTGTGTGTTCCCCATGATCCCGCTTACCGTTTCCTATTTCACGAAGCATTCGGGAAGCCGAAGCGAAGCTGCCCGTATGGCCGCTATTTACGGGCTGGCTATCGTACTGACTTTTACAGGTCTGGGCGTATTGATGGCTGCGCTGGTTGGCGCTTCCGGCGCGCAATCCATAGCTGCAAACCCCTGGATAAACCTGTTCATCGGGGTCGTGTTTGTCGTGTTCGCGCTCTCGCTGCTGGGGCTTTTCGAACTGCGCCTGCCTTCCGGGTTGCTCAACTATTTCAACCGGAAAAGCAATGAACAGGGAGGCTACGTCGGCGTGCTGTTCATGGGGCTTACGCTCACGTTGGTGTCTTTCTCCTGCACAGCGCCTTTCGTAGGCGGACTGCTGGCCGCTACGGCAGGTGGAGAGTGGACTTACCCGGTTCTCGGTATGCTGGTCTTTAGCGCAACGTTTGCGATGCCGTTCGTGCTTTTTGCTCTCTTCCCCAGAGGATTGTCTTCCCTGCCGCGGTCGGGCGTTTGGATGAATTCCGTGAAGGTGGTCCTCGGCTTTGTTGAACTGGCCGCTGCCATCAAGTTTCTCTCAAACGCCGACTTGGTCTGGAACTGGAACCTCATTACCCGCCCGCTCGCTATCGCGCTGGTCACGGTCATTTTTTTCCTCGCCGGGTTGTACCTGCTAGGCAAGCTTCCTCTGAAACATGAGCCGCCCGTCGAACATATCGGGGTTGGACGACTCCTGAGCGCAGTGGCTTTTTTTGGTCTCTCGCTTTATCTCTTGCCCGGTTTACTTGGCGCTCCTCTGGGCGCTATCGACGCATACCTACCTCCCCGGCAGGCAACAGATGTCGGCCTTCTTACCGGCCTGATGCAAACACACACTTCGACGGCGAGCCACGACGAATCCGGGTGGCACGTGGACAGCATCGAGGCTGCCCTTGCGGAAGCGCAAAGCACTGGAAAGCCCGTCCTGGTTGATTTTACGGGGTACACCTGCACGAATTGCCGGCAGATGGAGGCCAATATATTTCCAGTTCCAGAGGTGAATGATCGCTTTGCGCGCAACTTTGTGCTTCTTCGCCTCTATACAGACGGCCTGGAGCGCGGCGATGAATACCAGCGGTATCAACTGAAACTTACCGGCACCGTCGCCCTGCCCACTTACGCCATTATGACGCCAGACGAAAAGCTGATCTCGAAGTGGAGTGGCGTAGCTTCTGTGTCGGAGTTCACAGCCTTTCTGGATGAAGGAGTTACACGCTTCGTTGAAACCTACGAACCGGATATTGACGAACTTGCCGCAAGAAACTGACCCTGCGCTGGGATTCACTGCTCCAGTCGCTCGCTTGCGTGACGGTACTGCAACACACGGACTTTCTCCAGCGTAACCAGCCCGCCTTGTATCGTCTCTTCCAGAAAGGGAAGCAACTGCTGGATTCGCTCTTCGACATCGGCAATTTCAATTACGACAGGCAAATCCTCCGACAAGCGGAGAATTTTGGCTGTGTGAATACGGCTCCTCCCTCCGTAACCCATGATCCCGCGTGTAACGGTAGCGCCTGCCATATTCAGTTCGCGGGCCTTGAGCACGATCTGCTCATAGAGCGGTTTCCCTTTGTATGAATCCGCTTCTCCAATCATGATGCGCAGCATCAGTCCTTCTTCCGGTAGTTTCAAGGCAGCCTCTCATGACTGTAGTGATTCGAACAGCAACCTGGCGGCGATAAATCCGAGGAATACGCAACCCAGGCCCAGAACATTGCTTGCCAGTATGTTCACAATGCCCCGTCCGACTTCTCCCTCTCTGAAGAGGTTGAAGCTTTCCAGCCCGAAGGTCGAGAACGTAGTGAAAGCGCCCAGTACACCCGTAAAAACCAGCAACCTGACTCCGGGCGAAAGCTGAACTTTTTCCGAGAATGCCCACAGAAACCCGATGAGAAGACAACCCAGCAAGTTCACCGCCAGCGTGCCCCAGGGAAAGGAGGCCCCTGCAAGTCGGTGCGTAAGTCCCGAAACGCCATACCGAAGCAATGCCCCGAAGGCGCCGCCCAGCGCGATCAGCATCAATCTCGTCACCTGTACCCCGGAAATTATTTTTGACTGCAATACAGAAGCAAGATAGGTCGGATTATCTTGCGCTTCTATGCAAACACCGGATTCAGTTTACTTTCCTTCTGCCGGATAGCGAGAGGCGCCGGTGGCTTTGGCATGATTGTGGTTGTTTCGGTATTTTGAGCCTGGGTTATGTCCCGGAGTGGACGTATCAAACGCGAAACAGCTTATCAGGCTTTTACGCGGCAGATTTTGGATATCCGAGAGAGGAAGGTTTTGCCGCATGGTAATCTTCTTTTAGCGATCAACTCGGCTAATGTGCTGATGGAACATAGTCCTGCAGACAACGCGATGAATTCTACCAGGCAGTGCAACGAGTGCCTTGGTGTCCTTTCGGCGTTAGAGGCCGGTGCATATGGTTCAGCCCATGTTGATCATGCCGCGGTGGGCGCAGGCACACAGAAAAAGGAGTTGCATCTGCTTGCGATGTCCGTCGAGAAGCGTATGCATGAAATGGAAACGCTGCTTCAGGTCACCAGGCACATCAGCAGCGGCCTTCTTCTGGAAGATGTACTGGAACGGATCTACCACAGTTTCCAGGGCATCATTCCCTATAACCGGATTGGCTTCTCGCTCATCGGAGAGGATGGAAAGACGCTTGTTTCCCACTGGGCGAAGAGCGACTACGAGCGGGTTCGTTTGCCGGTAGGCTACTCGGCGCCGCTTGCAGGCAGCAGTCTCCAACGCATCATGAATACCGGAGAACCCCGGATTCTGAATGATCTGGAGGTCTACCTCTCTGAGCACCCACATTCCGCTTCAACACGTCTGATTGTCAGGGAGGGCATCCGCTCCTCGCTGACCTGTCCGCTCGTTTCCAACGGCGTTCCGATCGGCTTTCTCTTTTTTTCCAGCAAAGAGCGCAATGCCTATGCCGATGCGCACGTAGATACCTTTCTCCAGATTGCCGACCATGTGGCCGTTCTGGTTGAGAAAGGACGGCTCATGTCCGAGATCCAGCGCCAGAATCAAGAGATTGAGCGGCAGAACAGCGAGCTGCGGCGCGTCAACGAAATGAAGAATTACTTCCTCGGTGTGGTAGCGCATGATCTTCGCAGCCCCGTGGCGAGCATTCAGATGGCCGGCTCCCTGCTCTACCATGGCAGGGACTCCTTGCCGGAGGACCTACGCCTGTCTTTTCTGAAGGATATTTCCCGGCACGCTGACTATGTAATCGACCTGCTGAGCGACCTGCTCGATGTAGCCCAGATCGAATCCGGACAGCTTTCCATTGTGAAAGAGTCCATGCCTATCCATGACTTCCTGCAAGAGGCTGTTGATCGGCATACGCAACTGGCTTCTCCCAAAGGCACCCGCCTCGTTCTGCAGCCCCCCCTTGAAGGTTCTGTAACCGCAGACGCGCGGCGCCTGCGACAAGTGCTTGACAATCTGGTTTCAAATGCAATAAAATACTCTCCACCTGGAAGCACAGTCACTATCGGCGCAACATACGCCTCCGGAAAGTGGCGCTTTTTTGTTCAAGATGAGGGACCTGGCATTGCGCCGGAAGACCGGAGCCGGCTCTTCCTCAATTTTGCAAGACTTTCCGCTGAACCGACAGCGGGTGAAAAAAGCACCGGCCTTGGTCTGGCCATTGCTAAAAATCTGGTTGAAGCACACAATGGGCAAATCGGAGTAGAATCGGGACATGGCAGGGGATCCACTTTCTGGTTTACAATCCCTGCCGACAGGAGGTCCATCGAAGCCAGAAACTATCTTCCTGAACTTGCGCATATCCTTTAAAAATGAGGTCGCTGACTGAAATCCGGAACACATGAGCGATCTATATTTTGTCTTTCTTGCCGGCATTCTCGGCAGCGCGCACTGTCTGGGTATGTGCGGAGGTTTCGTGCTTGCCATCAACACGACGCATGACCGCACAACGGGTGTACTCCACCAGGGTTTTTATTTCTTCGGCAAGACAGTGACGTACACGCTGCTTGGAGCAGCAGCCGGAACGATGGGGTCAGCACTTGCCGGGATCACGGGCGCTCAGAATGTCCTCAGCATTGTGGCGGGCATAGCCATGCTTTTTATTGGACTCAGCGTGCTCGGTGTTTTCGACCGGATCGAGAGCGCAGGCCGTCTCGCCGGCATTCCGGGATTCAAACAGGCGCTGGGGTATTTCCTGCAACGCAGATCCTTTTCCGGCACCTTCGGGCTTGGTCTGCTCAACGGCCTGCTTCCCTGCGGTCTTGTTTACGGCTTGTTGATGAAGGCCAGCGCAACCGGCACGCCGGCTGGAGGCGCAGTCACGATGTTCGTGTTCGGCATTGCTACCATCCCTGCTCTTTTTGCGCTTGGACTGACCGGACACTTGCTGCGTCCGGCCTGGCGATCTCATCTCAACCGGGCCGGCGGCATCATCGTTATTCTCCTGGGCCTGATGACGGTCATAAGGGGAACGCCAGCGCAGCATACGGTCATGCAATGGCTCCCCGGCGGATCTCACCACGGGGCTGCTCATGAAATGCCGATGCCTGGCCGAGAGCAGCAAGATGCGCATCCGGCATCGCCTGCCCCGGCGCCGCACCATATGCATTAGGCCCCCCCCGGCGCTTTGTCTCTGCGTCAATCCGTCAGGGCGCTTTCATCCCAAGAGCTTTTACATACCCTGCATTTGCGCGTGAGTTTTCAAAACGGGCATTTCTGAGCAAGTCGGCCAGCGCAGCCCGGCTGTGCTCAAGCGTCGGACGGGCCTTCCGCTTTTCCTCGAAGCTTTCCCCGTACAATGCCTGGTACGCGACGATCTCATCCCAGTAAACAGGCCGGTCAAACGTGCGTATGGAACTCTCGGCATCCATCTTTTTGTAGGGCCAGTAACACCATCCGATATTGTTCTGTTCGAGCGTTTCCGTAAACGCGGCGATCCACTCATTCGTGTTCTCCCCCGACTCTCCCATCCAGATCGGAACGTTGTACTGATCCCGGAAAGCAACGTACTCCTGGATAACCTCCGCCGTGGGATCCGTCCAGTATTTGTGAAAGGTGTAAACGGCCTTATCGTCGAATGGAGGTCCGAACACCTTGAAGTTGCTGTTCCACTGCGCTCCTCCGAGAAAAACCAGGTGGTTCCGGTCCACTTCCCGAATGGCGGCTGTAATGCGTCGGAAAAGCGGCTCCAGCCGTTCATTGAGCTTCTCATACCCCGAGAAATGAGGAATCGGTTCATTGAGCAGGTCATACCCGATCACCGTCGGCTCATCCCTGTACCGTTCTGCAATTCTGCGCCACACCCCGGCGGTTCGTTCCTGACAGGCTTCGCTCTCGAAAAGCCAGGGATACCCGATGCCATCGTCGATGTTCTCGCCGGTTTGCCCGCAGGGCGCAGCGTGCATATCCAGAATGACATACAGCCCTTCTTCCTTGCTCCACCCGATGACCCGGTCCAGCAAGTCGAATCCAGGCCCTATCCATACATCCGGATAGTCTTCCGGGGTAAACAACTTGTAGTTGAAAGGCACCCGAACGGAATTCAGCCCGATTGACTTGATGTAGTGAAGATCCTCTCTCGTGATGTAGGCATCGTAGTACTGCTCCCAGAATGCGCTTGCTTCTGCCGGCCCGACGAGTTCGGCCACGATCTGCCTGATCTGCCAGGGGGCAACTGCCTTTTCAAACTTGAACATATAACCTTCCGGCACCATCCAGTTGCCCAGATTGATGCCCTGGAGCAGCAAAGCCTGACCATCCGGCGTTATGATCTCCGCGCCCCGAACGCCTACGAAGCCTGACGGCTGACGAACTGACTCCTGAGCAAAGAGCATCCCCGGTCCTGTTGAAAGGAAAAGGGACAACAGAAAAATCCAGCCTGGAAAACGCATCATTTCATTTCTTGAAGTTGTGCAGATTGACTGTCGCAAAAAGTAAAGGAAAGGGGAATGCCCGGCAAGTCTGCTCGCTGAGATCCGCTAACCGATCATCCAGCACTGTTTGCGGCGCCAGGCACTATTTTCACTGCTAATGTATAACTATTATGTCTTGAGGCTCAGATATTACCGTTTGAGCGCTTCAGCCTGCCCGGCCTGCTGTCCAGGCTCTTGTTTGTTCCAATGCTTCATCCTGCACACCCTTCTATGAGAAAGCTTTTATTGCTGCTGCTGATTGCCTTCATCGGCTTGCCTGCGGCGGCGCAGAATACGAAACCCATCCGGCTCATCGTTCGGGGAGATGATATGGGAATGACCCATGCCGTCAACCTGGCGTGCATCGATGCCTACCAGAACGGCATCATGAAGAGCGTTGAGGTGATGGCGCCCACGCCCTGGTTTCCCGAAGCTGTTGCGCTTCTGAAGGAGCATCCGGGGCTGGATGTCGGCATCCATCTCGTGCTGACCAGCGAATGGGAAACGCTCAAGTGGCGCCCCCTCACCTATGCGCCAAGCATTGTGGACAGCAACGGCTATTTTTTCCCGATGATCTGGCCTAATGACAATTATCCTGAAGACAGGGCATTGCTTGGCGCAGAATGGAAACTCGATGAGATAGAGCAGGAACTGCGCGCCCAGATCGAACTGGTTCGCAAAACGATCCCTCAACTCAGCCATGTTTCGTGTCATATGGGCTTCAACGGGCTTTCAAAAGACATAGATGCTCTCGTCAGGCGCCTCGCAAAAGAGTACAACCTGGACATCGACCTGAAGGAACACGGCGTGCAGATGAGCGGCGGTTACGACGGAGCCTCGAAAACTCCGGAGGAAAAGGTCGCAAGTTTCATCCGGATGCTGGAAAAGCTGGAAGCAGGCGACTACCTGTTTCTCGATCACCCGGGCTATGACACTCCTGAGATGCAGGCCATCTTTCACATAGGATATGAAAATGTAGCAGACGACCGGGAAGGCGTCACGCAGTTGTTCAAAGATCCGCGGATCAAAGAGGCTATTGAGAACAGGGGAATTGAGATTATCAGCTACCGAGCGCTGAAACAATAGGCGCGCTTCTACTTTCGTTGTAAGGAATAGACGCCGTTTCGCTGCCAGGGTGGTCATTGTGGTTGCCTCATGTGCTATTTATTAGCACTTCCGGACTATATGCTCAGGGGTGCATTTACGTGCGTTGTGGCGCCCATTTGCGCAGACAACCCTCTCCCCTGCTTCTACATGGCTGCAAATGCCGTTTTGATGGAAAAAGCGACATCCCGGCAAGCTGAATCACTGGAGGCGCTATGCACGCGACTTATTCAGTCAGATCGCATTGCCTTTGAGGCCATTTTTCGAGGCTTGCGTGAGGATCTGGTAAGGTATGCACGTTCGATCGTGGGCAGCGATACAATCGCCCACGATCTGATCCAGGATGTATTTGTATCTCTTTGGGGATTGCGCGAGACCCTTGACCCGTCGCAATCGCTGAAGGCTTATCTGTACCGGATGGCGCGCAACCGGGCATTGCGCTATCTGAGGGACGAGCGAACCCACGCACAAAAGCATCTGCTTCTGCATGGAAATGCTCCGCCGGCAGCGCGTGCAGAGCAAACAGAGGAGAAGCTCGATGCCGACGCGCTGAGGCGGCAGTTGCAAACATGGCTGAGTGAGATGCCGGAGCGACAGCGTGAGGCGCTTCTACTCAGCCGTATGCATGGCCTGAGCCACCGTGAGATTGCAACCCTGATGGATCTTTCGCCGCGAACCGTCAATAACCATATTGTGCGCGCGCTGGCCTTCCTGCAAGAACGCATCGAGGCGTTTGAACCTACGCTGCTGAGACCATGAATAAAGAAACACCCCCGCCGCTGCCCCCGGAGCTTCGAGCCGATGCCGGGCAGAATCATCCTGAAGCGCTACAGCGGATGGAGCGGGTCTGGAACCTGCTCGGTCACGTTTTAAATGATACAGGAACGGCGCCGACCACCGATGCCGCATGGGAGGACATCCTGCAACGTATTGAACCGATTCCGCAGGCAAAACCGCATCAAACACAAAGAAAAGATCGGCAGCCAATTCTCCGCAATCGCCCCTCCCGAACCGGCATAATGGCGGCAATCGCCCTGGCGGCAGCACTGGTAATCGGCATGGTGATCTGGAGCCGAGCTGTAACAGTAGCGGCCCCTTACGGCGCCCAGAAAACCCTGACGTTGCCGGATGGCTCTATAGCCGAATTAAACAGCGGCTCGCGGATACGCT